>CAKORZ010000001.1 GCA_934101685.1 uncultured Bacilli bacterium
TGATTGTGGATCATTTGAAAATGTAAGACATGAATTTATAGAAGATTACAAAGAATTCTATAAATTAGCTAAGAAGTATATTGAAAAAACAAAGCATTTAACTAAATTATCTAATGAATCATATAATTCTAATAATAAATACAATGATTATTATATTACATGTTTACCTTGGCTAGACTTTGCTAGTATGACACACCCAATACCAGATGACATACACTCATCAAGCGTTCCTAGAATTTGTTGGGGAAAATATCACCAAATAAACAATGAATACTATATAGATTTAAATATAACAGTTAGTCATATATTTGTTGATGGGCTTGCATTATGCACAGTATTCAATAATATTCAAGACTTATTAATTAAGTGCAAATTTGAATAAAATAGCAATTTATTAAATATCACAATGATTAGGACTATATAAAACTTATAAAGTTTATATTAAAAACAAATTAAATATAAAAAAAGAACGATTAAATCGTTCTTTATTTTTGTATTTTTCTATCATCATCAATAGTATCAGATTGACTTTTGTAAAATTTTTCTACATCTTCTTTTGTAGATTTTTTTATGCTTATTTCAGGATTTTGGGTAGATTTAAATTTTTCTTTTATACTATTTATTCTATCTATAGATATAAAATTTTCGTCTATTTTTTCTTCAATAATCTGATTTTTATTTAAGTTCAATTCTTTACTATCCTTAATTATAGTAGTTCGTTCTATATTAAGTTTTGTTTTTGTAGCCTTTGACTTAATTGCTTTAGTACTAAAATATAATAAAGCAATAAAAGCCAATGTAGATACAAGAATCAAAGTAATCACTAGCATATTATATGATACCCTACTATTTTACATTTTTAACTTGTAATTTATTTTCTATTATATCTTTAACTACTCCACTAACAGTATCTTTTAATGTTTTATCATCAATAGTTCCTTCATTAATTATTGTATTATATATTTCAGCAACTATTTTAGATTTAGCTGTAGGTGTTATTCTATATGTAACCTTAGTTTGTGTATTCTTTGCAACTTCTTCCACAATTTTCTTAAATTCTGCTGACTCAACATATTTATCAATACAATGTACAAACACTGTAACTATATCAGATTCAGTTAATCCACTTTTTTCCAAATCTTCAACTTTATCTTTTAAATCAACTAAATTCAATTTTTCTAGCATCTTCAAATCATAATCATGTTCTTCTAGTTTAGTTTCAATATTTTTCATTTTATCATTTAGTTTTTTACTATTTTTCTTTAATCCTTCAATAGTTTCCATAACATAGCTCATATGACTATTAACGCTAATATTTGAAATACTTTCATCTAAACCTGCTTCATACATTTCTGCATCATCCATAAATGATGACTTATTTTCTAATAGTTGTTTTTCTAATACACGCAATTTTTTCTTTATTGATGCAAGTTGAGTAGTAATATTTGACTCTTCTATTCCAAAAAATTTATCTAATTTTTCTTCAGTTAATGATTTAACACTTAAGAATTTATCAATCTTTGTACATATAGAAGGAATAATTTTAGTATTAAAGTTTTCATTATTCATTAAGTCTTCAACGCTCTTGCCGTTTTTAAATTGTTTTGTTGCAGCATTTGTTAAAATAGCAGATAAATAAGTTGCTTTTTCTTTATTTTTTCCTACTAATTTCTTAATACCTGGCTCACTCATTTTTTCTTTAACATATTGTTCAACGGTTTTAGTAGCAACTGTTTCAACTGGAGTCTCTTCAACTACTTTATCTTTATCCTCAGTTTTTACTGCTTCTCTTTCTTTTTCTCTAGACCTTGTGTGCTCTTCAGTTTCTTCTTTTTCTGAAGTTTTTACAGTTTCTGCTGTAGTATTAGTTTTATTTTTTGTTAATGCAGATGTCACTGTTCCTCCTAGAATACCTACAACAAATAATCCAGCAATTCCTATTAAAAGTATAGTTCCCATAATATCGACCTCCTATTAATCTTATTTAGCACGTTTTTTAGTTTCTTCTTCTTTTTTTGTAGTTACAACCTTAACATCATCCAAAGGTGATACTTCTGAAAATGGAATACTTTCATTTGTAGCGTATTTGTCGTCTTTTGTACGCTCTTTCTCTCTAACAGGCACAAGATCTTTAGTTCTTTGTTTAGATTTTTGAACATTTTCAGAGTTAGCTTTTCTTGCTTTTAATTTATCTATTAATAATTTACCAAGTTGTCCACCACCAACTAAGCCACTAACTCCTACAGTAGCAATTACACTATCATCCAAAATTGTTATATCACCACTGACTAGATATGACACTAAAGATGCAACACCTAATACTAAAAAAGTAATTAGTGTAGGCATAAATGACATTTTCTTTTTTGACTTTTGTTCGTTTTTCATAATAAACACCTCACATAATTTTTCTATCATAATTATAACATTTACTAGCAAAATTTCAACTATATTTTTTCATAGAGCGTAATTTTCGTATATTATTTTATAAAACTAATGTAAATGGGCCATCATTAACCAAGCAAACTTTCATGTCTGCCCCAAAAATTCCAGTAGATACATTAAATCCATTTTCCATCATTTTTTTATTAAATAATTCATACAAATATATGGCTTTATCTTTTTTAGCTGCATTAGAAAATCCTGGTCTATTACTACTAGTGTCAGCACACAAAGTAAATTGTGATACCGATAAAATTTCACCATTTACATCTTTTAGTGATAAATTGGTTTTATCATTCTCATCTTTAAAAACTCTTAACTTACATATTTTATCAGCCATTTTAATTACATCTTCTTCACTATCATTTTCAAAAATACCAACTAATAAAAGATATCCCTTATTAATCTTTCCAACTATTTTACTACTAACTTCTACACTAGCTTTATTTACAACCTGAAGTACAACCCTCACAATAATCACCTAAAATAAGTTTACTACAATCAAATTTATTTTCAATAAATAAATGACTATTTCAAACTTTACAATTATAATATATATGATTGGATGTGAATTTATGATTAAAGAACCTTTAGCATATAGATTAAGACCTACAACTTTAGATGAAGTATATGGGCAAGAACACTTAACAGATGAATTTGGTTTTATAAGAAAATGCATTGAAAGCAAAACTATTTTTTCAATGATTTTTTATGGTAATCCAGGATGTGGAAAAACAACACTTGCTACTATAATAGCAAACAGTTTAAATTTACATTATAGATTTCTTAATGCAACAACTTCTAACAAAAAAGATATGGAAATTGTAATTGAAGAAGCAAAAATGTATGGACATTTAGTAGTAATAATTGATGAAGTACATCGTTTGAATAAAGATAAACAAGATTATCTTTTATCTTATATTGAAAGTGGAATAATAACTTTAATTGGTGCAACTACGGCTAACCCATACCATGCAATTAACCCAGCAATTAGGTCTAGATGTCATATATTAGAAATAAAACCATTAAATAAAGATGCTATCGTAAAAATATTAAAAAATGCCTTAGTAAGTGAAAAAGGATTAAATAACATTTATTCATGTGATGATGAAGTATTAGATATCCTTGCTAGTAAGAGCAATGGAGATGTAAGATTTGCTTTAAATAATCTAGAAGTACTTTCTATAACATGCAAAAATAATACAATAACTATTGATGACTTAAAAAGAAATGTAAGAATACCTAATTATATGTTTGATAAAAACGAAGATGGCTATTATAACACTCTAAGTGCTTTTCAAAAATCAATAAGAGGTAGTGATGTAAATGCTGCACTATTTTATCTCGCTAGATTATGTGAGGCTGAAGATTTAACTTCTATTGAAAGAAGATTACTAGTAACTGCTTATGAAGATATAGGCCTAGCTAATCCTAATGCTGTAGATCGTGCTTATAATGCTATAGAAACTGCTAAAAAAGTAGGATTCCCAGAAGCTGTTATTCCTCTTTCATTTGCCGTTATCGACTTAACACTATCTCCAAAATCAAAAAGTGCATGTTTATCTATTAACAAAGCATTAGATTTATACAAACAAAAGCCTCTAGACATGCCTGATTATTTACATTTAACTCCAGTTGGATTAAAAGATAATCAAAAATACCCATATGACAAAAGTGATGCATGGGTAAAAATTGCTTATATGCCACAGGGAATAAGAAAAGAAAAATTATATGAATACGCTACTAGCGGAAATTATGAAAAAGCTCTAGTAGACAATTATTTAAAATTATCAAAAATAGAAAGAACATATAATCTAGAAGAAATAAATAAAGATTAATTAACTGTTGGTCTAAATAATATTTTCATAAATTGCTTAAAGTTAAAAGGAAGAAGTGGGTATAAATAAGGCATACCATATGTTTTTATTGCACCTAATAATACAATAAGCAATGTAAAACCTATTAAAAATCCAACTGATCCAAATAACCCAACCATTAATATTAATAATAATTTAACTATTTTATTAGCTAAAGATAATTCATATGAAGGAGTAGCAAATCCTCCAATTGAAGAAATAGAACAATATAATAATATTTCTGATTGAAACAAACCTATATCAACCGCCATCTGCCCCAAAATTAAAGTAGCTATTAACCCCATCGCACTAGATAAATGATTTGGTGTATGAATAGTTGCTATTCTAAGTAACTCTATAACTAACTCTACTATTATTATCTGAAGTAATACTGGTATTGGTGATTCATTACTTAACTTAACAAAGATATTACTAGTGAATGTATCATTATTCAAAGTAAGCATCCATAAAGGAACTAGAAACACCGATATCAAAATGGCAAAATATCTAAGTAATCTTATAAAAGTACCAATACTAGGAACTTGCCTATATTCCTCTATATGCTTTGTATGCTCAAATAATGTAGTCGGAGTAATTATAACGCTTGATGAAGTATCAACAATAATAGCAATATGTCCCTTTAAAAGATGCGCTGCTACTATATCTGGTCTTTCACTATATCTTACAAGAGGAAATGGATTAAAGTTTTGCTTAAAGATTTTTTCTTCAAGTGCTCTATCTGACATAACTAATCCATCTATTTTAGTAGTGGTAATTTTTTCAATAATTTTCTTTAAACTACTTTTATTAACCCTATTATCCATATAAGCTACAACTACATCAGTTTTTGAATTTTCACCTACTTTAAATATTTCACATCTAAAGTTTTCACTTCTAATTCTTCTCCTAAGAAGTCCTACATTTGTAATAATATTTTCATTAAAACCATCTTTACTTCCTCTAATTGTCTTTTCTGTATCTGGTTCATCTATACTTCTACTAGGATAGCTTCTAGTCTCTACAACATATATTTTTTCATCACAAAGCAAAACGCTCATTCCACTACTAACAGCTAAAAAAGCCTTATAAAGATCTTCTTGTAATTCAATAGATCCACTGCTAATCTGCTCTTCTATATATTTTTTATTACTCATAAGCATAAGTGAAACATTCATTTCATTTATTCTCTCTGAATTTGCTAAACTAGATAAAAAGTATAATATTATTTTATTATCTTTATTAACAACTCTTCTTATAACATCAAAATTGGTATCAATATTTAATAATTTAGCAAGTTTTCTATCTATATCATTATAGTAGTTCATGATTTAGGTTTAAAAATTACTGCTACTAAAAAAGCAAATAAAATAGCACTAGTAATACCTGTAGCTGTCATATCAAACAAGCCTGATGCAACCCCTAGTATTCCCTTTCCATTTATCATAGATTCATTAGCAGCGTGCATTAAAGAATGCCCAAAACTAGTAATAGGTAAACTTGCTCCAACCTTAGAAACTTTTAATAACTCATCATATATACCAAATAAATCTAAACATGCTCCAATAACAACAAATAAACTAGTAATATGCCCTGGTGTAAGTTTAGTGTTGTCATAAATTATTTGTCCAATCATGCAAATTGTTCCACAAACTAAAAATGATAGTAAATAACTCATTCGCACACCTCCAAACTGACTGCATGTGCAATACATGGTATAGTTTCTTTTTGTTGTATTAATGTAGGTGAAAGCAAAGCTCCTGTAGCAATTATTAAAACTCTTTTTAACTCTTTTTTATGCATTTTATCTAAAATATAGCTATAACTAGTTAAAGCACAACAAGCACATCCACTTCCTCCTGCAAATACTTTTTGATTTTTTGTATCAAATAAAATTAATCCACAATCATCATAATTCTTTAATTCAATATTATCTTTTTTAAATAATTCAATTATTACTTTTTTCCCATAAGTAGATAAATCTCCAGTTAAAATTAAATCATAATAAGAAGGATCCCTATTTAAATCTTTAAAATGTTGACTCATTGTCTTATAAGCAGCAGGTGCCATTGCAACTCCCATGTTATTAGCATCATTAAATTCATAATCCACAACTTCACCAATAGTAGCACTAGTGACCATAATATCACTTTTTTCATTACTTACTATTATAGCTCCAGCACCAGTTGCGGTATATGTAGTAGTTTCTGGCTTTTGCACTCCATATTCTGTTGGATATCTATATTGTCTTTCAGCAGTAGCGTTATGAGATGAAGTAAAAGCCATTGCTCTTGAAGCATATCCTGCATTAACATAACTTGATGCAAGTGCTAAAGTTAACATAGATGATGAACAAGCGCCAAATGTCCCAATAAGTGGTATTTTATAATCACGAGAAACATAAGAACATGAAGTAATTTGATTTAACAAATCTCCTCCAAACATAATATCAATGTCTTTTTCATATAATTTAGTCTTTTTAAAAACAGTATCTACTGCCTCTTTTAACATCTTTTGTTCTGCTTGCTCAAAAGTCTTACACTCACAATATAAATCTTTATAAGTATTATCAAAATATTTACCTAAAGGACCTTCCTTTTCAATAGGACCTGCAATAGTAGCGCTTCCTCTTACATAAACATCTTTAAAAATAAGTGAATTAAACATTATAAAGTGCCTCCTAAAATATAAACAATATATCTTATGATACCTAAAATGTATGCACTAACTATTCCATAAGTAATAACACTCCCTGCTAACTTAAACATGTTAGAACCTATACCATAAATTAACCCTTCACTTTTACTCTCTAATGCACTTGAAGTTAAAGAGTTAGCAAATCCAGATATAGGTATAAATGTACCTGCACCTGTTTTTTGAGCTATTTTATCAAACACACCAAAACCAGTTAATAATGCTGTAATAAAAATAATAGAAACAAGCATTAATGAAATGGCATCCTTTGCTTCTACTTTCAATGCTAGTGTATACAAATCATAAAATCCTTGCCCTATAATAGCCACTATTCCTCCACTAATAAAAGCAATAACAGCTCTCCCTAACTTATCTTTCTTATTTTCTGTTTTTTTTACAATATCATTAAATCTTTGCTTATTCATATTCATTCCCCATTCTTTATTATTATTTGTAAGAATGAATATTTGATACTTATACTAATTTAAAAATAAAATATAAAACTAATAAATGAATTGGATAAAAAGTATAAAATAAATATTTCAAATTATATTTACCTTTCTTGTCACTATACAAAGATATAAATAACATTGGTAAAAATAGTCCAATATTTACTATTAACCAAACTATATTTTTATATATTAAAGTATTAATTGTAATATAACTGATACACAAAAGAGCATAGACAGTATAAGCATACTTTCTTTCATTTATAAGATAGAATACTAAGCTAATAAGAATGCCTATTACTCCCCAATCACAGAAATAACTTAGTATAAGACATAAAAACATAAGACTATATTTAATAAGTTTTTTATCACATTTATCAAATATCAAAATAGTTAAAAAAGATAAAAACAAAGTAAATATTACATTATAATTACTAAATAAAAATATTTTACCACTTATAAACAAAGAATAAGGGATTTGAGAAATTAAAGCAAATGTTAATAATCTAAGTCCATACTTCTTCTTATTACTTGTATATTTATATCCATTTGCTATACCAAAAAACATAATAGGTGCGCATATTCTTCCTATTATTCTAAAAATATAATACAAAAAATTATTTGTTTTAATAAACAAGTACGCTATATGATCTAATAACATAGATAATACAGCAATAATTTTTAAAGAGTTGTTATTTAATATTTTTTTCATACTCTTCACCTATAAATTTTGTAATATTACCTGAACTTACTATTTCTAACTCATTAATAGCCCTACTACAAGCAATATAAAAATAATTACGTTCTATTTCTTTATTATAATTTTTCTCACTTGCATCATAAACAATAACCTTATCAAATTCTAATCCTTTAATAAGACTAACTCCACTAACAACTACTCCTCTTTTAATCTCTTTTCCTTTAATATCCAAGAAACTAACATTATCAAATTCTTTTAAAGATAAATATAATTTATTAGCCATTCTTTTACTTTTACAAATAACAGCCATGCTTTTTCCCTTATACTCTTTAATACACTTTTTTAAATATTCTAATTCTTTTTTATCATCATTAAATACTTTAATATTAACTTCTTTACCATGTCTCTTTACCCCGTTAACACCCTTACTTTTAATAACATTTTGTAAGAAATTAAATATTTCTAGTGTTGATCTATAAGAATTATTTAATTCAATAACTTTAAATTCTTTAAGAAAATTATCATAATTTTGTTCAAATAACTTTTGATTCAAATCTCCTACATATGTTTTATTACAATTAAATATTCTTTGAATAACATTTCTCTCAACAATATTCAAATCCTGATATTCATCAATTAATAAATGGTTATATTTTTCAAAAAGTTTACATTTTCTAAAATATATTTTTATATAACATAAAAAGAAAATATGCTCATATCCTATTATTCTTTTATGAATAACTTCACCAGTATAATTAATACTCTTTAAAAATTCATCATAGACTTCAAAATAGTTAACATCAGGCAATAATTTATTAACAAAAGTATCAATTATATCTACAACACTCTTTGTTATTTTCCTATCATTACTAATTCTATCTTTTAAATACTCTTTTATAAATTTTTTTCTTTCATAATAATCTCTTCTTATAAACTTTTCAAAATATAATTTATGAAATATTTCACTTCTAAAAGACAAAGTTCCTATCTTTAATCCTAACTTATCATTAAATAAACTTTCCATTTTTCTCTCTAAAAATTCATTTAATAATTTAAAAGTTTCATCAAAATCAAATTCTTTACTACCATTAATAACTTTCTCTATATAATCAATCTTATTTTCTACTCTTATCTTATTTTTATATAAATCCATCTTCATAATAGTTCTAGCTATTTCATTTAATGTAAGATTAGTAGTATTACTCTCACCAAGTTCTGGTAAAACATTATCAATATATTTAAAAAAGACTTCATTAGGAGTAACAAAACATACTTTACTAGCATCATATTTAACAGAATCTTTATACACTAAATAAGCAATACGATGAAGAGCAATAGATGTTTTACCACTACCTGCTACACCAAGAACTAACAAATCATCATCGCTATCATGCCTAATAGCTTGATTTTGCTCTTTTTGGATTGTACTAACAATGTTTTTCATAACTACATCATTATTCTTACCCAAAACATCAATTAAAAGTTCATCACTTATATTCATTCCTGTATCTACATAAGTCTCTAACTTACCATTTCCAAACTTATATTGTCTTTTTAAGGTAATATTTCCATTAACTATTCCTTTTGGAGATTCATAACTAGCTTTGCCAAACACACCCTCATAATATAAATTTGCTATAGGGCTCCTCCAGTCATTAACAATAACTTCATTATCATATATTAAAGATTCTATTCCAAAATAATAAGGTAGTTCACCCCATTCATTTTCAAAATCTATTCTTCCAAAATATGGTTTTTTAAGCATCATCAAATATCTATTTAATTGCCTATCAGCAATATTATTTATAGATCTATCATAATTAATAGAGTTCATCATCTGAGTACCAGTTAGATCTAACCCAGAGCCATCTTTAGAATTAAAAAAACTATTAAAAGTATCATTAATAGACTTAGTTTTTTCTTCCATTAACTTTTTATTTTCACTAACTTTACTTTCAATTATTTTAATTGTATCTTTAGCTCTTTTTTCCTCATCAATATTAATCATGTTATCTCCTACTTTAAAACCTCTTTTATGCTTTCAAAAGGCACTGCACCTTCTCTTAATAATTTTACATTATCTTTTGTTAAATCAATAATTGTAGAGCAAACTTTACTAGTTTTATTTCCCATAATTACCATGTCTGCCATACCATCAAATTCATCTATAATTTTCATAATATCATCACTAGTTTCTTTATTTGAAATATTCGCACTAGTAAGACATAAAGGGCAATCTAATTTTTCAATAATTTTATTTATTATTTCATTATTAATCATTCTAACTGCAACTGTTTCTTCACTATTTTTCTTTTTTAAAACAAGAGTTACTTTTCCAGGATAAAAAGGTTGCAATTTTTTTAAAGTATCTTTATTTATTTCACAAATATTCATTAATCTTTCATATGTATCTACTACTATTGGTAATCTTTTATCAAAATTCCTATTTTTTATACTATATATTTTGTTAATTGCAGCTTCACTTTTGCTACTAACTGCTAAACCATACACAGTATCTGTAGGTACTATAATCACACCATCATCATTAAGTATTTCTACTGCATCATCAATTATCTTATTATTGTAATCTTCTTTATTCATGAAATATCTTCCCCTTTAAATCTTTATTACCATTTATAAAATCTCTTGCTAACATTCTTTTTTTACCAGCAACTTGCAATTCTTTTATTCCTATTGCGCCATCACTAACCTTAACAACAATTTTATCTTTTAAAACCTCTACGATTTCTCCATTTTCTCCATTATACTTTTTATTCATCTCTTCACTATTCCAGATTTTAACACTAACACCATTTAAAATAGAATATGCACCAGGAACACTATTGAAAGCTCTTATTTTATTATAAATATTTCTACTAGTGTCATTCCAATCAATTATTTCTTCCTCTCTTTTAATTGAAGGAGCAAATGTAACTTCATCTTCATTTTGAGGAATACCTTTTATTTTACCCTCTATATAGTCAGGTAACATTTTTATTAATAAATCACTTGCAACAGTTTCTAATTTTTTAAATAAAGAATCACTGGTATCATCATTTTCAATATTAATTTCTGCCTTAGCAAACATATCACCAGCATCCATCTTTTTAACCATTTCCATAATTGTAATACCTGTTGTTTTATAATCTTTTAAAATAGAATATTGAATAGGCGCTGCTCCTCTAAGCTTAGGTAATAAAGATCCGTGTACATTAATGCATTTATATTTAGGTACATCTAATACGGTTTGAGGTACAATTTGCCCATATGCACAAGTAATAATTAAATCAGGATTTTTTTCTTTTATCCATTCGTTATCAACTCTTATATTTAAAGGTTGAAAAACATCTATATTATTATCTAGTGCAACTTTTTTAGTAGCTGGATACTCTAACTCTCTTTTTCTACCAACTGGCTTATCAGCTTGACAAACTAATCCTATAATATTCCATCCATCATTTATTAAACTTTTTAAAATAGCACTTGAAAACTCTGTAGTGCCCATATAAACTATTTTAAGATTTTTCTTATCCATTATAATCACCAATAATTATTATATAAAAATTAATTTTGTAAATAAATAATTTATAAAATAAAAAGTGTATTATATACACCTTTTAGTTTTTTTAATATATTCATCATACTCTTTTAACAAATCTTTTATTATTTTTGCTTTACTAATATTTTTACAATTTATAACTATATATTCTGTTTTTTCATATTTTTCATATAATTTCAATTTATTATTAAGCGTTTTTAAAGGGTCTTTAGCATTTTGCATCTCTATAAGCAATTCATTTAAAAAAGCTGTTAAATGGCCATATTTTTTCCTAGTAACTCTATTACAATTAGTATATCTAACAATTTTATTTTTTATTATATTACAAAATATTTCATTATCAAATTTACCATCAATTTGCAAATTTTTTAAACTTTTATAATCTTTTCTATATTCCTGCTTATATTCTTTAATTAGCCCTTTTAAAACATCAATTTTGCTTATATACACAATATAATTATCTGCTTTTTTATAATAATTAATACACCCTTTTAAATATTTTATTCCATCAGGTTCCTTAGAAATAATACTAAACATTTCATTTAAATAATCTATCTCTTCTAATTTATTATCCATTTTATGTTTATATATTAATTTTTCATCTTCATTAGCGCTATCCAATGAATTTTTTATTTCATTTATCATTTTTTTATTACTATCTATTTTAAAACTCAATAAATCTAATAAAAATTGATTATTTGTTTTCATTGTACACACCTCTACTACAAAAATATTAACATATAAAGTTAACTATATCAATGCAAAAATAAAAAGGTAATACTACCTTTTTGGTTTATTCATTAATTTTTCATTTTCTTTTTGTATTTCTAACAATTGCTTTATAGCACTTCTAGTAGTGAAAAGACCTGAGCCTTCTATTGCATAATCAACTCCATGTTCATTAAAGTAAGCAACATTTTTAACAGTCCATCCCCAAGAAGCACCACTATGAGCAATTTCTTTTTCTGCTTCTTCTGTAATAGTTTCATAAGAAACTTCTTCAGAATTTAATTTTTCCATTATATCCACAACTTGATTAAGTAAGCTTAAATCTGCACTATGAATATGATGATCACACAAATCATCCCTCTCTTTTTTTCTGCCTGGTATAATGTACTCATAACCTCTTCTTCTAATTGTCTCTAAATCGTATTTCATATTAATCACCTACTAATATTATACAAAATAAAAAACAACAAATCAAGATAATATCTTACTAGCAAACAATAGTAAAAAGGAATATCAAAATATTCCTAATTAACTATTATTCTTATTATTTTTAAACCTAGATAAAAAACACTATTAAGACCATTAACTATAGTATTAGCAATTTTACTGTTAACTTTTGCTATAAAAGTAGAATTATCCTCTTCACTAATTTCAACATTTTCTAATTTCCCATCTTCTATAATTTCGCCAGTCTCTACAGAGTTTTCAAACTCTACTATAACATTCTCCACACTATTTCCTCTATCAGGAATAAAAACAGAAATACCAATTAATACTAATAAAATAACTATACCGCTTTCTATTAGAATCCTTCCCATTTATCTTCTCCTTTTCTACTAGTACTATATACATAATAAAAAGAAAAATATGTCGAACTATAATTTATTTATAAATAATAGCTTTCATTATGCAAAGATTCATTAATTGAATTACCTATTATATATGAAATATTTTTAACATCTTCATCAATTTGTTTAGGAGTAACTACCATATTTAATCCTTTTTCTTCAAGAACATCTGCAATTACTTGATATCTATTTCTATCTTTAAATATTGAATGATTTAAAGGAATATCTCCATACATCTTTTCAATAATTCCTATTGTTTCATCAACTATACTACTAGCTCCAACAACTGTAGCAACACCAATAGCAATACAAGGAGCATTTAAATATTCTTTATCCATTGGTTTTCTATTATTGCCAATGCCACTACCAGGTTCAATCCCAGCATCACATACCTGTATTACTCTATTAACTCTAGCTATACTTCTAGAAGCTAAAGCATCTATAAAAATAATTAAATCCGGTTTATAAAAATCTGTTACTGATTTAACAATATCTGCGGTTTCTAATCCAGTTTGTCCCATTACTCCAGGCACTAATAAAGATACACATTTTGTTCCTTCTTTTATGCTAGAAGGATCTAATTCAAATATATGATTAGTTACTATTATTTCTTTTGCACTCATAGGACCTAAAGCATCTGCCATAAAGCTTTCATTTCCTAAGCCTACAATTAAAACCTTAGCGTTACTACTAAGTTTATATTTACTAATAAGTTGTTTTAAATTATCAACTAACACTTCTTTAATTATATCTCTATTTTTTTGATCTTCAACATTACTAAATTCTATTGAAATATAATCTCCTTTTTTCTTATTAAAGGAATTATTATCCTTATGAATGGTAATATAGCTAATATTAACATCATGATATGTTTTATTAGTCACACTATATTCCTTTGTATCTTTACTTGAAGTAACAATTTCATCTGCTAAATCTGTTCTAGGAGCATATTTAGATAAATCTATTTCTTTCATTTCTTTCACCCATAATTATTATGAGTAAAAAGAAAAATAACTATTCATTAATGACATGCATTTAATAAAAATAATTCAAAGCCAATAAAACGATCAATCTCTCCACTTTTAATTTTAATGTCTAAACTAGATAAATCTTCAAGTAAATCAGTTAAATCCATTTTATTTAAATGATAAACCTTTTCAAGTGCTAATTTTACTCTATATGGATGGCAAGATAATTCGTTTGCTATATTTGCTTCACTGTAACCTTTATCCTTTAAAACCATTACTTGATATAAAAATCTAACTTGACTTGCTACAAGTGAAATAAGATTAATAGGTTCGCTATTAGTAGCCTTTAAATCATAATATATTTTAAATGCTTTATCTTCTTTTTTATTAAAAATAGCGTCAATCATTTCAAAAACATTATCTTCTAATTTTTTAGGAACCATCAAATAAATATCTTTTAAATCAAGTTCTTTCTTATAACAAGACAACTTATCTATTTCATTAGAAATAAGATACATATCATCCCCACATCTATTAATAAATTCATTAAGTGCATCACTACTAATACTTATATCTTTTTTATCAAACATTTGCTTAACCACTCTAGGCAAATCCTTTTTACTAACATTATCTAGCGCAAAAGCCTTAGACTTTTCTTTTATTTTTTTTACTAATGGTTTCTTATCATCA
Source organism: uncultured Bacilli bacterium (assembly GCA_934101685.1). Lineage (GTDB taxonomy): Bacteria > Bacillota_I > Bacilli_A > RFN20 > DUOF01 > CALVUJ01. The sequence continues at coordinate 14,930 of CAKORZ010000001.1, forward strand.
AGTTTTGATGTCACTACTGTAAATACCATAGTAACACCATCATTTTGATTATCTAAATATTCTTCTAGTTCATTAAATGATTGTTCAAATTCTAATTTAGGATTTTCATTAGTTAAAAAATAACTATTTCTAATAACAATCATTTTTTTATCTGCCATAAATGGTAATGTTAAAGCATCATTAACAATTTCATATAAAGGTGTTTTATATGCATCAAAAACAACAAAATTAAAATCATCAACCTCATTTAAAGTCTCTTTTGCTAATTTATCTACTAATTTATTAATCATTAATTCTTGCTCACCAAATACTAAATATAACATTTCATTCACCTCTTAAATTATAACACACTACTTAAAATAATCTATAAATCTAATATTAAATATATTTTTTCCGAATCCAATATCGTTGTTCTCATCAGTCCTAAATATATAATAATTTGCTTCTTTAAGATTACTAAGTGTTTCTTCACTAGGATGCCCATATGAATTATTAATTCCAACACTAATAATAGCTATTTTTCCATTAATATTTTTAAGAAATTCTAAGTCACTAGAAGTATTAGAGCCATGATGTCCAGCCTTAATAATATCTACATTTTTAACTTCATTTATTATGCTTTTTTCCACTTTTTTACTAGCGTCTCCCATAAGCAACACTTTATACCCAGCATACTCTCCTAAAAGAACAATACTACCATCATTATCTCTTCTATCACTTACATTTAAATTTTTAAATATTTTATTCCCTATATTTATTTCTTTTATTAAAGAATTATTAATTACCTCATCAACCTTAAAGTTCTTAATCAAACTATTTAATGCTCCATTATGATCATAATCATCATGGGTAATAATAACTTTATTAATTTTATTTATTCCTTTACTTTCTAAGAAAGGAATCACTTCACTTGTAGCAATATCCTTATATTTACTACCACCTGTATCAACAAGCACCACACTTTTACTATGTGGAATAAAAAAAGCTGTACAGTCACCTTGATTAACATTAATAAAATACAATAGCTCATTACAGTTTATTATTGGTTTAAAGTATTGATAAGTAAGTAAATTAAAACATATAAAAAGATAAATAAATTTTTGCTTTAATTTTCTCTCTTTAAAAATAAAATAACATAAAAGAAATAAGTAATATAAAATAATAAAAATAGAACTAGGTTTTCCAAATATTAAAACTAAATTAAACTTATTTAATAAACTAAATGCTTTAAAAAATAACTTAATGACAATTTCATATAAAAGGTAAAATTTATCTAAAAATAAATAAATGAATGAAAATAAATATAAGAAAGAAACAGGTAAGCTCAAAATACTAGAAAGTAAAAGCGTAGAAATATTTAGTTTATAATTACTTAATAATATAAGCGGTATATTAACTAAATAAATATAAAATGATATTAACATTTTATTTTTAGGATATAGTAAGAATATCTCTAATACAAAAGTAGTTAAAAAAGAAAATATAAAACTATATGAAAACATAATACTAGGATTTATAAAAATAAATACACTTCCAATTAAACTAAGCAAATCATTGTTAGATAAATCAAAATCTAATTTTTTATTTATTTTTTTAAAAATATAATAAAGAAACGCTCTATAACTAGAAATACTAAAATCTAATAAATATAAATAAAAGACTACAAATGAATAACCAATAAATTCCTTTTTAAAAAGTTTCTTAAAAAAAGCTAAAAGGATTCTAATATGAAATCCTGAAACTGCAATTAAATAAGTCAAAGAATAAATAGAAAATGTATTATAAAATTCTTTATTATTTTCTTCTTTTACATTAAATAAAATTAGTTTTAATATACTTTTTGTTGATTCCTTTTTCTTACTTAATAATTTATTAACTATTTTTTCATTTAAACTATTAGAATTATTAATAATATCTAACTTATCATAATTAATCTTATATATAATTCCTTGTTTATTTAAATATTTATAAAAATAATTATAAGTGTTGTCTATTCTCTCTAAATACCCCTCTATATATAACTCACTATTTTTATAAAATTCAAAATCATCATTATATATTAAATATTTTTTATTATTACTTTCTACAATACTATATTTATCTTTCTTTTCTATAACAAGACACTCACTACTAAAAGTATTATTCAAATTATAATGATAATAATTTAAATTACATGTATAAAACATTAAAATACCAACTATGCTTATAATCACTAACTTTAAATTGCTTCTTTTAGCAAACATAATTATAGAAATAAATAAAAACACTAAAAACAAATAATTTTTATAATACAAAAATAAATTAATAAATATTAAATTTAGTAAAAAATAAATCATCTTACAAACAAATCAAATCTTTTATAGATTCAAATAAGTTATCTCCAATTCCTTTTACTTTTTTAACTTCTTCAATACTTTTAAATGGCCCATTAATAGTTCTGTACTCTATAATTCTTTTTGAGAAAACACTACCAATACCAGGCAAAGTATCTAGAGCTGCTTGAGTTGCTGTATTAAGCGATATTTTGCTACTATTACCATTAGAATCCACACGTTTATAAGGAATATAATAGCTATTGCCATTAGTCAATATAGTATTAGAATTAAATGATGTTATATCTGCATTATCCTTTAATCCTCCTGCAAGTGTTATTAAATAGCCAAGCGTCGAATCTTTAGTGACTGTATATGTTCCAGGATTTACAACACTACCACTTACACTAACAGAATATATGTTAGATGAGGATATAGTTTCATTATTACTTTCAATTTTATCAAAATTTATATTACTCATGTACTTATTAACTAAATCCATACAAACAACATAGCAAATTGTAAAAATCGCCACCATAATTATTACTTTCATAAAATCTCCTCCTTTATAATATCTATAGAAAGAAATTTTTATTTTTAATGAATTATTTTATTTTTTTATGAAAAAACTTAAAATAAATGAGAGGTTGATAAATATATGAAACAATATTTAAAATTATTTTGGACTTTCTTTAAAATTGGGTTATTTACTTTTGGTGGTGGATATGCCATGATTTCTTTAATACATAAAGAGTGTGTTGAAAAAAATAATTGGGTTGATAGTAATGATATGAATAATATAATTGCTGTTGCAGAATCTACTCCTGGACCTATTTCAATAAACGCTTCTACCTTTATTGGATATAAAACAGGAAAATTTTTAGGAGCTTTATTTGCTACTTTAGGAGTAATAACGCCTTCTTTAATCATCATAATTTTAGTTTCTATATTTATTAATTATTTTCAAAATGCTTTAATAATTAAATATGCATTTGAAGGAATAAGAGCAGCTATTATAATACTTATGATTGAAGCTATCTTTAAATTATCTAAATCATTAAATAAAAATGCCCTATTTTATTCCTTGTTGCTTACTTCTTTTATTTTAAATTTTTTCTTTAAAGTAAACGCTATTTTAATAATTATAATTGGTATTGTTATAGGTATCTTAAGAGAACTTTTATTTAGTAAGAAGGTGACTACAAATGCTTAGTTTATTAAAATTATTTATTACCTTCTTTAAAATTGGTTTATTCACTTTTGGTGGTGGATATGCCATGATTCCAATGATTTTAGAAGAAACAACCAAATTTGAATGTGTTAACGCAGATGAAGTCATTGATTTTATAGCTATTAGTGAATCTACTCCAGGACCTTTTGCAGTCAATATAGCTACATTTGTTGGTTATGAAGAGTGTGGAATATTAGGATCTATATTTGCTACTCTAGGAGTAGTGCTTCCTTCCTTCATAATAATATTATTGCTTGCTAATATAATTGAAAAAACTAAAAATAATAGATTTTTTAAGAGTGTGATTAATACTGTAATGCCTTTAATAATAGGTCTTATATTAGCAACTACTCTTAATATATCTTTAAGTAGTCTTTTTAATATAAGCTCTATTAACAATATAAAAAATGAGTTTAGTTTAAATTTAACTACACTCATTTCCTTAGTATTAATTATTGTAATTATTATAATTTTATATTTATTTAAAAAGAAAAAACTAGCACCAATATACATAATTGTAATTTGCGCTAGTTTAGGAATTTCTATCTCATACCTACTTTAGTTTTTCCTCTTATTTCCATTTCATCAACAACATAGTTATCTAATTCTTTAATTGCATTAAAGTCTTTTAACACAACTCTAGAAACCCCTAATGGCTGTTTCAACTCTTTTGTTGCTGTTTTAAAGAAATTAAAATAATATTCTAAAGGAGTATCACCCATATTTTCTTCAAATTTGTCAGTTAGTTTAATTGAGTCAAGTACAGCAACTGAATTATCAATTGAATAACACATTTTCCCTAACATTTCTCCATTTTCCTTTACAATAATTTCTTTTGTTTCTTCATAAATTTCATACTCTAACATCTTTATCACCTACTAGTATTGTATCATATTAATTTTAGTTTACAAGATTTTTTTTGTTAGCGCTATAAAATTATTTTTTCTTAAGAGATAATGTTGAAAAAAGCGAAGCTATACTTATTAATAATGATATTAGGTATACAATCGTATAAACACTCAAATTACGAATAGTAATATATGATGTTTTACTACTAAAATTAGTTAACATAAGAATTATCATTGACGAAACTAATAATATACTCCCTATTTTACAAAATAAATTTTTCTTAAGAATTAAGCCTATAATTAATGTTATTAAAGATAAAATACATAAAATAAAACTAATCCATACAATTACATAAGAAAATTTAAGTAAACTCTGTATTTCACTTACTTTATAATCTAGCAAAAATAAATTCTTATTAAAAAGGAAATTATATAAAGAAACACCTTCACTAGTAGATACAACTGTATCTCTATATGATGACGTAACATTATATTTAAAAACTTTTAGGGACATTAAAGCCAAACATATAACCGAACATAACAAAGAAATTATCTTTTTATATAAATCATCTTTTACGCTAATTTTCATTCCAAGATTCCTCCTAAAATAATATTAACATAATAAAAATTTTTAATCATTAAATCTTATCAACATAATCACTAACAAGTTTAACTAATTCTTTACACATTTCAAATTTAGTATTTTCAATTCCTGTACCATTATTAATCCATTGCTTATTTTGCATTAAAGTATTAACAAATTTCCAAAACACTTTAATTTCAATCTCATCATCTGTAGTAACATAATCTGTATCTATATATTCTAAAAGATTTATATCCAAAGCTGCTAAAACTTGACCAAACTTTCCCATAGTAAAATCAACTGTGCCTTTTTCCCATGACCATAAAGTACCAGGTTTCATATTCATCTTTCTAGCAAGTTCATTTTGTTTATATCCTTTTTCTTTACGCAAAAATACTAAACATTCTCCTCTATAATTAGCATCTTTAAATAACTTATTAATATCAATTTTCATATCATATCAATTCCTTCATTTTAATTATAATAATTTGCAGTTAACTATCGAATTTAAAATAGACTCAAATCTATTATAAAAAGAACTTGTTTTCAAAGTTATTTTGTTAACAATAGATTATAATTTCTTTTAAAATGAATTATCAATTAAAAAAAGGGCTAAAAAGCCCTTGAAAGTTGAATTTTAAATATAAATTACATACCAAAATTAGTATTATTCATATTTGTATTTTGTCCAATGTTGCTAGGTATTCCTTGAGCAGCTTGTCCAGGGCATACTGTTTCTTCACTTGTTGAACTAGTAGAATAATAACGAGGTACTGCTACATATCTATTAATTCTGTGAACATGAGTTGGGCATATAACTGGTTGTTCAATAGGGAAACATCTAGTAATAGTGCATGTTCTGCAAGGCATAACGATTGGATCTAGTGGTGGACATCCTCCTTGGCATCCACAACCTGTATTCATATTTTGATTCATGGGATAATCCCTCCTTCTTTCACTATAATGTATGTATAAAATTAACTTTGGTGTGGTCATTTAACTATATAAAGAATTTTTTTATTTATTAATGTATATAATTTAATGGTGAAAGTATGAAAAAAACTAAATTACTAATAATGTTTTTATTTGTAATCTTTATATTTTATTCATTGCTAAATATAAAAGAAACAAATAATTCAACAATGAATATATTAATAACCTTTTCTAAAACAATATTACCTGCGTTATTGCCTTTTTTAATATTAAATCAACTCATAATAAAGCTTGGCATTATCGATCTATTTTCATATTTTTTACAATTTATTAGTTATCCTTTATTTAAAATAAGTGGTAAAGGAGCAAGCATCATAATTATAGGAATACTTAATGGATTTCCTAGCAGTGCTATCTTTACTTCCTTATTATTAAAAGAAAATCAAATTGAAAAAGAGGAAGCGCAAAGGCTAGTTAACTCTATATTTTTTCCTTCACTCAGTTTTATATTTGTAATAGTAGCTTCTTATTTAAATAGTAAATTATTAACTCTACTAGCTATAAGTATCTATTTAAGTGGATTTATTATTTTATATATATCTTCATTTAAAGTAAAAAATGAAAGTAATTATATATCTTTTAAACAAACTAAAATAAACATAAAAAACAAGTTAAAAGAATTTGTATTAATAAAAGAAATAAAAAACTCTATTTCTTATTCCTTTAATACATTAATGAATATTTTAGGTATCTTAATATTATTTTCTATTCCTTGCAATATAATATCTAATTTAATAAAAAGTGATTACTCATACTTTTTCCAAGGATTACTAGAATTCTCTATGCCTACAATAGCTTTATTAAACTCAACTATTTCTCTAAAAAATATAGTTTTACTAATATGCATCTTACTATCTTTTTCTGGATTATCTTCTATTTTACAAGCTACATTATTTATTAGTGAAGTAAACTTAAATACAAAAAAATTCATAACTAATAGAATTATGAATTGTCTTTTATCTTTCTCTATATTATATCTATTTCTTTTCTTTCTTTGATTATGTCTTTAAACATAATTCTCTCTATATTTTTTAATTCCTTCTTCATTAATTTATAAGATTCATTATATTTTTTAACTAGTTCATTTTCATCAACTTTATATTTAATTTCAAATAGTCTTTTTTGTACACTTTCTACATCAGATCCATACTTTTCAAATCTTTTAGCTTCATTATATTCATTTTGAACATTTTGATATAAATATAAAAGCTTAAAGCATTCTTCATCTTCAATCATTGCTTTTTCATTATTTTTCAAATTTTTGTATAACTCGCTATTTTCTATTTTTTCTTTTAATTCATAGGCAAGTGCTAATATTTCTGTATTTTCCATATAATTTCACCAAAAAAATTATACATAAATTACTAAATTATAACAAGTTATTCTTCCATCATTGCTTGAACAATTGTAAGTAAATTTGATGTATCCTCAACCTTATCAATAAATCTTTTTCTTCTAGTTATTTTATAATCTTCTAAGAACTCTTTTATATTTTCACTATGAACACTTAAAATTCGATGCCAATAAGGTTTTTCCCTTAAAAATTTCCAATAATCAGGGTCTTTATCTAAAATAGCAACTATATTACTTCTCATTAATCATCATACCTCCTTGGTGAATGACTGGTAGTTCTCCTACTAACCTTTGGATCTTCTTTTTTAGTAAATTCTCCTAGTACACCTAATATTTTTTTCATTCCTTCCAAATTTTCACTAATCTTATCCAAATTAACTCCTTCTAACATCTTTAATATACTATTTTCACTATTAGTTTTATTAGTAGAACTTGTTTCTCTAACACTGTCATTTTTAAAAACATCAGCATCTTTACCAAATAAATCATAAGTCTCATATAAGCTTTGCCAAGTTGTCTCTTTCTTATCAACTTTTTCCTGTAAAAAAGGTTTATCCTTCACAAATTCTTTAAATTCATCTAATTTATTCATAAATATATCACCACTAAATTATATGCACTAAACTTTTACCTAGTGCATATTTTGTAAAATACACATAATAAATAATATTTGCTAAAATCAAAAAACAGTTATATAATTATTAACGAAAAGAGGTTGTTATATGAAATTAATTAAAGAAAAAGATGATAAAAAAGTATATACAGTTGAAAAAAATGGATTAACTTATATATTCACAGTGCATGATTTAGGAGAATATGTGCACAACAATTCAGAAAAATTATATGATGAATATTCAAAATATTGGATGCTTACACAAATTATTGCATTAAATAATAAAAATGAAAAAGTCTATGAAGCAAAATGCTTAGTAGGAGAAAATGGGAATTATGCTGATTTAAGATTAAAAAGAAACAACATAATAAGAAGCATTTCTATGGATGATACTACAAATACTATTATCTCAGATTCTGTAGCATATAAAGGTGGTATTTACTATTCTGAAAAAGTTGCTCAAAATCCATATACTATAGAAGGATTAGATAATAAATATTTTGAAGAAAAAATAAATTTTGTTAACCTACTAGATAGCAGCAAACTTCCTGTAGATAACTATCCAGGTCATGAAGACATATTATACTTTTTAGCAGCAAATAGTTTATTTCAAAATGAATTAAATGATAAAAAGATGTCAAAAAAGATAAAAAAATAGTTTATAAAATCATATAATATTTGCCTCTAATAATAGAGGCTTTTTTATTTATATCTTTTATTTATAATAAAAGTTAATACTATGGCTTGAAACATAATTTGTTATATGATACAATACTCAAGGTTTATTAAAAACCAAATACACACATTAAGAGTAGTTTTCTCTAGTGCTTCTAGGCAATGGTGCTGGATTAGAAGTGGGAAAATGTTACTTAATGGAGGCAAAACAAAAGAAGGAGGACTTTACTAAATGAGTGAAGAAAGTATGCCAGTAGTACAAACTGAAACTGCTCCAGTTATTACTACAAGAAAATTATTAGAAGCAGGAGTTCATTTTGGACATCAAACAAGACGTTGGAATCCTAAAATGAAAAAATATATCTATACTGCAAGAAATGGTATTTATATTATCGATCTAGAAAAATCTGCAGTTAAGATTGAAGAAGCTTACAATGCTTTAAAGAAAATCGTTGAAGATGGTGGAAAAGTATTATTCGTTGGTACTAAAAGAACATCTCAAGAAATAATTAGAGAAGAAGCTTTAAGAAGTGGTTCTTTCTATGTAACTAATAGATGGTTAGGTGGAACAATGACTAACTTCAAAACACTTCAAAAGAGTATTAAAAGATTAAAAGACATTGAAAAGATGGAAGAAGATGGAACATTTGAAGTATTACCTAAACTTGAAGTTTTAAATTTAAGAAGAGAAGCTGAAAAGTTAGAAAAGAACTTAGGTGGTATTAAAGAAATGAGAAAAGTTCCTAACGCTATCTTTGTTGTAGATCCTCGTGTTGAACACAACGCTGTATTAGAAGCAAGAAAATTAAATATTCCTGTATTCGGTATTGTTGATACAAACAGTGATCCAGATGATGTTGATTATATAATTCCTGGTAACGATGATGCTACTAAAGCTGTTAAATTATTAGTTACAGTTATGGCTGATGCAGTAGTAGAAGCTAAAGGTGGACAACCAGTTGTAGCTTATACTCCAGATGCTGAAGGCGAAGTTACTATGAATGATGCATTAAAAGAAGAAGAAAAAACTGAAAAGAACGAAAAAGTGGAGGGTTAATTTAAATGATAACTACTGAATTAATTAAAAACTTACGTGAACGTACTGGTGCTGGAATGCTTGATTGCAAAAAAGCATTAGTTGAATGCAATGGTGATATCGATAGTGCAACTGACTGGTTAAGAGAAAAAGGTATTGCTAAAGCTGCTAAAAAGGCAGATAGAATTGCTGCTGAAGGATTAACAACAATTGCTGTTGATGGAAATTATGCATTAATTTGTGAAATTAACTCAGAAACAGATTTCGTTGCTAAAAATGAAAAATTTATTAACTTTGTAAATGATGTTGCAGCTGCTGCTTTAAAAGCAAGAGCTACTACATTAGAAGAAGCTTTAAATGCTCCATTAAATGGTGCTACAGTAAATGATGCAATCGTATCAAATACTGCAACAATTGGTGAAAAGCTTTCTTTAAGAAGAGTTGACTTAGTTAAGAAAACTGATAATGATGTTTTTGGTAGTTATTTACACATGGGTGGTAAAATTGGCGCATTATGTGTTTTAGCTAACACAGATAAAGCTGATGTTGCTAAAGATGTTGCTATGCACATTGCTGCTTCTAGTCCTTTATACACTAACACTACAGATATCCCTGCTAGTGAAGTTGAAAAAGAATTACATATTCAAACAGAAGCTGCTAAAAATGACGAAAAATTAAAAGGAAAACCTGAAGCTGCTTTAACAAAGATCCTAGAAGGAAAAATTAATAAATGGAAAGCTGAAATCAGCTTAGTAGAACAACCATTCGTTAAAGATCCTAGTATGAGTGTTGGAAAATATGTTGGTCAATATGGTGCAACAGTTAAAACATTTGTAAGATACGCAGTTGGTGAAGGATTACAAAAAAGAGAAGATAACTTTGCTGAAGAAGTTATGAACCAAGTTAAATAATTAAATAGATGCTCATTTATTTGAGCGTCTTTTTTTAATAGGAGGAAATCTTATGAAATATAAACGCGTTTTAGTAAAACTAAGTGGCGAAGCTATGATGGGTCAAAATAAATCTAGTAAAGTACTAGATAAAGATGTCATGTTTGAAGTCGGTAAACAAATCAAAGAATTAAAAGATTCTGGGGTTGAAGTAGGAATAGTTATTGGTGGTGGCAATATTTTTAGAGGAAAATATTGTGAAGAATTATCAATAAAAAGAGCACCTGCTGATTACATGGGAATGGTAGCTACAATTTTTAACTCTTTAGCATTTAAAGCTGTATTAGATGCTTTAGAAGTAGAAAATGTTGTTATGAGTGCAATATACATAAATCAAGTATGCGAACCTTACTATCACTTAAAAGCTTTAAGACACTTGCAAAAGAAAAAAGTTGTAATATTTGCAGGTGGAACTGGTAACCCTTATTTTTCTACAGACACTGCTGCTGCATTACGTGCTAGTGAAATAGGTGCTGATGTAATCTTAATGGCCAAAAATGGAGTAGATGGTGTATATAACAAAGATCCTAGAAAATATAGTGATGCTACTATGTTTGATAAAATAACATTTGATGAAGTTCTACAAAAAAAATTAGAAGTAGTAGATTTAAATGCAATTAATTTATGTCAAAGCAATAAAATTAATTTAATTATCTTTAATATGGATAAGAAAAATGCTATAATTGACGTTGTCAAAGGTAAAAAGATTGGTACCTTTGTAGGAGAGGAATAAATATATGGATAATTTAATTGAATTAACAAAAAGTAAAATGTCAAAATCAGTTGAATCATATGAAAGTGAATTAGCAACAGTAAGAACAGGAGTTGCAAGTGCTAGCATACTTGATAGAATTGAAGTTATGTATTATGGATTCAAAACTCCATTAAATCAAGTTGCATCAATATCTGTACCAGAGCCTAGAATGCTTATGATTAAGCCTTATGAAAAGAACACTTTAAAAGATATCGAAAAAGCAATAGTTGAAGCAAACATTGGCTTAACCCCTAATAATGATGGTTCTTTAATAAGAATTATAATTCCTGCTTTAACAGAGGAAAGAAGAAAAGAACTTTGCAAACAAGTATCAAGATATGCTGAAGATGCTAAAGTTTCTATTAGAAATATTAGACGTGATGCTAATGATACTATTAAAAAGAACAAAGAAGCTTCTGAAGACACTAAAAAAGGTTTAGAAAACGATGTTCAAAAATTAACTGATGAATTCACTAAAAAAATTGATTCAATAGCAAAAGACAAAGAAAAAGATATAATGAGTATTTAATAAATATCTTTAATAATTCATATAATGTAAAGGAGTAGTAATTACTCCTTTTATTTTTCTTATATTTATATAAGAAAATAAATACCTAATTTTAATATTAATAAAAGTTTATTTATGATATTATAAGAAGTAGGCTGGAGGCATGAATATGAAAAATAGAATAATAACAGGTTTATTAATAGGAATAGTAGTTATACCACTAATGTTACTTGGTGGGATACCTTATTTAGTTGGTATATTATTACTTCTTGGGGGAGTTGCTTATGAAGTAAGCGGCATGAAAAAGAATAATATTTGGATTAGAATTTTAACAATTGTTCTAATAATGGGTACTGCTTTATACAATTATTTCCATTTAGACGATATATCTTTATTATTCTTATTTCTTCCTATATTCTTATATTATACAATTGCATTATGGTATGAGCCATTTGACTTTAAAGAAGCTACATTTCTAAGTTTATTTGCTATTTTAATGAACTTATATAGTAGAAGTGCTTTATATGTTAGAAATATAAATGGTAACGCTAATGCTTTAGTATTTGTTGTTATAACTACTTGTGCAGTTGATGTATTTGCTTTATTTACAGGAATAAAATTTGGAAAGCACAAATTAAATCCTCGTATTTCTCCAAAAAAATCTATTGAAGGATCAATTGGTGGAATAATATTTGCTCTTATATTTGCATTTGCATTTAGTTACTTCTTCCCTATTTTTGAAGTAGAAGGAACTACAAACTTTTTAAATTTAGCTTTTAATAGTAGTTATAAATTAGTTGAGCCTTTTAAAGTTATTTTAATAACTCTATGTTTAACTATAATAGGCCAAATTGGAGATTTAGTATTTAGCATGATCAAAAGAAACTATGAAATAAAAGATTTTGGTAATTTATTACCTGGTCATGGTGGTTTAACTGATAGAATAGATAGTTTATGTTTTAATACTATTTTCTTTCAAATAATATTTATGGCTTTATTATCATTATAATATAAAGAAAGGATGTTTATATGTTCATATTAAATCTATTATTATTTTTAATTGCTTTATCATTATTAGTCTTTGTTCACGAATTAGGACATTTCTTGTTTGCTAAACTATTTGGCGTATATTGTATAGAATTTTCTTTAGGAATGGGTCCTTTAGTAACTAGTAAAAAGTTTAAGAAAGATAAAGAAACTACTTATTCTATACGTTGTCTACCAATTGGTGGTTATGTAGCAATGGCTGGAGAAGCTGTTGAAGACCCAAAAGAGCAAGAATTAAATATTCCTTATGAAAGAACAATAAATGGTGTAAAAGCTTGGAAAAGAGCTATTATCACTGTTGCTGGAGTTACTTTCAACTTTATATTTGCAATTATCTTAATAGCAATTTATATTTTTGGAAGTGGTGTCAGCACTAACGATAATAGAATACGAGTAGAAAACAACTCTATTGTATACAATGCTGGTATAAGAACTGGAGATAGAATATTAGAAGTAAAAAATAATGTAATTAAAACTAATGGAACAATTACTTATAGTTCATGTTTAGAAGGATGCTCAATAAATAAAATAAGTGATTTAGTAGAAATAGTTAATAAAGATATTCCAAATGAAGAAAATGAAACTCAAGAATTAACTATTACTTATATGCAAAATAATGAAACAAAAACTACAACTATATCAAGAAGTTATAATTTAGAAAATAAAAAAGCTGATGTATTTGGTTTAAGTGTTATGTTAAAAACTCCAGGATTCTTTAAAGGATTAAAATTAACTTTCCAAACATTTGGAGAAATTATTGTACTTATGTTTAAAGCATTAGGTTCTCTATTTACTAAAGAAGGAATTAGCCAAGTTGGTGGCCCTGTTCAAGTTTATGCTGTATCAGCACAAATGGCTAGCCAAGGATTCTTATCTTATATTTGGTTCTTAGCAATTATTTCTGTAAATTTAGGATTCTTCAATTTATTACCTATTCCTGGATTAGATGGTGCTAGATTCTATTTATCAATAGGTGAAACAATTACAAATAAAAAATTCAATCCTAAAATTGAAAGTTATATAAATATGATAGGTATGTTCTTATTATTTGGAATAATGATTTTAGTTACAATAAAAGATGTAATAACCTTGTTTTAATTGGTGGTGATAGTAGTGGATGTAAAATTAAAGGACTTTTTATCAAATTTAAAATTAACAGATTATGAAATAAATTTATTTAATGATGCAAAATTAACTAACGCTACATATATTACATCTGTAAAAAAGTTTGTTATTGACTTGTCTTTTGATAAACTAGCAGATCCTAATATATATTTTGTAATACAAAAAATTCAAAGCAATAAGCAATACAATTTTAATATAAACATAATTCAACATGAAACTTTAATGAATAGCACTTATTTAAAAGAAATATTCACTAAAGTAGTACTAGTTAAGTATTCTAATATAGCAATGATACAATCAATAAAAGATATTGATATAGAAATTGTTAATAACAGAATTAATTTTAACTTCAAAAGCGAAATGCAAAAAGATTCTTTCTTAGTATACAAAAAAGAATTTCAAAATATTTATAATTGTTTAGGGGCTAATAAGATACTAGAATTTGCAGTTGATAAAACTTCTAGTATTGATATAAGTAAGGAATTTGAAAATGAAGTAAATCAAATTGTAAAAAATTCTATGCCTAGTGAAACACCTAAAGGAATAGTTAGGAATTATAATGATGCACCTAAAAAATCATTTATAGAGCATGATGCTGAAGATGTAGAAATATACTCACTTAAGCAAAATGATAAAAATGTCTATGTTACCGGTAAGATATTTGCTTTAGAAGATAAAGAATACAATAATAGACTTATAATGAGCTACTATATTACTGATTATAATGATTCAATAAGTGTTAAATGTTTTGAAAACAACCGTTTAACAAAAGAATTATTAAGAGGATTTAAAGTTGGAGATTGGGTTAGAGTAAAAGGTAATGTTACTTATGATAACTATGAAAAAGAAGATGTATTAACTGCCTCTACAATTGAAAAAGTAGAAGTTGATGAAAAAATATATGATACAGCAGAAGTAAAAAGAGTAGAATTGCATACACATACTAAAATGTCAAATATGGATGGTGTAGTGGATGCTAGTGAATATATTAAGCAAGCCCTTGAATGGGGTCATAAAGCAATTGCTATTACTGATCATGGCGTAGTTCAGGCTTATCCAGATGCTAATAATGCTTCAAAAGGAAAAGATATAAAAGTAATATATGGTATGGAAGCTTATGTTATAGAGGAACACTTTAGACACATAATGAATCCAAGTGATGTTGATTTACAAACTGCTACTTATGTATCTTTCGACTTAGAAACTACAGGATTATCTTCTAGAATGGAAGAAATAATTGAAATTGGTGCTGTAAAGATGAAAAATGGTATGCAAGAAGATTCATTTCAAACATTTGTTAACCCAGGAAAACCATTAAGTGCTTTTACAACACAACTAACTAATATAACTAATGATATGGTAAAAGATGCTCCTCCTCTTGAAGAAGCAATAAGAAAATTTCTAGAGTTTTCTAAAGGATGTATATTAGTAGCCCACAATGGTATATTCGATGTTTCTTTCGTAAAAGAAGCAATAAATAAACTAGGTTTCCCTAAATTAACTAATCCAGTAATAGATACTTTACCATTATCTAGATTTTTATATAGTGAGCACAGATCTCATACATTAGGAAGTATTGCTCGTCGTTTCAATATTGAGTATGATGAAGAAGTAGCCCACCGTGCCGATTATGATGCTCAAGTACTTGCAAATGTATTTGAAGTTATGTTAAACGAATTAACTACTAAAAGAGGCATAAAAACTCATGCAGAGATAGAAACATTACAAGATCCTACTAATTTAAAGAAAAGACCTTTTCATGTTACTATACTAGTAAAAAATCAAGATGGAATAAAAGACTTATATAAATTAGTATCTAAATCATGTCTTGAATATTATCATGAAATTCCTTTAATACCTAGAAAGGTATTAGAAGAATATAGAAAGAATTTCTTGCTTGGTAGTTGTTGTTATAATGGAGAAGTATTTGAAATTGCATCTACTAGAAACCATGAAGATTTATTAGAAACAGCTTCCTTCTATGACTTTTTAGAAGTACAACCACTAGATAACTATTCATACTTGATCGATACAGGTTCAGTTGATAGTGTAGAAACACTAAAAAAAATAATTAATTTTATTATACAAGCTGGAAAAGAACTAAATATTCCAGTTGTAGCAACAAGTGATGCACACTATGTTACACCTAAGCAAAAAATATTTAGAGATGTTTATATAACTGCACAAGCAATTGGTGGAAAGCACCACCCTCTATATGACTTTAAAAAGAGAGTAAAAGAAAATCCAAATCAACATTTAAGAACAACAAATGAAATGCTAGAAGCTTTTAATTTTTTAGATAAAGATTTAGCTTATGAAATAGTAGTAACAAATACAAATATGATTGCGGATTCTATCGATAAAGTTGCTCCATTAAAAGATGGAACATATTCGCCTAGAATTCCTAATGATAAGGAAGAATTAAATAGAATATGTTGGGAAACTGCTCATAAATTATATGGTGAAAATATTCCAGATATAGTTGAGAAAAGAGTAGAAAAAGAATTAAATAGTATCATTGGTAATGGATTCGCCGTAATGTATTACATAGCCCATAAATTAGTTAAAAAATCAAATGATGATGGATATGTAGTTGGATCAAGAGGTTCAGTTGGATCTTCTCTAGTTGCCCATTTTACAGGAATTACTGAAGTTAATGCCCTTCCTCCACATTATATATGCGATAATTGTAAACATTGCGAATTTGATAATTTACCTGAGAACACCTATAGCGGTTATGACTTACCAGATAAGACATGTCCAGAATGTGGTATGTTAATGCGTGGTGAAGGACATAACATAATGTTTGAAACATTCTTAGGATTCAAAGGAGATAAAGTTCCAGATATAGATTTAAACTTCTCTGGCGACTATCAACCACGAGCTCATGAATACACAAAAGTATTATTCGGTAAAGATAATGTATATAGAGCAGGTACAATTGGTACAGTAGCAGAAAAAACAGCTTATGGTTATGTAAAAGGTTATTATGAAGAATTAGGAAAAGAAAATGAAGTAAGAAAAGCTGAAATGAGAAGATTAGCAATGGGGTGTGAAGGTGTCAAACGTACAACTGGTCAACACCCAGGGGGTATTATCGTTATCCCTAACTACATGGATGTCTATGATTTCACACCTATTCAATACCCAGCTGATGCACTAGATGCTGATTGGCGAACAACACACTTTGATTTCCATGCAATACATGATAACGTATTAAAACTAGACATTCTAGGACACGTAGACCCTACTGCCTTAAGAATGTTAGCAGATATAACTGATGTTAATCCAAAAGATATAGATTGCAGTGATAAAAAAGTTATTTCTTTATTTACAACTTGTGAAGCTTTAGGAGTAACTAAAGAAGATATTCTAAATGAAAATGGTGTCGTAGGTATTCCTGAATTTGGTACTAACTTTGTAAGAAAAATGGTATTGGAATGTAGACCTCAAAGTTTTGCTGAATTAGTTCAAATATCTGGATTATCTCATGGTACCGACGTGTGGAATAATAATGCACAAGAATTAATAAATAACAAAACATGTAAACTAATGGAAGTTATAGGATGCCGTGATGATATCATGGTTTACCTTATAAAATGCGGATTAGAACCATCAATTTCATTTAAAATAATGGAAGCTGTTCGTAAAGGAAAAGGATTGTCCCCAGAGTTTGAAGAAGAAATGGTTAAACACAATGTTCCTGATTGGTATATTGCTTCATGTAAGAAGATAAAATACTTGTTCCCTAAGGCTCACGCTGTTGCTTATGTTACAATGGCAATGAGAGTAGCGTGGTATAAAGTATATAGGCCTTTAGAGTACTATGCAGTTTACTTCTCTACTAGATGTGATGCTTATGATATAGAAACCATGATACAAGGTAAAGAAGCAATAAAAGCTAAGTTCTTGGATATACAAGCTAGAAAAGCAAATTATAATACTGCTAGAGATGTAACTAATAAAGAAGAAAGTTTATTGATTACTCTTGAAAGTGCAATTGAAATGACTGCTAGAGGATTTAAATTTGCTAATATAGATTTGTATAGATCACACTACAAAAACTTTGTAGTAGATCATGAAACCAATTCTCTTATTCCTCCTTTTAGTGCAGTAGATGGATTAGGTGAAGCTGCTGCTAAGTCAGTTGTAGAGGCTCGTGAAAATGGAGAATTCTTGTCAATTGAAGACTTAACTGCAAGAACACAACTAAATGGTACTAATATAAAAGTATTAGAAAAATTAGGAGTATTAAAGGATATGCAACCTAAAAACCAATTAGAGTTAGATTTATTCTCATAATATTACAAAATAAAAACTCTTATGATTCAAATTATTTTCATAAGAGTTTTTTTATTAATTACAAATTAATTATTTTTTACTTTTTACATTCATTAATGCTTCTGCTCTTTTAGCGTTATATTCATCTTTAGTTATCATACCTTCTTTTAATAAATTAGCTAATTCTTCTAACTTTTTATTAAGTTCTGCAGTATTTTCTATTTTAATTTTACCTTGAACTCCATTAATTGGTTTAAAATTAGATAAATAACATTTTGTGCCAACTTTTACTAACGAATATTTAACTAATAATTGAGCATCAACTTCACTATAAGGTACATAACCTTTTTTCTTTAATAGTTTAGAAACAACTACTCTAGGGGTAATAAAGCACATTAATAAATGGACAAATGCAAGCACTCCTAATGTGATAAAATAATGTTTGCCTGGAACCTTCAAAAACTCCACATACTTAGCATTAATTCCTATGTTAACAAACAATTTTGCGAGATATATGCCACATTGCTTCCATATTGCAAAAACATATATTAATGCAAGAACTAAAAATCTTAGAAACATTTTATAATACAAATAATAAAATGGTCCAAATATTAAATACTGCCATGAAAAAATTAAAGATAAATTTTTACTTTCTCCACTTCTTTTTACTAATTTTGCCTTCATTTTAATTACCCCCTAACTCTTGTACCCATGTAGCTTTAATTACTATTTCTCCATTTTCGTTTACATAAGCAATAAATTCGCCAATTTTTATGCTTGCTGAATATACATTAGTAGAAGATGATTTAACAGGAGTATCATTTCCTTTTCTAACTTTATCATCAGTTAAACACTTTCTTCCATTTCCAAGCCCTAAAAAAGTATTATTTCTATCATATTCATATTTTTCTTCATCATCATTACCACATTTTTGCTGTGGTGTATCTTTTACAGTTGTAGTAAAATACAAATTTTCTTCTTGCTTTATAGATTCATCAACCTTAAATTTATAATCACCTGCAATAAATTCAATAACATTAGCAAATTCAATATTTGCATTAACATCTTTAACACCTTCTGAAATATCATTTTTAATATCATTAATATTATCTTTAAAAGTTTTATAAGTAGCTGCCTGTAGAGAAGATTTTTTTCTTTCTGCTATTAGTTTAATAGTATATGTCATTTCTCCAGTTTCATCATCACCAACTGATAAATCAATTGAATATATATTTTTTATAACTTTTTCAGTTATAGAATCAACTTCTATGAAATAGTATTTTGTATTTTTTTGTGAAGATTTAATCAAATGACCACTCATAGTTTTAGCACTTTCACCATCATTATAATTAATCTCAATTAACTCATCAGATGATGATACATTTTCGAAATTCACATTATTAATAGTATAATCTTTAACTTCATCTTTCAAATTAAAATTGTCTTTTATAAATTGATTAATTTTATATGAAACCTGGCTTCTATACGCTGTCATAAAGGACAATTTACTATTTTGTATTTGTTCTATAGTTTTTTCAGCCATTTCCTTAGTAAAATCAACTGATAAAATAGGTTTACTTATAC
This sequence comes from uncultured Bacilli bacterium, assembly GCA_934101685.1. Lineage (GTDB taxonomy): Bacteria > Bacillota_I > Bacilli_A > RFN20 > DUOF01 > CALVUJ01. The sequence goes on from CAKORZ010000001.1 coordinate 34,823, forward strand.
TATATGAATTTAACGATAACCTAATTGTCTTTGGACTATTTGTGTATGAAGAATCAAAATAACAAAACTCGTTGTTCGCAACGCCATTATATAAGTTCTTTTCATATTCAAGTGTAATGCAATATTTTGCTTCATTAATATAAAGAGTTCTTGCATTAGTATTAGAAGTATGATATGTGTCTATTTTTATTCCATTACTAGTAGTAACTATCTTGTTTTGATAAACTATTTCTCTAGCTGCTAACAATCCCCAAATTCTAACAATTTCTACTATATACTCAGGCGTTGTTGCTCCAGAAATAAAATCTACTAGCTGATGATCTCTAAAATACATTATTATAGGCATTCCAGCAAGATTTAATTCATTAGCTTCTTCTTTATTAGCATAATAATACAATGGAATATTTAGAGAATCTTTTTCGTTTCTTTTTCCATTTTCATCTGTGTATACGCACTTACCAATGTCATTATCAAAATCACCTATAGAACAATAATTCAATGAAATATTTTTACCATTATCCTTTTCTCTTTCAATATTATATGTGTATACAGGTATAGATATTTGAATTTCTTGTAGCATTTTTTTCATTGTTGCTTTATATGTTTTACAATAATTGTCTTCACTTGCCCCAATTCCTCTCATATAAGCTTTATCTTTTAATCCTGATATAAGAGTAGCAATACCTACACCAATAGCTATTAATCCAGCAATAGCTGCTAAAACCATAGCAGCAATTCTTGCACCAGGAACAGGTGTTATAGCAGTAAAGGTTGCTAATTTACCAATAACAGAAGCAATAGTCAATCCTATAACAGCACCAGTAACAACAGCAGCTCCTGTAACAGCAACCGCTATTCCAATACCTATTTTTAAATTAGCTAGAGCATTAAACATGGCAGCTGCAATAGTTTGACTAGGGCAACTATCCATCAATGCCATTTGTTCTAAGACATTAGAAAACCCTAGCATATCTTCTGCACCTCTTGTAGTAATTTCATCAGAAGTGCCTCTATCAAAGATAAATCCTTCAGCAGTAACTAATAGCAAATAATCTCCAACTTTATCTTCATCATTTCCTTTAGTTAATTTCAATGTTGTATCATAATCAATCTCTTGAAGATCATCATAAGTTCTACCAGTTACTAAATTTTTTAATCCAGATACATTTGTAACAGAATTGTATCTATCAAATAGTCCAACAGAAAATTTAATATTAAAAGACTCTTGTTTAGCATATTCATTAAAGTTTTCTAGCATTTCAATAGTAGAATATATAAAACTATACTTATCGCTTTCATCAACATTACTGCTATTTTTCTTATTTTTTGCTTCACTCTTTAATGCAGATATACTTTTTCCATAGTCAGCAATAAGAGCACGCTCTATAAGCTCATATGAAGTTTTCAACCTATCACATCCAACTTTTCCTTGTAAAGATACATCAGTATGAATTGATACAATATCTTGTTTTATTACATCATATTTTGCTTGATTAGGATTTTCTATAAAATCTTTAATAGCTGATTCTTTATAGCCATATCCACCTAATGATTCATCGCCTGTTAAAGTTGAAATATATGATTTAGCAAGGCTAGGATAATCAAAACTTCCTACATTTCCTACACTATAATAGCAATTATCAAATGAATTAGCCACGCTAGATCCATCATAATTAACTATATCATCATAAGTAAAATATCCCTCAACTGAATATGCACCAAAGAATATAACCATCCCGCCTGTTTTAGAATCAGCGAATGGCAATTTAGAATATTCTGTTCCATCTTTACTAGTATATGTAATTTTTTTACTATTAGTTAATATTCTATTACAAAAATCACTAGAATTTAATCCAGACCCTAAATTTACTAGTTTATCACATGTAAATCTACTACCATTATCTAAATCGAATTTAGCCGTAGTAAATTTTGAAGCTTTTGTAAGGAAATTGTCATCTTTCTTCATGTTTTCAAACCACGAAAGTAGTTGCTCATTAGTTGTATAATATGTCAAAGCTTTATATTCAGGATTGATAAAAGCTCCTCTACTATCATCATATTGTAATAATCCTGCTTGAGCACTAGTAAATAAATAATTATCACTACTATTAGGATTACCATCTTTATCTCCAGGAACTACAACTAAAGTAAAATTACGTGCGTTTAATAAATAACCTATAAACAAGTTTTCAGACATAGGGTCAAAAGTTGATTTAGAATAGACCAAATTTCCTGTAATATTTCTACCAATTCCTAACTTAGAATTAGAGTTTCCACCACCATTTTGATTTTCTAAAACACCATTATCTACATCTGTACAGCCAGATGTAACATTTATAGTAAAAATAGCCACTAGAAAAAATGCTACGGCTCTTAAAATCTTTTTCTTTCTAAAGAGTTTTAACATACTAAATACCTCCTTACAAATAAATATCTAATCATATTTTATCATGATTAAAACTAACTATCAATAAAATAAGTTTGTGATAGTCCTTAAAAGTTAACAATTTTCTAAAAAGTCTTCACCTTTTATAGTCTCCACTTTAGATAAACCTTCATAATTCTTTTGTCTTAATATTTCATAAACAACTATAGCTACACAATTAGAAAGATTTAAACTTCTAACACCTTCTATCATAGGTATTCTAAAGCAATGATCTAAATGCTCCTTTAATATGTCTTTAGGTATACCTGTACTCTCTTTACCAAACATAACAAATATATCTTCTTTTATATCTTTAAAGTTTATTTCACTAGGAGCTACTTTACCATATCTAGTTATATAGTAAATAGTAGGATTATTATTTTTACTAATAAACTCTTCATAACTATCGTAATAGTTATAATGAACATCCTTAAGATAATCCATACCCGCTCTTTTTAATCCTTTATCATCTATTTTATAAGTTAAAGGGCCAATTATATGAAGTTTACACCCACTAGCAACGCATGTTCTCATAATATTACCAGTATTTAAAGGTTTTTCTGGTTCAAAAAGTACTACATTAATCATTAAAATCACCTTTCTAAGTATAGCACAAATAAAAAAAGTCCATTAGGACTTCTTATTAAAATATTGATTTATGTAATAACTTATGAACTCTAGACAATAAATCTTCTCTTCTTTGTTTACCACCTAGTGCACATATAATAATTTTTGCCACTTCTTCAAAGTCTTTATCAGTAAATCCTTTTGTTGTCATAGCAGCACTACCAATTCTAATACCTGAAGTAACATTAGGTTTAGCAGTATCAAAAGCTATCATATTCTTATTGCAAGCAATTCCAATATCCTCTAATATACTTTCAGCTTCTTTACCAGTAACGCCAAATGAATCCTTTACATTAATTAATAACATATGATTATCACTACCATTACTTACAAGTTTAACATCATTTTCTCTAAATACTCTTTCCATTGCTTTAACATTCTTTAAAACATTCTCTTGATAAACTTTAAATTCAGGAGTTAATGCTTCACAAAAACATTGCGTTTTTGCTGCGATAACATGCATTAAAGGACCACCTTGAATTCCTGGAAATACAGCTTTATCAATTGCATTAGCGTACTCTTCTTTACAAAGTATAACTCCACCTCTAGGACCTCTTAAAGTTTTATGAGTAGTACTTGTAATAAAGTCTGCATAACCAACTGGAGATGGATGTAAACCTGCTGCAATTAAACCAGCAATATGAGCTATATCACACATTAAGTATGCCTTAACTGAATCAGCAATTTCTTTACATCTAGCAAAATCTATAGTTCTTGTATATGCACTAGCACCTACAATTATCATTTTAGGTTTATATTTTTTAGCCTTTTCTTGCATATCTTCATAATCTATTACTTCTTTATCATTTAATCCATAAGAGATTATATTATATTCTTTACCACTAAAACTAACAGGGCTACCATGAGTTAAGTGACCTCCACTATTTAAATCCATAGATAAAACAGTATCTCCTATATCTAACATTGCTTTATATACAGCCATATTAGCTTGTGATCCACTATGTGGTTGTACATTTGCGTGATATCCTTTAGCATTAAAAACCTCAATTAACTTATTTCTAGCTAAATCTTCTACTTTATCAACTTCTTTACATCCCCCATAATATCTCTTACCAGGGTATCCCTCAGCATATTTATTAGTAAAAATGCTACCTGTTAATTTCATAACTTCTTTTGAAGCAAAATTTTCAGAAGCAATTAATTCTATTGTATTTCTTTGCCTTCTTTTCTCTGCTTTTAGTATTTCTTTAAGTTCCTTATCCATCATAAGTATCACTCCTTATACTTTAATATACATTTTTTTAATCTATTAATAAAGTTTATCGCATAAAAAAAGAAAAGCTTTTTAAACTTTTCTTCAAATTATTTAGTAACTGTATCTCTATCTTTTCTTTCTTTTTCCACTAATACTATTCTAATCTTTTTAAATCTAAGCTTTTCTATTACTGAAGTAGAAATAGTCGCAGGTAATTTAATAAAGAAATCTAGTAAAGTATTAGTTAAAACAACTAATAATAATACTAATAATACTTGAGGAACATCAAGAGGAACTAATTCTAAGAAACTTCTTAATCCTCCTGTAAATATACATAATAAATACATAAAGAACATAGATCCAAATAGTATTTTTCTAAGTGTATTAAATGGTGTACATACTCTATATAAAACCATTAAGCAAGTAAATGCCGCTACTACAATTGACATCGTAGATATTGCTTCAGCTGATATATTTAAACTATTTCTAAAGCAAAAGATTGTAACACAAGATATAACTACTACTAACGCTCCAGGTAAAGCATTCTTAAGAACGTTCGCTAAGAAATTACCCTTTATCATGTTATTATTCGATTCAAACGCTAACACAAACGCTGGTATACCAACAGCTAAGAAATCTATTACCATTAATTGGTTTAATTGAATTGGAAATGACATTTTTACTCCAAACAAGAAATTAGATAAAATAATAATAAATGATAATAAGAATGAGAAAATTGTCTTAGTTAAAAATAACGTTGCAACTTTTTGAATATTATTTATAACTCTTCTACCTTCTTGAACTACTTTAGGCATTGAAGCAAAGTTAGAATCAAGTAAAACTAAGTGCGATACATTTCTAGCAGCTTCACTACCACTTGCCATAGCAATACTACAATCAGCTTCTTTTAATGCTAGTATATCGTTAACTCCATCACCAGTCATTGCAACAGTATTACCTTTACTCTTTAAAGCTTCAACTAGTATCTTCTTTTGATTTGGGCTAACTCTTCCAAATACTGTATATTGATCTGCTATTTCATATAGTTTATCATCACTAACTCTATCAAGACTTATATACTTTTCTGATTTTTCTATACCTGCCCTTTTTGCAACCATTGATACAGTAAGAGGATTATCACCAGAAATAACTTTTACATTAACTCCACTATTTTTAAAATATTCAATAGTCTCTATTGCATCAGGTCTTATAGTATCTTCAATTAAAATAAGAGCAAGAGGATTAGGTTTTAACTTTGTTATATCATCAATACTTGTAAGAGCTCCTTTATTATGAGCAATTAAAAGCACTCTATATCCTTTTCTAGCATATTTGTCAACATTTGATTTAATAGTATCATATTCTTTTTTTAGTATAAATTCAGGCGCACCTAAGAAGAATGTACCATATTTTTCTAATGTAACTGCACTAAATTTTCTAGCACTAGAGAAAGGAACAACAAAAGCAGGACTAACTCTCTTTGCTTTTCCAAATTCTTTTTCTAAAGCAACTGAAGTCATATTATTATCATTTAAACTACCAAGCATTAAAGCTATTATTTGCTTTATTGTTAAGCCTGACTCATTACTTATTTCTTCAATTCCTTTAACAGTCATTGATCCATCAGTAATAGTACCTGTTTTATCAAGACATAATACATTAACTCTTGCTAACATTTCTATACAGTATAATTCTTGAACTAATGTATTATTTTTAGCTAATTTAATAACACTAAGAGCTAAAGCTACACTTGTAGTTAAGAATAATCCAGAAGGAATCATCGCTATAATTGAAGCAGCTGTAGATTTAACTGTTGCTTTATATACTTCAGAATTAGTCAAATGTTCACCAGCTACATTAACCATTTCTTTATAATAGTCTTTTTGAATTATAAATAAGCAAATAACCATTGGAACCACTAAACATAAAACTACTCTAATAATCATATTTAAAGATTTTAATATTTTAGAAGCAGGCTTTTTATATACTTTTGCTTGCTTAGATAACTTTTCAATATAGCTATCTTCACCAATTTTTTCAACCTTTGCTTTACATGAACCAGAAACAACAAAACTTCCAGAAAACAAAGATGAGCCAACTTTTTTGATCAAAGCATCTGATTCACCAGTAAGTAAAGATTCATTAACCTCTACTCCACCTTCTTTTAATATACAGTCTGCGCACACTTGCTTACCTGCACTTAAAACTAATAAATCATCTAATACTATTTCATTAACAGGAATTTCAAGTTGTCTACCATTTCTAATGACAACTGCTGTAGGAGCCGACAATAAAGACAATTTATCAATTGTTTTCTTAGCTCTAATTTCTTGCACAATACCAACAATAATATTTGCACTAACAATAACCATAAAGAACAAATCTTTAACAGCACCAACTGTAATTAACCATGCAGCAACCGAAAAAGTTATAAGGTTGAATATAGTTAATACATTAGATAATATAATTTGTAATATTGTTTTTGTACTACCTCTACCTGTATTATTAACAAGTCCTTCTTCTATTCTAGTTTGAACTTGTTCATCTGACAAACCTCTTTTTAAATCAGTACGAAAACGAGTAGCGCCAATAGTTGATATTTCTTGTGTTTCACCACTCATTCTCTTTATTTGAGAAGTCTTTTTAGCATTTTCATCAACCTGGTTTTCAGTAATTTCATTTTCATTTTTTGCCATTACAAAATCACCACTTTTCCTTTTAAATTCTAACATTTACATAACTTTAATTCAACAAAACAATATTAAATAAGTATTTTTTTAATAAACCAGCAAAAAATAAACTAGATGGTGATATATAATATGAAAAACATTCTAAAAAAGTTATTTCCTTTCTTTATATTTATTTCATTAATTACATCTTCACTAGTGTATTTTTTTACTATAAAGAATAACAATGATAATGATAATGAAGTAATTAATATAGTAAACACTCAAGACAAAACAGCCTATTTAACCTTTGATGATGGTCCTTCTTCAAATACAGAAAAAATACTAGAAATATTAGACAAATATAATATAAAAGCTACTTTTTTTGTAGTAGGTCCTAGCTATAAATTAAAAGATGATTTATTATTAAAAATCGTAAAATCAGGACATGAATTAGCTATACACTCCTATGAGCACAATTATAGTTATATATACTCCTCTAAAGAAAACTATATAAAAGATTTTGAAAAATGTTTAAACTGGATAAAAAGAGTAACAGGAAAAACTCCAACACTATATAGATTCCCTGGAGGTTCATCTAATACAATTGCCTCAAAATCACTAACAAAATCAATTATAAATGAACTCAACAATAAAGGGTATACACATGCCGATTGGAATGTAGATACCCTAGATTCATATGTAAAAAATGATCCAGATAAAGTTTTAAGTAATGCCCTTACTTCTGTAAAAAGAAATGAAAATAATAAGCACTATTTTCAAACTGTTTTAATGCATGATGATATACATAAGCCTGCTACAATTGAAGCATTATCCAAACTAATAGAAAAACTAATTTCTAAAGGATATCATTTTGAAGCATTAAAAGAAACTTCACATATCATTAAACATGTAAAATAAAAGACATACAATGTATGTCCTTATTTTCTTATATTTAATGAATCAATTAAAGATAAATATTCTTGAGCATCTTTAGCTTTAATATAGTCTAATAAACTTCTACGTTTACTAACCATTGCTAATAATCCTCTACGAGAATGCTTATCATTGTTATTAGCTTTTAAATGTTCTGTTAAAGCATTGATTCTTTCAGTTAAAATAGCAACTTGAACAGCTGGATTACCAGTATCTTTTTCATTAGCGCCATACTTTTTAACTAATTGAGCAGTTTTTTCCTTTGTTATTGTCATTATTTTTTCCTCCTTCTTTTTTCATATCTATATCCAAGCAATAAATCGGAGATTTTTAAAACCTAGAAATAGACGCACATATAATATAAACTAAACAACAATATTTTTCAAGAATAATTTCTATTTATTTAATCTAGTAATAGCAAACCCATCACCTATATCTAAAAATTCAGTTTTATACCCTTTTAAATCAATTAAATATTTTTTATAAATGCTCATTTTTTCAACAAGTCTTTTACTTTTTTTACTATCAGTTAGTTTTTGTAAATCCTTTAATTCCAAATTATCAGAAATAATAACTCCTGAATCACTTAATAAAGGAGAAAACTTTTCAAAAAACTTAATATATTGAGCTTTTGCTGCATCTATAAAAATAAGATCATATTTGTCAGTTAGTTCAACATTAAAAATATCATCAAATATTATATTTATTTGTTTTTGCATCCATGCTTCATTAATATTTTTAACTGCTTCACTATACATTTTTTCATTTCTTTCAATCGTAGTAACCTTTACATTTTCATTAACACTAGCCATACAAATTGCACTATATCCAATCGCACTACCTAACTCTAAAATGTTGTATAGTTTTTCTTTAACTATTATATTTTTTAAATATTCAATATTAGCTTTTCTAGCTATTGGCACATAATTTTCTTTAGCATATATTTCCATTTTTTCTAGCAATTCCATTACTAACCACCTTTTTTATTATATCATTATTCTTTAATAAATTAAGCATATAAGTTATAATTTAAATAGGTGATTTTATGAATCGAGAAGAAAGAAAAAATTTAATATTAAAATCTTTGCTAGAATTAGATCCTAATAAAGAATACTTTTATAATAAGATGAAATATCATTTAAATAATAAAGATCCGGATTTAATTTATAACGCACCTGTAAACCCAAATTACTTACAACCAATAGATGCTAATCATTCTATAATTTTAGAAGATAATGTTTATGATGCCTTACAAACAATTGATCAATACAATATTGATAATAAAAAAGAAGTTCCTTTTATTTTATATGGCTATGAAACAAAAGGCGGAGCAATAGTTTTTGATGATATATATTGTGACTTTAGAAAATTAAAAGAATCAAGCGCAACATTTCAAAATTTAGATGAATTTTTATATTTAAGAATGCAAGTGTTTTTAGAAGATAATATGAAAAATAAAGTGATTTGTCTAGGGCATACTCACCCATTCACTGGAAAAGTATCTTATAACTACTCTGTTGCTGACTTATGTTGCCACTTATACTATTTAAGTTATAATGTTTTCAGCGATCCTACATATAATAACAAAGTTTTTTCCTTAATGAAATCAATATCTAATGATTACAATTTTATATATTATGATTTAAATTCCCAAACATTTAAAAAAGTATCAAAAGTTTATGTAAGAAAGAAAAAGAAGGAATTTATCCTTCTTGACAGTTATAAAAATTGCGATGATTAAATTATAATTTTTCTGCTAATTTATTTAATGCTTCAACCTTTGCACTAACTCTATTTAATTCTTCTGGAGTATATGATGATAAGTATGAACCATTTTCTGTGATAAATACTGAATCATATCCATCTCCATTTTTTTCTTTTACCTTTTTTGCTAAATATCCATATAAATATCCCTCTGCAACCTTAGCATTTCCATCCTTACCAATTGCTACAAAAACAGATTTATAATATATTTCTCTATCCTTAACACCTACAAACAAGTTAACTAATGCTTCACTTCTATCTCTTTGTGTACCTGGCCACCATGTATCAGACTCTACGCCAAGTATATTAGGAGCATAATTTGAAAATAATCCATAAGAATCTGTAATAACATAATCATAGTTATCTTTTTCCTTTTTCCATACTAATTGAGCAAGCTTTTTAGCATTTTGTCCAATATCTTTACTATTAATTGGAGATATAACTTCATACTCTAAGTCAAATAAAGAATCAACTGTAGTAACATCAATATGTTTCTTTAAAACTTCTTTTAATTGTTTAACTCTTTTTTCACTACTAGTAACATACAATAATTTCATTATAGATCACCTCAGACACCTTGATTTTATCATACAAATTTTTATTTTCCTATAAAATAACTTAAATTCTTCTACTGCTATTATATATTTTACGCACTTTTAAAGCAATTTTCTCTAATTCATCATTTATTTTAGTGCTATCACCATTTTCAAAATCAACATTACTTTCTTTCATTAATTTATTTCTAATAGAGCAGATTTTCCTATATTCTTCATTATTTTCTTCTAACATAGCCTTAGATAGTCTATACATAGGCATTCCTTTAACCGGACTAAATCCCTTACTTCTTAAATAATCTTCTACACTAATACCATTTTCTGCACTAAGTCTAACAATACTATAAAATAATGAAGGAATCATAGTTAAATTACTAACTATTTTATCCGGATACGCTTTATTTAAATTTTGAATAACTTTTGCCTCATTAACTTTTCTTCTTTGCTTACTACCACTATCATATCCATAAAAAGAAAGAACATCGTTATTAGAAATACTACCACCTGGGAAATAAATACCTAAATGATTAATTTTAGCATATAATTTTTTATCATTATCATGTATATATTTTAAATTAAGATTATCGATTCCATTAACATCAATAAACTTTCTTATCTCATCTTCTACATAAGAAATATAATCTATATCAGTAAACACATGACTTAATCTAACACCATATGTACTCATAAGATACATGTTAACATCAATATCCAAATAACGAGCCTTTTCTCTTATTCTATGTATAATTCCTTGTCCTTTTTTTGTTTCTTTCAAAAAATCTATATAGCCATTTCTATCTTTTACTTTTTGAAAAATTTTATTAAGTTTATATGTAATATTTACTCTCCCATCATATTCATACCCACACATTCTATAGATATCTTCTATATTATAAGAAATTCCTTTTCTTTTATTTATTCTAATAAAATCCATTATTGTATTGTAATATGGAGTATTATCCTTATCATTACTTATTATTCCACCATTTTTAACATACTCATCTATTTCTTTTTTTATTCTTTCAATAGAAGTAGGTAAAACTTTATCTGTATATTCATAACCACATAATTGATATAATTTTTTAACACTCAAATCCTTATCTCTTTTAATAAGATTTAACATAAGTTGATAATATGGTAACTCTGTCTTTTTAGCATAAATACTACCACCATTATTAACATATTCATCTATTTCTTCCTTAAGCCTAGAAATAGTAATTTCCTTTCCACCTTTACTAACATAAGAATATCCACACTCTTCATAAATAGAAACCATAGTACTATTAATACCATTTTTCTTATCTAGTTTAATAATATCTGTTAACAAATTATAATATGGTATATCTTTCTTTTTATCTTGAATACTACCACCACTAGCAAGATAATCATTTATTTTTATTTTTAATTTATTTATTTTATCTTCTCTACTCATAAATAATCACCAATAAAATGATAACATACTATTTTGCAAATTCAAGCATTATTATTGGCATGCACTATAATATTACTTTTTTTATTTTAACTAGTTTCTATAATAAAAAAAGATATTTCATAATAAATAGTTTTATATTTTCTTTTCAAATGTTAAAATTTGGTTATAAATTGGAGTGGTTGTATGAAAAATATAGTAAAAAAAATAATGGTATGCGTAATGTTAGTGGTTGGCTTTACTTTAGTCAGTGCGTGTGGTAACAATGACAATGATGGAGACAATAATAGCAGCGCTAACATTGACACAAGTGGCGAAAATATTATTCCTACTTTTGAAAGCTTTGAAATAGTTAAAGAAAATAGCGAAAATTTATCATTTGAACAAAAGCAGTCAATTAAAACAACTTTATCTTCAAATAATAGTAATAATTATTTTGGAGAAAATAAAAAATCAATAGAAGAAAAAATAGATGAAGAGATAGAACTAGGAGAAAAAATAGCTATAGATTGTACCGTTGAAGCAAACGAGTACATTTATGCAATTACAAAGATTAAAAACCCAAGTAATAAAACAATAACTTCAATTACAATAAATAACACAAGATACGCTAGTAGTTTATTTGAAAATGATTCTACTAATAAAAGAATAGTTATTAAACTAAATGTTGGAACTAAATTTAGAATACAAAATTACACACTTGAAAAAATAAAATATATTGATAACGGTGCAAAAGATATAATAATAAATGGTAATGTTCAAAAATTAGTAAAAGTTGGAAATTTATTAAATATATCTCACGAGTTAAATAATTTAATTATTTCTAGTAATAGTATGAGTTTTAATTTTACATTAAATGATATTAGCTCTATTATTTCAAGCACAAAAGGTACAGTTACTGCTATTCTATATGATGGCGACAATACGCAAAAGAAAGAAATAATAACTGGTTCTCAAGCTGTAATTTTCAACAATTTAAAACCAGGAACTAAATATCAATATGCCATAGTAGCTACATATGATAAATTAGACGGAAATGGAAAGAAAAATTACATTTTAGAAAAAGATGGATTTACTACTGATAGTATACTAGAAGATTATACTATTACAAAAAACAATATAATAAATGGTTCTATAATAGTGCCTGAAAGTGCAAAACAAGGCGACACTATTACAGTAACTGTAACACCAAATACAGGATATCAACTTGATGAATTATACTATATAGAGGAAAATTCATCAGCAAAAATTACAATTACTAATAAACAATTTATAATGCCTGCCTCAAATATAACAATTTATGCAACATTTAAAGAGGTTGTTCAAGAAAATAAATATAATATAACTGTTGAAGGAGACAATGGAACGCTTAATATTGTAAGCAAAGCAAATGCTGGTGATTTAGTAGAATTTGCTCCCCTTCCTAATAATGGTTATTCATTGTCATTAGTATATTATGTAAAAGAAGGGCTTGATCCAGAAGATATAGATAATTGCATATTTCTTGAAGAGTATAGTTTTATAATGCCTGATTCAAACATAACAATTTACGCAATATTTGAGGAGGAATTACAAGAAGGAGAATATAGAATAACTTTGGAAACTGAAAATGGAACACTTAACATCGCAAGTAAAGCAAATGCTGGTGATTTAGTAGAATTTACTCCTATCCCTGATAATGGTTATACATTGTTCACATTATTTTATATAGAAGAAGGGCTTGATCCAGAAGATTCAGATAATTATGTATTCCTTGAAGAGTATAGTTTTATAATGCCTGCCTCAAATATAATAATAGTTGCCCTATTTGTTGGAGGTGATTTTACATCATATACAGTAACTACAGCACCTATGATAAATGGAGCTATAACAGTTAATGAAAACTGTATTGCTGGTTCTTCTGTAAGTGTCGAAGTTACACCAAATGAAGGATATAGATTAGAAAGTTTGTATTATATTGAAAATGGTAGCACTACTAGACATGAAATAACAAAAGATATCACAGGTTATAGTTTTACTATGCCAGAAAATAATATAACAATTTATGCAACATTTATAGAAATTTCAGAAGATGATTATTATACAATAACAGTTAATGAAGTAATAAATGGAACATTCAATATTGCTAGCAAAGCAATGGAGGGTGATTATATACCATTTACTGTAACTCCAAATAATGGATATAAGTTAAGTTCCATGTATTATAAAGAAGAAGGCAGTGATACAAGTATAGTTTTTGATGGGAATTATTTAAGAATGCCTGCAAACAACATAACAATTTATGTTACTTTTAAAAAAGCATATACAATAACAGTTGACAATATAGAAAACGGAGAAATATCTGTTGAAACTACTGGTTATGAAAATGAATTAATTACCATTGAAGCAACTCCAAATAATGGATATAAACTAAAAGACTTATATTACATCGAAGAAGGAAATAATACTAAACAAGAAATAACTAATAGTGCTGTTTGGGGCTTGAATTTTAGAATGCCTGCAAGCAATATAACAATTTATGCAATATTCGAGAGAATACAAAGTGATGAAAGTATAAGTATAAATAATAAAGAAGATTTAATAAGATTTGCAAACACAGAAGAAGATTGGAATAAAAACATCTCATTAATGGAAAATATTGATTTAAATGGTGCAGAATGGACTCCTATTGGTAATAGTTCAAAACCATTCGAAGGCATATTTAATGGAAATGGATACACGATATCTAATTTCAAGATAACAAATACCGAACTTTCATATATTGGATTCTTTGGATATGTTGAATCTGCCACAATAAAAAATTTAAAAATTTCTAATTATTCTTATAGACTTAATTTTGATTTAAACCTTGGTGATATATATGTTGGTGGATTAGCAGGAAATGTAAAATATGGAAGTATTCAAAAAAGTTATTCTTCTGGTGAAATATCAATGTCAGGTGACATAACAGCAATTATTGGAGGACTAATTGGAAGTATTCTTGATACACATGTAGAAAATTGCTACACTAATGGAAATATAACAGCTACATTAAGTGGATATTATACACTTGCTGGCGGACTTATAGGAAATATAGGTAAAGAAAATTTCAATAGTCAGCAGAATGTAGAATACTGCTATTCTACAACTAATATTTCAATAACAAATATAGATGAAGATCCTGGCACTTTTACATTAATAGCAGGTGGTCTTGTTGGATCGACAGAACTTGATATTTATAATAGCTATGCAACAGGTAATATTAATGTAGTTAGTAATAATTTTCCTGAAGATCCAGATACTATGTATTCTATTGCAGCAGGTGGTCTTGTTGGTGCTACTAGTTCATTCCCTGAAATAGAAGGTTACGAATTAAATACACAAGATATATTTGCTACAAATAGCGAATACACAGAAATTAATAATGATGCAACAAAATACACATTAAATGAAATTTTAAATAAAATCAATAATGGCTCAACAGCATGGAATAGTGAAATTTGGAATATAAGTTTAACTGAAAATCCTACATTAAAATAGCAAAATTTTATTATTTAGCAAAAAAAAATAAAAAGTAGATTAATATCTACTTTTTTATATAATTATTCAAAAAAAATTCTTTAAGTGCATTTTCTAATATTTATCAATTATAAACACTTATAATCAATAAGTATAACATCATCTAATTCTTCATAAAAATCATCATGGCTAATTAAAATAAGAGTCTTACTATATTTCTTTAAAGCTTTAATTAATGCCTCTCTAGCATCTTTATCCAAATGATTCGTAGGCTCATCCATTATTAAAACATTAGATGGTTTAAGCATTAAATCCGCTATTCTAATTTTAGTTTGCTCTCCTCCACTAAGCTTAATCATTTTTTCATTAAATAGTTTTCTATCAATACCTACAGTGCCTAATATTCCTTTAATTTTAGTATCATCAAACTTTTCATATTTATTTTTTAAATAATAGAATGGTGTAACATTTGGATCAATATTTTCTAATTGAGAAAAGTAAGCAACTTTAATTCTATCATTTCTTTTAATATTACCACCAAGTAATGGTGTTAATCCCAAAATAGTTTTAACTAAAGTTGTCTTTCCAACACCATTTTCTCCTAAAATAAGATATTTTTTGTTTTTTCTAAAAGTAAAATTAATAGGTTTAGTTAATGGTTTAGTATAACCAATCAAGCAATCTGTCAACTCATAAATTAAATCACCACAATCGCTACACTCTAAAAAATTAAAATGTATCTTTTTACTTCCTACAGGTTTTCCAATTATCTCTAATCTTTCTAAAGCTTTTCTTCTACTCTTTGCCATTTTACTACTAGTAGCTCTCACAATATTTTTAGCAATTAAAGCTTCTTCTTTTTTTATAAATTTTTGTTGATTATTATAGGCATTTAATGTTTGCTCTTCCCTTAATGCACTAGCACTTAAATAATTATCATAATCACCTTTATATCTAGTAATAACATTGCCTTTTAACTCCGCTACAACATTACAAATCTCTCTTAAAAAATTAACATCATGCGAAATAACAATAAAAGCATTATTATAATTTTTAAGATAATTTGCTAACCATTTAATCTGATTAACATCCAAAAAATTCGTAGGTTCATCTAATAGCAAAACATCTACTTCTTCAAGTAACAATTTAGCTAATATTGTTTTTTCTTTTTCTCCACCACTAAGCATAGAAAGTCTCTTATTTAAATAGCTTTGCTCAAATCCAAGACCATCTATAATCATACCTATTTTAGATTTAATCTTATAAAAATCATTATCCATCAAGTATTCCTGTATATTACATGCTTTATTAAGATATTTTTCATCTTCTCCTGCTTTAACAAAATACTCTTCCATTAACTTTTCTTTATCATACATATCTTTATATACTAGTTTTAGATATTCATCGCATGTCAAAGAATCATCAACACTAATAAATTGATCCATATATCCTATTTTGATATTTTTAAGCCATTCTACAGTTCCCTTATCTTGTCTAAGTTCACCACATAAAATTTTCATAAAAGTAGATTTACCAGAACCATTTAACCCAACTAACCCTAAATGATCTCCACTAAATAATCTAAAATTAATATTTTCTAATAACTTACTACCATCATAATTAAAATATAAGTTATTAACATCTAACAAACTCATTATTACCTATTTCCTTTTCTAAGTTCTTCTATTCTCTCTTCATTCAAATCTTTTAAAATATAAATTAAACTTTTTTTAGCACTATTATAATCATTAATATCCATTATAGTAGATGCACTATGCAAGTTTTTAGCACATATGCAATGTGTTAAAGTAAGTACTCCA
>CAKORZ010000002.1 GCA_934101685.1 uncultured Bacilli bacterium
GCTATGTGTGATAAATTAATTGAAGTGCTTGAAAATGAAGGAGATATTGCTCTTGTTAGTGATGCTGGTTATCCCCTTATTAGTGATCCAGGTTCTATTTTAGTAGATGAGGTTATAAAAAAAGGATTTAATGTTACTACTATTTCAGGACCTTGTGCTTTTTTAAACGCTCTTGTTTCTTCTAATATGGATTTAAGCACTTTTACTTTTATAGGATTTTTAGATTCTAAAAATAGTTCTAAGAAAAAACAATTAATAGCTTTAAAAGATAAAAAAGAAACTTTAATTTTTTATGAATCTGTTCATAGGATTGAAGAAACTTTAACTGATATTTTAGAAATACTTGGTGATAGAAAAATAACACTTGCGCGTGAACTTACTAAGAAATTTGAAGAATACACTAGAGGAAAAGTTAGCGAAGTTATTTCGTCTTTAAACGAATTTAGTAAAGGTGAATTTGTTATTGTAGTTGAAGGAAATAAGGAAGAAAAAGTTATTAGCGAAGAAGAGATTCTTAATGAAGTTAAATATTTAATGGAAAGAGGAGAAAAAAGTAAAACAGCCATAGAAAAGGTTGCCTCTTCATATGGCTTAAAGAAAAATTATGTTTATGATTTATATATTAAAAATAAGTAATTAAATTTTAGTTAATATTTCATTTATATAATATATCCATTCATTATTAACCTTTTTAATTCTAATTCTAATATTATCCTTTTTGAAACTTAAAAGGATATTTTTATAATCTAAAGTATTAACTAATTCAAATAATTTTATACCTATTCCATCTTTATTAGATATTTCTTTAGACAAGTATACATCTATGAACTCTACATCATCTTTTATTCTTTCTACTTTAGAATGTGATGATAAAACATCCATTCTTTTCTTTTCTATTAATAAAGTAACATTTTCTGGCATTTTACCATGTATATCTTTAATTTGTTTTTCTAATTCTTCTAGATCACTTAAAGTTTTTACTGCATCTAATTTTTTATACATTTCTATCTTATTACCATCTACTCCAGCATATGAAGAAGGAATATATCCATTTATTTGAATATTGTTAGAAATACTATCATTTTCTTTAACAATTCCTTTTTCTTCTTCAATAGCATCTTTTAACAAGTCAAGATACAAATCTATACCTATATTTTCTATAAATCCAGATTGATTAGCACCAAGCAAGTCTCCTGCTCCTCTAATAG
This sequence comes from uncultured Bacilli bacterium, assembly GCA_934101685.1. Taxonomy (GTDB): domain Bacteria; phylum Bacillota_I; class Bacilli_A; order RFN20; family DUOF01; genus CALVUJ01. The sequence goes on from CAKORZ010000002.1 coordinate 1,209, forward strand.
ATAAATCCCTTAAAGCTATTTTGTATCCGCTTCCAAGTTCAGTAAATTCTTTTATAGCTCTTAATCTATTTGTTGCTACTTCACTAACTTGTTTATTAGGTTTGAACAATAAGTAGGCATACGCTAATTTATCACTTCTTCCTACTCTTCCTTTTATTTGATAAAGTTGAGATAATCCAAAATGATCAGCATCTTCAATAATAATAGTATTAGCATTTGGTATATCAATACCAGTTTCAATAATTGTCGTACACACTAGCACATTTAATTTATTATTATAAAAATCATATGTAACTTCTTCAATTGCTTCTTTATCCATTTTCCCATGTATAATTCCTACACGTGCTCCTTTAATCTTACTTTCTATGTCATAAGCGACACTAGCAATATTACTAGTCTTATTATATAAATAAAAGACTTGTCCATTTCTTCCTAATTCTCTTTCAATTATTTCTTTTATAATTTTAGGATTTTTTTCCATAACATAAGTTTGAATTGGCATTCTTTTTTCTGGTGGAGTTTGTATTTGGCATAAACTTCTTATTCCTATTAATGACATTTGCATAGTTCTAGGAATAGGAGTAGCACTTAATGTTAAAACATCAATAGAGTTTTTAAACTCTTTGATTTTTTCTTTATGTTCTACACCAAATCTTTGCTCTTCATCTACAATTAATAAGCCTAAATCATGAAACTTTATATCATTAGATAAGATTCTATGTGTTCCTATAAGCATATCTATTTTCCCATCTTTTAAATCTTTAATAATTTTTTGCTGTTCTTTTTCTGTTTTAAATCTATTTAAAAGTTCTACTCTTACATTAAAGTTTTTAAATCTATCAATAGCGCTTGCATAGTGTTGGCTTGATAATAAGGTGGTTGGACAAAGAAGAGCTACTTGTTTAGCATCTTTTATCGCTTTAAAGGCTGCGACAAAAGCAACTTCTGTTTTACCAAAGCCTACATCACCACATAAAAGCATATCCATTGGTACACTTTTTTCCATTTCTTTTTTTACTTTTTTTATAGCCTCTAATTGATCTTTAGTGTAAACATAAGGGAAATCATTTTCAAACATCATTTGTAAATCATCGTCACTAGAAAAAGCATACCCTATTTTTTTAGTTCTTTCTTCATATAGTTTTATTAGATCTACCGCAATATCTTTTACTTTATTTTTAATTCTTTCTTTAGTCTTTTCCCAATCATTACTCCCTAGTTTATTTAAAGTTGGAGCTTTTCCCTCTCTTGCTGCATATTTTCTTACTAAAGAGAATTGTTCTAAAGGCACATATAAAACTTCATTATTTTTATATTCTATATGCATATAATCCTTAGTAACTTTACCTGCTTTTATTGTTTCTAATCCTTTATATCTACCTATACCATAATTCTCATGAACTAGATAATCACCTATTTGTAAATCTTCATACCCGCTTATAGCTTGCGAGCTTTTAAATTTAGTAAAATATCTACCTGTAGTTATCTTTTGTAAAAATAATTCTCTAGCAGTTAAAACTACAATTTTTTCTTCATCTAATACAAACCCCTCAATTAAATCTTCATTTATTATTTGAACTAGATTTTTATCTATCTCATATTCATCAAACCATAAATTAAGATTAGTAATTTGATGTTCATTTGTTAAATAAATATATATTTTGTATTTTAAATCCAAATAATTTTTTATTAATTTAGTAGCCATTTTAGAACTACCATTACAATTAGTAAGAGGATTCAAATAAAAGTATTCATCACTATCTTTTGTTTGAAAATCATTCAATTGTATTATTTTTTTACAATCCACTAATACATTATTTAAGTCATAATATAAAGATATATTACTTAATACCTTTTTATCTTCATATAATTCGCATTTATAATCATATGTTTCTTTTACTAATAAATCATAATTATTATAAATTGATGGTTTATCCATTAGCAAACATACATCAGCATTAAAATAATCATTTAAATTATTACAATCATTTATTAATGAATAGTATTTATATAAAGAAGTAGTGTATGTTTCTGTTTCTATTCTTTCGATATCTTCATTTACATTTTCTTTTAATAACTCTGCTTCATCTTCACTTAATAATTTACTTTCTTTTTCTAGTTCATTTTTTAATATTTCAATAGCTTTTTCTTTGTCTTTTATTATTAGTTCACTCGCAGGCAATATCAAAACATGATCATCTTGTTTTATTGTAGTTTGTTTTTCTAAATCAAAATATCTTATGCTTTCAATTTCGTCATCAAAGAATTCTATTCTTACAGGATTATCATAATTAATACTAAAGAAATCTAAGACCTCTCCTCTTGAAGAATATTCTAAAGTATTACAAACTTTATTAACTCTTTTATAACCATTTTTTTGTAAAAAGTTTTCTAAATCTTTTTTATTAATAGTTTGACCCACAACTACTCTTTTTACTCCTTCTTTAAAGTCCTCTTTAGAAGGTAAGTATCTTAAAAACGAACTAGTATGTGTTATTAAAATGCCAGGTTCTTCTTTTAAACATTTGTTAAGGGCGTATATTCTGTTTGCTAATAGTTCTTTTGATTCAGCTACTGTTTCTATTCTAATGGTTTCATCAGAAAAATATGTGATAATATTTTCATCTTCTAGTAAATTAGTTAAATATTCATACAACAAAGAAGCATTATGTAAACTATTACATAACACTAAATATTTTTTCTTGTTTTGTATATAACTACTTGCTAGTAAAAGAGCTTTTTTGAAAATAGAATCACAAATATAATTTTTTTTTGCTTCACCAAAAGATTTAACAATTTCTTTATCTTTAAATAAGTTTAATATTGATTTCATTAATTATATAAACTCATTACTTTGTTAAAATCGTATTTAGTGAAATCTTCTATTATATTACTTATTTTTTCTATTTCCTTATCTATTATCTCTTTTTCTTCATCTTTAAATTTGCCTAAAACATAATTTACAGTATCTATATTTTTATCTTTAGAAATACCAATTCTTACTCTTTTAAAATCGCTTGTTTTGATATTTTCAATTATATTTTTAATGCCGTTATGTCCTCCAGCACTACCTTTTTCTCTTAGTCTAATAACACCTACATCTAAATCCATATCATCATATATTACAAGCAAATCTTTTACATCTATATGAAAGTATCCCATAAAGTCTCTTACACACTCTCCTGACAAATTCATATATGTTTGAGGCTCTAATAAAAGAACCTTTTCATCATTTATTTTTGTCTCTGTATATAAGCCTTTAAACTTTCTTTTATCTATGCTTAAATTATTTTTTTTAGCATAAAAATCTAACGCCATAAAACCTGCATTATGTCTAGTATTTTTATACTCTCCTCCATAATTACCAAGGCCTACTATTAGTTTCATTAAATAATCTCCCTTCAAACAAGCAAAAGGCACTAATAAGTGCCTATGCTTAAATTACTTTAATACTTTTACTTTCTTTCTAAAGATTACTACTTTTCCAAATCCATATATAATAGCTGCTCCTGCTATAAATATCAATGACCATCCAAGTGGATCTTTGTTAAAGAAATTCTCTCCAATATTCATTCCAAGTTCTTTTTTAGCAACTTTTTTGTCTACTACAAATACATATACAAATCCGCCTAAATTAGAAATTATGTTTTGATATTTACTTTCAACGGTTATTACACTTTCAGAATGTTCATTTAAGTAATTAGAATCATTAGTATTTAAAACCATATAAGCCCCTTCATCTAATGATCTATATCCAAGAACACCATTTCCACAACTAGAAGTTCCTTTATATTGGCTAGTAGGTGTAGCAAATACTAAAGTATCGTTTGCTGAGAATTTATAATCTTTATCAGACTTAATTATCAAAGATTTACCATCTTGTAATTCTAATAAATATTGTTTCTTTGGTTTTAACAATACGTTATTTAAACATATGTTATCACTATTATTTATAGATATTTTATATGTCGTTGTATTGCCTGCTAAATCAGTTAATACAAACATATATTCTCCAGATTCTTGTACTTTTTGCTTCTTAGAATATGCTTCACCATTTAATGTAACTTTTACTATTGGTGCTTCTGCTTTACTTGTTGGTTCTTTCCAAGTTATATATGCATATCCCTTTATAAAATCACCTGCACTAGCACTAGCATCATTATCATTAATAAATAATTGATATTTAGGAGCTTGTCTATAGATAACAAAATGTCTTTCTATACTTTCATTGCCAACTGTATCAAAGGCTTTTATTTCATATACTCCTTCTTCTGTAAATTGCATTGATGTAGATTCAATAGTTATCCATTCACCATCATTAATACGATATTTCAAATAACTACCTAAATTGTTATCTACAGATGTAACGCTAACCATCTTTGCATTTGTATAACTATTTTCTGATAGTTCATAAGTTACATATGATGTATCTGCAGTAACACTTATATCTGGTGAATCGTTGTCAATTGTAATGTATTGAATGTCTCTTCCAACTGTAATATTTCCTATTTCATCTCTTGCTATAATTTTATATGTGCCTGTTTTTAGTAAAACATAACCTGATGCTGAGAAAGTTGCAATAGGTTCATCGTTACATGTATATTCATCATTTTCTAGAACACATCCGCCATATATTATTCCTTCACCATTAACTGTATCATCTATAGAAACACCAACTTCTCCTTTATAATATTCAAAGACACCTACTTTATTTCCACTTATAGTAATCTTAGGTGGTTGTTTATCTATAATGAATTCTATTTCAGAATATAGAGATGGGTAATAATTACCATTAGTATCTTTTTTAACATATGCAACATATTTATACTTAGAAGTTCTTCCATATACTTCTTTTACCATGATATTTGTATCTCTTCTTGTATAGCCGCTAGCAGTTTCTAAGTATAATTCTATGCTATATATATCTGTACAATCACTAACAACACTATCTTCATAACAGAATAGTTTTACATTATTTTTTACCTTTTCGCCATTCATTATTATTAGTTCATTTCCATCAGTACCAATAAGTTTATTTCCATTTTCATCTACTTCATATATCTCTATTTCTGGAAGTTTTATATTAATACTAAATGTGAATTCACTACTTTCTGTTATATTACCTGCAAAATCTTCAAACAAGAATGTGTATATTACATCATTTTTACTATTTATAGTAAAGGTCTTTATTCCTGCTTCATTAAAGGCTGTTTGATCACCTTTACAAGGATTTAATAATTTAAATGTTTTATTTCCTTCATCATTTATAGTTATAGGAGCAAATTTTGTAACACCATCTTTATTCCAACTAATTACATCTTGGTTTGATTGGTTTTTAGTAATTGTGTAATAAGTTTGTCCTATAGTGAATGAATTAGATTCAATTAACACAGATGATGTGCTTCCATTATCTACCCAAACAACAGATAATCTACCATTTATTTCTTTTATAACATATGTTAAGTTGTAGTTACATGACCATTTTAATGATACAAGTTTTTCTTGCCATTCTATAGTTACCTCTGAATTTATATAATTTCTAAAATCATTTATAAACTCTTGTATTGTGTTAAATGTAAGTTTACCACTTGGCTTGTTAACTGTAATTGTAACGCCTGAAGTATCTGGGTTTGTTTTATCTATTTCAAACAATGAATATCTACGTCCTGTATTAGAATTCTCCATTTCCTTTTTCTTAATTTGTAATGCTTCCAAACAATTAAGTTCATTAACTTCCCAAGAAGAAATAATACTTACATCAGTATATATATCTTTACAATTTATAGTTCCATCGTTTCCAATACATCTCTTTTGTATTAAGATAGATTCTCTATTTACTAATTCTACTTTGTAAATTCCCTCATCTTTATATGTTAAAGTTGATTGTGAGTAATTACCAGAAATGAATTCAGCTTCTATTTTATTTTCTTGATTACCTGTAGTACTACATTTACCAGAATGTGTTGTACCCATTAATTGTGACGTACATACTAATTGCCATGAATTATTATTTAATTTATATAAATTTATGTAATTAGTTATATCATCCCATTTAAGTATTAGATCACCTTTAGTTATCATTCTTTGTTCTTCTTCTATAAATGTATTATTATCAATATATTTTATAGTATTAGAACTATCAGTAGAATAACTTAAAGTGAAATCAATTGGGTTATATATAAATTTAACTTGATTTGTGTTGCCATGATCATCTTGCAAGCTAATTTCAAAGAATCCATAAATATGATTAATATTTGAAATTTTAACTTTGTAAATATTTTTACCATTAGCAGAACCATCTGTATTTTCACAACCATATAATAATCCAGTTGTTCCATTTAAACACTTTAAAGATTTTAATATATCTTCACTAGTTTCATAAACTTCTCCATCACTTGACCATTTAGCATCTAAATTGTTAGTTAATGTTCTTGTATTCCATGTATCTACTATTGTAACCAAGGCATATTGATTACTTCCTTCACCAACATATGATAATTGAATATTAGGTGATATTTGACTCTTTGAAACAATAACTTTTGTAACGTTACCAGCTCTGTCAATAAATTCTAATGTCGTTATCATGTTATCATCGTCAGCTATTCCTACTGGTATTTCAAAATAGTATTCTCCATTATTTCCTATTTTCAAATAATCATTTATGTTTTCATATGTTACGATATTTGAATCAAATTCTCTTTGAATAGTTCTAATTAATCTCAAATATGAGTATACTTCATCTTCATTTTTATATATCTCGTATTTTTGTTCAAATCTGCTTATATCACTACTTTTCTTTAAAATTAAGTAGAATTTAGTAGTATTTGTTTTAATTGTATTACTAATACCTGAACTATTTATATAAATTTCTTCATTGTTATCTACAGTTTCTCCATTCTTCTCCGATCTATATTTAATATTCAAGAATGAATTATCATCTACAAATACTGCATAATATGATTTATTACTATGATTTACTATTTTATTATTACTTGAGTTAGTATATGAGATTGCTCTATCTACTTCCTCAAAAATATAGTATGTATTTCCATTCAATTGTAAGTTAAATGTTGCTGTTTGTGGAGTAGAAAAATTAGTAGTACCATTTTCAGTCATTGTTTTGTAATAGTATCTAATTGATTCTGTATCCCTTGTATTATCTTCATTAACTTCTAAATCAATATTTAAATTAACGATATAATTCAAAATTTTAACATAAACTTTTATACAATTTTCTGTGCTATCACATGTTTCTTCAATAGATACTGAATTATCTACATCATTTTTCTTTAAATATACATATTTGTACATATTTGTTTCTTTGCAATTTTCATTATTTTCCGGATCACATATACCTTGATAAATAGAACTATCTCCAAATAGTTTATCACCACCATATGTTGGGAAAATTAACTTAGACAAATAACTAGCAACATCTTGTAATATAGCTTCCTTAGTGTCAAATCTTCCTTCAATAAATGTTCTAGAACTCAAATCATAGTAAGAATAGCAATATTTATTAGTGTTACAATATCTTGCATTTTCATCAATATGTTTAGAGTATACATTATACAAATATACAATCGCTTCAGTCTTTGTTGCAAAAGCATAGAATAAATTAGAGTTTAATATTGAAAGATCATTTATATTGACTGCGTTATTTGAATTTGAAACAGAAGATAAAATAGTGCTTATTACATTAACATTACTATTGCTTATTACATCTACTGGTACACTGAACCAATAGCTTGAACCTGTTGGTGTATTTTGAGATTTATTGTAATCAGGAGCTGTATTATCAACATCTATTCTTGACACATCTTCATGATCATTATTATTTTTTGATCTACCTGCTGAATTCATCGCTTTATCTACAGCTTTTATTAGATATCCACCATCTTCTCTAATATAAGCAACAATTGATGAAATCTTGTAAACGTTACTAGCATCTTCTGTGGTAAAATTATGTCCCATTTCATACTCACTAAATCCACCTGAACTATTTTCAAAGTAATAAGTTACATAGAAATACTTATCTTCATTCGGCAATACTTTAGTATACACTATTTTATATACAACTTCGCCATTACTATTAGTTTTAATGTAGTTATATCCACCAGAATATGATTCTTTTCTAAATGTTCCATTTAGCATTTCCTCACATTCATAATATCCATCATCAGATGTAGAGATTTCTCCTCTAAGTTCACCTTTCTTACAGTATAATTTAGCATCTTCTTTTAAACTAACCGCATAGTAAAGTTTGTTTGTTTTTTCATCAATTTCTGCATCAATTTTCATATCAGGTATTGTGGTATCAATGATAAATTGATGTGATGTGTAATTGTATTTTAAATACATTACATTCAATGAATTGTTATCACAGTCACTTCCATTTGTGCAGATTTTATTTTCTTTATAACTACCTTTATCATAAACATAGAATTTGTATATTCCTTGAGCTTGATTTGAATAATTATATTCTCCTCCACTTTCACTAATCTTCTTTACGCTTTTTTGAATATTGCTTCCTCTTGGATTTTCAAAGATATTAGTTGGCAATACACATAAATCAGGTGTACCAGTACATGAGTATACTTCAAAGATACCCTCGTCCTCATTTTCAAACAAAATATTAACTTCATTATAGTATCCTGATAGGCTATTAATTCTAGTTCCATTAATTTTAAATTCAGGAATTGTTGTATCTTCTATGTAAACAGTTCTTATAAGAGTTTTGCTAACGTTACCAGCTAAATCAGTAACTATATATTCTATCTTATAAACATCCACTAAATTTTCTTTAATAATCCTATTTCCATAACTATCCTCTGCTACCTCTACCCAATAATTAGAATCTGTTAATAAACTAGGATAATAGTTGTAGTAATCTTCAACATAGCAATAGTCACTATTACTATCACACGAATAATCTCCTCTAAAGATATAACCACTTACCTTTTTCATTAGTGTGTAATAAGTAGTATTTTCATCTTTAGTTGTTCCGTTTGGAACTGCAACAAATGTATTATTTTCTTTAATATAATTATTAAATGTAATATTAAAATTATACTTATAATAAATAATTTGATATGTAAGACTATTTTTAATATATATGTCTGCACCTTGAGAATTAATTCTGTTTGTAATGTCATCATTAGATTTAATATCATTAGTGTAATTACTATTTATATACTCACTATCATATGTAACATTAGTGTTTTCCTTATCTACGTAGTCTACGCTAATATTGTGTACATCTTTTTTACCATTATCACGGAAGTCAATAGTTGGTTTTTGTCTATCTATAAACAAATAATTTATAGTAGTTTGATTATCACAGAAATCATATATTGTTAATGTGTAATTAATATAAGTATCTTCTGTTTCATCACTTATTAATTCAAAATATGTTTTATTTTCTCTATAATCATACTCTGTTTCATTAATTGAACATTTTTCTTCTTGATCTGTTATAGAAGAATAATATTTACATTCAATCTTGTAGATAGGCTCACTAAATTCAACAACTAAATTTTTATCTGTTAATTTGTATTTGTTATCTTCTGTTTTTAAAGAATAAGCATATCTAACAAAATATTGAACACCAGTTTGTTTTGTTAAACCATCGGCAACCTTTTCATACACTGAATCTTTAACATAATATTGTGTGTAATCATTTATTTCATCACAAGCAACAAGTACATAACTATTTTCTGAAACCTGTTTATAATATGTATTTTCAGAACATTTATTATTTCTTAATTCATTGCTAACTTTATAATAAGCATTTGTTTTGATGTAGTTATTTTCTGTTTCTGTTAATCCTCTATTGTCTTCAACATACTCAAGTGAAGATATATTTACAACAGATGGTGCTATTTTATCTTCTATTATAATAACAGTTTCTAGATAGTTGACAGAATAGTTACCAGCTCCATCAATAGCTCTAAATATAATAGGTCTTCCTAGTGTAGAAACTAATCCAAATCCAAACTTTACCTCTTGTTCATTACTTTTAGCAATTTGCCATTTTCTATCATCAAGAATTCCGCATCTTCCATTAACTCTTACCATTCCATCAATTGGGCAATTATTATTAGCATCTTTATAATCATTTGATACTAAATTGTAATATTTTATATTTTCGCTAATTAGTTTAATTTTTCCTATATCATTTTCAGTAACTTCTTCACATGTTCCACCATTTACTTGAACACATGTTTGTGGCAATATTGTGGAAGGAAGATATTTTCCATTATCTTCTACATATTTAGGATCATCATAATAATAATTTAAGTAATTGCTTGTAGAAATATTTGCTGTATCTTCAACTAAAGTAAATCCTTCATTATCCTTTGTATAATAATTAGTATCTGAGAATTTTCCAGTATTTTTATACATTGTATATAATTTACACTCTGTATCCTCTGCAGTGCACACTTCATCATATGTTTTTGTATACATTTCTTTAATATTAACTGGTTCTTTATTATCGCCATAATAATATTGTGTATTAGGATCAATTTGTTCATCAATAGAAACCTTTATATAAGCTCCTTTTTGATAGATCTTGGCATTATTTGAAATATCTTCTATTAATTTATCCTCGCTTCTATATATTGGATACATTTTTTTGAATAAAGTTACATTTGCATCTGCATATATATTATTTTCTCTTAGTGAATAATTTCCACTAGTGTCTCTAACATAATTGTTATATGTTACTCTATTCGCTTCATATGCTACAATAGAAACATTGTTCTTAATATTTTCTTGGCTAGGCAAATCTGAGCATAATATTTTTCCTGAATCAGCAATAGTTGTTTCATTTTCACATTTAAACGATTCTAATGATGCATCTGCAGCCATTGATAACATATATTGTTTATTGTTATCAAAGTCATATTTTCCAAACTCAGTAGTTGGTGTATAGCTACTATCATAATAGATATATGGCATTTCATTATCAAATATAAATCCTTGTCTTTTTGTAAATGTGTTATTAAAGTAATCTGTTACAGTAATATTTAATGTATTAGTTCCAGATTTTCTTGATTCGTTTATAGGAATAACAAATTTAAATAAAATTGATTTAGTAGTTGTTCCATCAACTCTACATTCATAATCATCCACTAAACCTGTACCTAAAGAAAGTTTACAATTTCCATTTTCATTTATAACAGTCAATGTCATAACAGTTTCTGGTTCTGATGAATCACTACTTGTTATACCATATTTAACAGTCATTATTGTTTCGCCATTCTTATTTTCTAAGAAACTATTTTCGCTAACAGTAATCCTAACATCGGCAAATTGTTGATATTCACTTAAATTTTTATTGTTAACATCTACAATTTCATCAATACTAGGAGCCTCTTTATCTATAGTAAATGCATACGAAGTTCTGTTTCCTCCAGCATCAACAAAAGTAATAATGTATGTTCCACTCTTAGTAAACTTTAGCCATCTACCATCTTGAGTGAAGATAGCATTTGTACCATTTATTGACTCGTCACATTTACCTAATGCACAAGTATAAGGATTATAATAAGTCTCATTATCGAATGTCATAACAAGTAATCTATTTATTACATTTTCCATTATCATTTCTGATTCTAGATCGAACGCAATTCCCCAGCTACCTATATTAATTATTTTATATGATTGGTTAGTTGAATCATAGATAAAGTCAGCTGTAGAAAAATTATTATTTTCTCCTTTACAATTTTCAGATGCTCCACATTCAACTTGAGCAATTATGTTTGGCTTTTTAGTATCAATAACAAATGTATATTCAACTGGTAAAGTAATTAAATTTCCTTCTTCTCCTTCAACTCCAGTTACATCTGTATATAATTCACTTGAAACATAGTAAGTTCCATCACCTGTAAACGCTAAATAATAATCTCCATTCATCTCAGTAATGAAATAAATTCCTTTTTCTTGAAGTTTGTTAATAATATCGCTTTCTGCATTTTTTATATCGCTAAACTTGTATTGATTAATGCCTTCAGTGTCTCCACATTGTGGTGCTCTAACTTGATCACCATATAGCACAAATAAGCATTCCATATCATCAGCATTAGAACTATCAAAATTATTCATTATGTTTAAGTTCTTAGCCATATTAATTCTTAATATTCCTAAATTGTTTATTTTAAATTTCAAGTACACAAATTTATTTGTAAACATCATTGTTTTATTAAAATCATTATATAAAGTTGTAGGAATTAAATCTTGATACTTATATGTTTCTGGTGATTTTGCTTGGAAGAAAATGCTAGTTTGTTCTAGTTCATCTGCATCAGAAGTTGGTAATCTTTTGTCACAATTTTCTTCGCCATTAGTACATGTAAAGTTAGATTTTTTCTCATCATAACTTTCGTCATCTTCAACATAAATATCTAATTTCGCCTTTACTATACCAATACCACCAATAGCTCTAGATTCATTATAGAAACTATCAACTAATGTGAAATTGTACAAGCCCTTTGAAATTTTAAATACATCTTTATCATCAAGTATATTACATTCTTCATTATCGCATTGAACCTTAGGGATACTAATTCCTCCAGTAGTTTTATCTTCTAAAGTAGTAGATGCTGATATTAAGAATGATATGCTTTTTATTATTGCACTTTCATTTATAACATATTCTGGATCTTCTCTTGCTTTATCTAGTTCTTTTTTATTTAAAAGCATAATAGCTCTAATATATTGAGAAAGTCTTTCGCCAAATGAAGCCATATTTGTAGTTTCATCAATTTCCGTACAATCTGTTGTACAAATTTCACTCTGCGTATATCTAACGGCTAATGAATCAAAATCATTTCTTTCATATAAATCTATTATTAAGTTAAAGGCATCTTCTCTTTTATCATCAGTTTCTTCAACTCTTAATTCTAATTTTTGAGTTCCAATTTTAAAATAGTAAGTCATTTCATTTCCTGCTCTATCACTTGCTGTAATAGAATATATTTTGTCAGGTTCGTTCTTATCATATCCATAAGCAATTTTTACGTATTCCGCTAAATTATTAATACATTTTCTATCGTTAACTGTGGCATTACATTTTAAATAATATTTTTGCTTATTAACTATTGTATAAGCATATGGATCTATATCAAAGATATTTGAGATTGTGATATCTCTAGTAAGCAAGTCTGGATCACTTTCACTTTTTCCTCTATATAATTCTTCATAAAAAATTTGCTTTGTTGTCGCGCTTCCTGCTGCTTTGTAACTAATAGTTGGAACTGTTGAATCTAAAATAAATGTTGCTGATTCTCCACACACTTCATTTATTTCTCCATAGTTATAGCAATACTTTACAACGTATTTCCCATCTTTAGAATAATCTGCTGATGAGGACTTTTTAAATTGCACATTGTTTTTTCCAGATACGCTTGTTAATACAGGTATATTAGATATATAATAGCCATCATCAGAATTCAAAGTTTCATAAAATTCCACAACTAAATATACATTTGTTTTTAAATTTAAATTTAATTCTTTAGTATATAGTTCTGTTGTAGTTTCATCATTATATATATCTAGAACTGGTTTATTCGCTAACTTTTCAGTGTATCTTGTATTTTGCTCACTAACAAAATAATTATTATCTTCTATTATTTGATTTAGAATTCTTTGAAGAGATTTTAAATTTGCAAAAGCATATCCTTTTTGATTATTACATATTCCTTTTAATCTTCTATTTGCATCTAACTTACATGAACTATCATTTTCATAGTTTAGTTCTAAATCTATATAATATACAAAATAAAAATTTTGGTTTGTCAATAAAGCGGTATCATCAAAAGCATTTACTCCTTCATTGCGGTTATATTTTTTGTTAACCAAAGCAATTCTAGTATATTCTTGTAATACAGCATATTCTTTTGCTTTTTCCTCTCCTTGGAAAGCTACTTTATTGTTATGAGGCTCCGCTTCATATTTTAAGAAATTAGAACGAGTATATACCAAACTTCTTGTATCTAGTACAAATTCTCCTTTTCCAGTAGATGTATTATATATAAATCTGTAGTAAGAAGTTCCTTCTGCTTTCTCTAGGTTATCTTCTATTGGATAGTAGTACTCACTCCAAGTGCCATCTCTTAAAGCTGTTGTTTCTGTTCTATTATATAAATACCATTTATCAATTCCTAAACCACCAATTTCAATGTTGTCAGGTAAATTATTTTCAATAACAACGATAGTTCTACCAATTATAAAATTAATATCATTAAAAGATATAAATCTATGGTATGTAGATATATCCGTTACATTTTCAGAAGTTATTGTTGTACTATCTGGATAGGCAATGCTTTTATTTCCATATTTCATTTTATATTTATCCATTACCATGTTTCCAGGACAACTAGTAGCATTATCACCATCACACACTTTTTGATTTTGAAGTAAAGAAATATTATCATAGTTTGCAAATACAGTTTTATCAACAATTGCTATAAATGAATCCTCATTTCCTTTATTAGAAACTAGTACATCATTTATTTTAGTAGTTTTTGTTGATCCAGCAAACACATAGTTTATTTCTCCATCATTGCTTTCTCTAATATATATATCGTTAATAGTAGATGTTCCAGTTAAAAATCTTTCTGTTATATTAAGAGCTCCATCATCATCGAATCCTACTTCAGAATAATATCCTGTAGCGCCCTTCTGTCCTACAGCAATATACAGATCATCATTTATTTTCTTAACAGAGTTTAATGTGTCACTTGAATTATTATTTTTTATTAAAGCATCAAAGATTCCTAAATTATTATTTAGTAATACATATAGAACATTTTCAGTTCCTGAAGAATTTTCACTATTTGAAAATTGTGTTTTAATTCTATCTCTTCTTGTCTTTCCAACAATCAAATAACCATTTTCACGTGAAACTATATCATTGAAGTATGTTGTTGTTGTACTTGCTTCATTATATGTTAAATAGTAATATGGTTTTTCAGATACGCATCCGTTTTCATCAGTAAAATTATCTACTTCGCAACTTGTCACATATCCACCTACTGCACCATTATAGCCTTCAACTTCACTACTTCCAACTGCGATTATTTTAGCTCTACTATCATCATTAACAACAATTAGTGAGTTATATCTTGATTCCAAACTATTAGCATAATAACTAATATTTACAAGTTCAGTATTATTTCCAATATTTATTGTAGATCTCATAATCTTACCAATTGTCTTGTTATATGTATCTGTATAATATCCTACTGCCACTAAATAGTTGCCTGTCAATTCAATCTTATTAATTCTAGTCATTTCAACTGGTATGATTTTTCCATATTCTACAAGTCCACCATTTCCACCAGAGCTTAACTGTATTCTGCGCACAAAGCTTTTAGTTGAACCATCTTTTGTATATGTTCCACTTATATAAAAATCTGTTTTAGATGTTGAACCCACAGTCTTTATAATATCATATAAACTAACATCGCTTATTTCTGAAGTTGATGATATTCCTAGTCCTTCAAAAAACCATAGTGTATTTAGACAATCAAATTTTTCATTCCATATTTGTCTTCCTATTAAATCATATTTTATTATATATGCATTGTTTCCAAAATTTCCAATTGCTAAATATCCATCATCTACTCCAATAATTTTTGTAAATGCGTCGTTTTCAGTAGTATTTACAGTTTCTGTATTCGCAACCCATGTGCTTAAAGATTTGTTTAAGTCATTAGGTAGAACTCTAACTTGTCGTGTAATTGAAATTGAATCGTTTTCTGTTAAGAAATATTTAATCTTATAAAATCCAGCGTTTTTAACATAATTATTTGATGATATAGCGCCAGATGCAGATGATGATTCTATAATCACTCCATTTATTTCAACAGTCACTTGATTTTTCACTGTTCCATCGCAAATTATTTCTACTCCACTATCGCTCCAACCAGCCTTAGTGTTTAAAACAAGATACTCGTCTCCATCTCTTAGGTTTATTTGACACTCTTCAGCTGACACTTTTTCAGCACCTAAAAAAGTGAAAAATGAAAACACTAAAATTAAAGCAAAAGTTCCCTTCTTTATTAATTTATTAATAAAATGCATAATACCACGCCTTTCAATACACGATTTAATTGTAAATTAATTAACCTTTTTATTCAATAATTCGACACATATATTGTTCATAATTTTTAAGATTGACAATATTTGTAATTATATTTTATAATTAGAGTATGATTTTTAATAAAAGTAGGTGTTTAAACTATGGATTACACATTAAGTCAAAAAAGAGCCATTATCAGGGATGTTTTAGCTGAAGATGGTTTAACTTTAAATGATATGTCTAGATTTTTTTCTAGGACAATGACTTCAACTTCAGAAATTGAGCATCGTACTACCCCAAGTGGCATTTCTTATGGAAAAGTTTCATCTTTTTTTACTCCTTCTATGGAAGAAATCTATATAGAAGATATTGTTGGATTAGAGTTTGCCACAAATAGTTTTTATGATTGCTTGCTTAATATTTATAGGCCTGAATCACTCTTTGAAAATTTAGGAAAATTTGATAGAGAAAAATTTCAAAGAACATTAAGTAGTTCTAATTTTGAACTTATTGAAAAAGATGGTAAATACTATGTTCATGGGGATGGCAATCACAGAGTTTTATTAATGCTTTTCCAATATTACAAAGGGTTAGCAAGACTAGAAAAGCTAAATGCGCCTGCTTGGATGTTTCATAAATATATTGGTGAATCAAAAATAACTGTTCCTGTTATCCATTTAGATCATAAAGAGAGCCTATTGAATTTTTTAGATAAATATAGTTTTGAAGTTTTTGAGCCTTTAGAACAAGATTTTATAAATAGTTTTACAGGCAAAAATAGTTATCGCACTATTGTTTATAATCAAGAAAACAATACATATTCCTTTTATTACAAAGGGTTTGAAAAGCATGAACTTACACCTAACGAAACATTAAGAGCTTTATCAAACATTGAAAACATAAGCTGTGAAAACAAAGTTCTTTTTAACGATGATCTATTTATTTTATTTAATGAACATTTTGGCCTTATGGACATTCCTTCAGACCATGTTATGCGTTGTGATGAGATTATTTCAAATTTAAGATTACCTGATACTAAATTTCCATATTTTATAGATGGATCATATGATTGCGAATGTTTCGATTTGCATATTGCTAATTCCTCATATACTGATAAGATAGCTAATGTTATAGAAATAAATCGTTTTATTGAAGACCACCTTGATATTTTGAAAGCAGATAGGGTGGAAGATGTATATGAACCCGCTACTTGTTTGTATGAGAGAAAATACACAAACATTCCTTTAGAAAAAGCTATAGAAATCGTTAATGTTTTTAAAAAATTAGAAGATTTAATACTTATAAATGAGCCGAAAAGAAAGACAAAAAAATAGCAAATTAATTGCTATTTTTTATTTATTCTTTTTTCAAATGAAGTTACCGTTTGACTCATTAAAGAAACTATTGTCATAGGCCCCACTCCACCAGGAACTGGTGTGTAAGCACTTGCAATATTTTCAATTCCGTCTTGATCTACATCACCTATATTTCCTAGGTTATATCCAGCATCTATTACAACACATCCTGGTTTTAACCATTCTTTTTTTACAAATTTTGGTTTGCCAACACACGCTACAACTATATCCGATTTTTTTACTAATTCTTCTAAGTTTTTAGTCCTACTGTGAGCTATTGTAACTGTTGCATTTTTATTTAAAAGCATCATTGCCATAGGTTTACCAAGTATAGCACTTCTTCCTATAACAATTGCCTCTTTTCCTTCTATTTCTATATTATAATTTTCAAGTATTTTCATGATTCCATAAGGAGTAGCACTTACATAAGCTTCTTCTCCCATAGACATTGCTCCAAAGCCTGCACTAGTAACTCCATCTACATCTTTACAAGGTAAAATTGAATTGAAACATTTTCTTTCATCAATATGTCTTGGTACTGGATGTTGAAGCAATATTCCATCTATATTTTCATTATTATTTAAATCTTGAATAATTCTAAGTAGTTCATCTGTAGTAGTATTGTAATCTAACTCTATTTTTAGAGATTCAATGCCTATTCTTGCACATGCATTCCCTTTCATTCTTACATATGTTTGACTTGCAGGATCTTCACCTACAATTATAGTTGCTAAAGTAGCAGTTTTTCCTGATATTTCCTTTAGTTTTGCAACTTTTTCTTTTAGTTCTTCTTCTAATCTTTTTGATAATTCTTTACCATTTAAAACAACAGCACTCACTCTAATTCCCCCAATTCTTTTTTATAATTATATATTAAATTTTCAAAGTCTTTATATGTTTCGACATGATTAATTTTATTTTTTAAATTAGTTGAATTAGGAAGTCCTTTTACATAATAACAAGCATGTGTTCTCATCTCTTTTATAGCTACTTTTTCATCCATTATATTGCACAATTCTTTAGCGTGTCTTAAACACAAATCTAACCTTTCATCATTAGATGGATTTTCTAAAATTTCTCCTGTTTCTAAATAGTGATTTATTTGCTTAAAAAGGAAAGGATTGCCTAACGCTCCTCTTCCTATCATTATAGCATCACAACCCGTTTCTTTTAGCATTCTAACAGCATCATCAATGCATTTAATATCACCATTCCCTATTACAGGAATTTTAACGCTATCTTTTACCATTTTTATGTATTCTATTCTTGCATTTCCAGTGTAAAACTCGCTTCTAGTTCTAGCATGTACACAAATAGCACTAACCCCAGCACCTTCTAACATTTTCGCCATTTCTACTACATTTATATGCTCTTCATCAAACCCTAATCTAATCTTTGCAGTTACAGGTTTTTTACTAGCTTTTACTATAGCTTCTATTTTGTCTTTTGTATCTTCAATATCTTTAAGCCAAAAACTACCAGCTTGAGACTTTAAAACTTTAGGAACAGGGCATCCCATATTAATATCTAAAATGTCTGCTTTAGTGTTGTTTATTATCTCTACTGCTTTAACTAAATATTCTTTTTCTCCACCAAATAATTGAAGCGCTACTGGATGCTCATTATCATCTATTTCTATCATTTTATATGTATTTTCACTATTAAAGCATAACGCCTTATCACTAATCATTTCTGTATATACTAAGCTAGCACCATATTCTTTTGCTATTTTTCTATATACAATATTAGTAATACCTGCCATAGGAGCACATACTACTTTTCCTTTAATTTCTACATTTCCTATTTTCAAAATAACCACCAAAGTTATTTTATCATTTATTTAGTAAACTTCTATTCTTTTTTCTAGTAGTTTTACAATATTTTTTCTAAGTTCTCTTTTTATATATCTAGCGCCATATTTATTTAATTCTTCTTTATTTATTACATCTTTAACAAAGCTTTCTTCATTTATCTCAAAATTAAATTTATTTTGATACTCTTTTAAATAATTGTCTGTTATAGTTTTAACGCTATTTTCATCTAACTTATTAAAATATATTATTTCATCAATTCTACTTATAAATTCATAAGAAAAATGTTTATTTATTTCTTTATATACTTCTTCATTTTCTTTATTACTAGGTAAAAAACCAAACTCTTTACTAGTATTACTTCCTATGTTAGATGTCATTATAATTATAGAATTTGTAAAGTCTATTTTTCTTTTTCTTGTATCGTAAAAATATCCTTCATCAAATATATTCAAAAAGACATTAATTACATCTTTATGAGCTTTTTCTATTTCATCTAGAATAATAACACTATGAGGGTGTGTACGAAGTTTATCTACTAATAAAGTTTGATTTTCATATCCCACATATCCAGGTGGAGTTCCTATTAATTTTGATAATGAATGTGGCTCTTTAAACTCTGCCATATCTATTTTTATATAAGCATCACTACTACCAAAATAATATTTAGCTATTTGTTTTGCTAACTCTGTTTTTCCAACTCCACTAGGGCCTACAAAAAAGTATATACCAAGTGGTTTATTATCTTCTATTAAACCTTTTTCTATATAAGATATGTTGTTAATAACTTTATCAATCGCTTCTTTTTGTCCTATAATTTTTTCATTTAATTCATTAATTAATTTTTCTTTTTTAAAAGCTGTGTTTATTTCAACATTGTATAAATTTTCAATAGTTTGTATTACTGTTTCTTCATCTAAACTAGTTAAATTCTTCTTTTTTGCATTTACTAAACTGCAGTCTAAAACATCAATTGCTTTATCAGGAAAATAACGATCTGTTATATATTTTTTAGATAAATATACTATTCTTTTGCACATATTATCGCTTATATTAACACCATGAAAATCTTCATATCCTTTTTTTATTCCCTTTAGTATTTCATAGCATTTAACTTCATTAGGTTCATCTAGCTTTATAAGTTGAAATCTTCTTTCAATTGCTTTTTCTTTTTCTATTATTTTGATGTATTCATCATAAGTAGTCGCACCAATACAATGGATATCTCCTCTTGCTAAATATGGTTTTAGTATGTTAGATGCATCAATCGCGCCTTCTGCTCCACCTGCTCCTATAATATTATGTATTTCATCTATAAAAATAATTGCATTATGATCTTCTTTTATTTTTTTTACTATCTTTTTTAATTTTTCTTCAAATTCTCCTCTATATTTAGTACCTGCTACAATTGAGGGAATATCTAGTTCATAAACTACCTTATTTTTTAACTCGCATGTTATATCTCCAGTCACTATTTTATATGCTAAATACTCTACTAAAGCACTTTTTCCAACGCCTGGTTCTCCTACTATTAAAACATTTGGCTTTTGTTTTCTAAGTAGTGTATTTACAATCAAATCTAGTTCTTTTTCCCTTTCATAAACTACTACTGGTTCTTTTAACATTTTTTTATTTAAATTAGTTAACTCTTCTACATTATCAAGAGGGCTTATCTTATTAACTTTTAAATTTTCTAATAACAAATTAAAATCAACATTATATTTTTCTAGTAATTCTCTTGCTAAAGAATCTTCTTCTTTTATCATATACGTTGCTAAAACTTCAACGCTAACTTTTTCTTCATTTAATTTTTTTGATGCATTAATAGAATTTTCTAATATTTCTTTAAAAGAAGGAGTATATTCCATATAAAAAGGCAAGGAATCTTTCTTTTCAAATAGTGATAATAATTCTTTTTTTATTAATTCATAAGTAATATTTTGACTTTCTAAAAGTTTTTTAACTTTGGTGTCTTTAACTTTTAAAAAAGATAATAACAAATGCTCACTACCCACACTAGTATGTCCAAAATCAAATGCTATAGATTCCGCTACTGCAATAATCTTTTGAGCCTTATCACAAAAACTTTTAATCATACAATTCCTCCTATATAAAATTTATGATTAATACACATTTAATTATGAACCAACTTTTAGCATTTAAACATTTTATCAATAAAGTTTTCTAGCTACTCCTCTTGTATCAATTCCTCCTAGTCCTACTCCTCTAGATACCGTTTTTTTTAATGTAGCTTCAACATCTATATAACTTCCAACATGAGATTTTGCTACACTTATTGCTATGTACACTGGATCTAAAACATTTATATTTTGTCTAGTTGGAGAAGATGCAAAATTAGCACCACTTTCTATTAATGCTTCATAATAAGATTGACAAGCACCAGCAAAAATAACTAAAGCATCTTTGTCTGCTTGATAAATACGAGCTTTTTTAACTGCTTGAATAAAATATTTGCTATTTTCAAAATGTTCTTTTTTATTTGAATCAACTTTATAATTATCATGCCCTGTTATTATTAAAATATCAGGTTTATGTTTAATTAATAAATTTGTTACTTGTTCAGGCATATCTTTTTCTTTCATGTAATATCCTTGCGCAGGTATATCATATTTTTTATATATTTCTAAGCATTTTTTTAAGTAATTCTCATCTCCATCTAAATGAAGAACACACCCATTTATAAGCTTAGAATTACGTGAAAACTCTAGCTCTATTTGTTCTTGAGTTTCTTCTTTATCATATATTTTTAAGTCGCTTAAAGGAGCATCTGCACTTAATCTAATGCACACACCTTGTAATATAGCAATATTATTACTTATATCTATTATTTTAAATACAACATCATGGTTATATTTATATCTTGTAACTAAAGCACCTATTTTCATAACTTCACCTCATATTAATGTATGTTGTTATTTAAAAATAGGTACTATGTTTTACTTTAAAAATGCAGGAAATTTATATTCATCTTTAATTACTTGATTATATAAATTCATGCTTTCTATATGCATTAAAACTAACTTTTCTTTATTTAAAGTTTTTATTAAATTGTAATCCATATGAACAGAAGCTGAAGTTCCTACTTCACTATATATTTTCACAAAATTTTTATCATTTACTTTTTCTTTTAAATATTCAAAATCATTAGAATCACTTGTGTATAAAGTTTTCTTATTATCTTTATCAAAAATAATACTATAACATTCTAGTAACGGTGTATGTGTTGTCTTTTTTAATTCTACTTTAAAAGAAAATGGCAAATCTAAATTAACAAATTCATAAATTGATGTACTTACTCCAGTTAAATTTAATAGTTTTATTACTTCGCTTGTAAATGTTTTACTATTATTTATAATTTTTACTTTTATCTTAAAATAAGCATCGCAATATTGAATAAATGTAGGTAATCCCCCAACATGATCACCATGCAAATGAGTAAGTATAACATATACTTCTTTATCTTTATTTACTAAATTATATTTAACTATTTTTCCAAAACTATCTAATCCTAAATCAATAAATAATATTTTATTATTTTCTTCTATATAAGCACAATTGCATCCTAACTCACTATTAAAAGCTCCACCAATTCCAATAAAATTTAAGTCCATATTATTTCATCCTTTCAACTATTTCTAATAATTCCTTTATAGTTAATTCCTCTATCCTAATTGTTTCTTTTATTTTTAACTCATTTAATGTTTTTAATATCTTTTCTTTATCAAAAGGAAGGGTGTTTATCAAAGTCTTTCTTCTGTTTTTTAAGCATTCTTTTATTATTTCTAAGAAATAATAATCTAGTTTATAACTATCTTTATTTATATTAAATTCAAGAACAATAGAATCTACTTTTGGTCTTGGTTCAAAATCATTTTTACTCACATACATTACTGTATTTACATTACAATAATTATCTATTAATACTTTTAAAAAGCTTTCTATTTTATCTTCTTTTTTTAATAATTTTTTTCCAACTTCTTTTTGCATCATTACTATCATTTTAGTAATTAAAGGATGTTTTAAAGCTATTATTTTTTCTAAAATATCGGAAGTTATATAGTAAGGCAAATTAGAAACAATAATTACTTCTTTGTATTCTTTATAGTTACTAATTAATTCATTTAAATCCACTTTCATAAAATCTTCATTTATTATTTTTAAATTAGAACAATCTTTAAAGTTTTCATTTAGAACTTCAACCATTTTTTTATCTATTTCAATTGCTATTACTTGCTTTGATAGTTCTAATAATTTTTGAGTTAAAGCTCCAAGCCCTGGGCCTATTTCTATGACAAGCGTGTCTTCTTTTATATTACATTTATTAGCGATAGTTTCTATAGTTTTAGGGTTGATTAAAAAATTTTGCCCATATCCTTTTTTAGCAATTAAATTATATTCTTTTAAAATTCTAAATGTTTCTTTTTTAGTTGCTATTATCACTCTATCACTTCCTTTATTTCTTTTATAGTAAGTCCAAACATATTTACTCTTTTTAAAAATGTTTTAGCGTTACACCATCCTAAATGATAGTAATTACATACTTTTTCTCTTTTACTTTTTGAATCATTTTTTCCAAGTAATCCTAACTCATATAAATCACTTTCACTAACTAATTTTTGATTATTTTTCTTATAAGTAACTACATTTTTTAAAGCTTCTAGAATATCTTCTTTTTTGGTTTCTGCTATTCCTACTTTTTTACCTTTTATAGCCTTACTTTTTTCTACATAAGCATGTTTACAATCGCCTATGTAGTTAGTTATTATATTTCTAATTCTAAGACCTGGATAATCTGGATCTGTTAAAATAATAACACCTTGTTTTTCATTTGCTTCTTTTATAAAATCTAGTGTATTTTTTGATATTTCACTACCATTAGTTATTACTATATCAGCATCTAAAAAACTTTTTAAAAAGATTAAATCAGTTTTCCCCTCTACTACTATTAACTCTTTTACTTTCATTTTTATACCTCAAAAAAATCACAAGCATTATTGTACACTATTTGTGACATTTCTTCTTCATTTATATTTTTTAGTCTAGACATTTCTTCTACTACTAAATGAATATATTTTGGCTCATTTCTTTTTCCTCTATAAGGATGAGGAGTTAAATATGGAGCATCTGTTTCTGTTAATAAATGCTTAGAATCTATTTCTTGTACTACTTCTTTATTTTGCTTAGAATTTAAGAAAGTTAAAGCCCCTCCAAATGCTAGCATGAATCCTAATTTAATAAATTCTTTTGCTAACTCTAGTGAATAACTGTAACAATGCATTATTCCTTTTTTATAATACATTTTATTTTCTTTTAATACGTTAAAAGTATCTTCGGCTGAATCACGAGAATGAATAATAATAGGTAAATTATATTTGTTAGACCATTTTATTTGTTTTATAAAAACTTCTTTTTGTTCTTCTTTATTATCTTTATCCCAATGATAATCTAAACCTATTTCTCCAATTGCTACTACTTTTTCATTAGTTAAAAGACTTTCTATTTTGTCTAAATCATCTTTATTCATCTTTTTTATTTCACTTGGATGCATTCCAACTGCTGCATATATAAATTCATATTGTTTTGCTATTTGTATAGCTTTTAGTGAAGTTTCTAAATCATAGCCAACTACTACCATTTTATTTACACCATTTTCTAGTGCATTATTAACTATTTCATCTACATTTTCATATTGTTCGCTATTTAAGTGTACATGTGTGTCAAAATACATAATATCCTACTTTCCTAAGCAAAATCTAGCAAAGATTTCTTCACTTAAATTTATTTTGCTACGATTACCTAAAATATCTTCAATATTATTTAAAGCACTAACTAAATCAATAGACACTAAATCAATTGGAGTGTCACTTTCTAACTCTTTTAAACCATTTTCTATATTGCTCAAACTTGCCTCTAATAATCCAATTTGTCTAGAATTAGTTAATAAAGGTTTATTATCATAATTATAGTTATAACCCACTACTCTTTTTATTTCTTTTTTTAAGTCTTCTATATCATTATTTTTAGCACTTATTTTTATTCCTTCTAGGGTTGTTTTTTCGTTTAATTCTTTTTTATTTATTACTCTTATTACTTTTTTATTTTTAGTTAATTCTATTAGTTTTTTATCTTCATCATCTAATTCACTAGATGCATCTAATAGTAAAAGAATAAGATCTGCTTCATTTATCATTTTTAATGATTTTTCAATTCCTATCTTTTCTACATTATCATCACTTTCTCTAATACCTGCAGTATCTAATAAATTTAATTTTAATCCATCTAAATTTACTTGACCTTCTACTACATCTCTAGTAGTACCAGCAATATTAGTAACAATAGCTTTATCTTCTTGTAATAAAGCGTTTAATAAACTAGATTTGCCTACATTTGGTTTTCCAACTATTGCAACTTTTATTCCATCTTTTATAATTCTACCTATATTAGCATCTTTAATAATATCTTTTATATCTTTTCTTAACTCTACTAATTTTAAAGTTGCTACTTCTTTAGTTACAACTTCTGCATCATCATATTCAGGATAATCTATATTTACTTCTATATTTGAAATTATTTTTAATAATTTTTCTTTTACATCCATTATCATTTTAGAGGTATTTCCTTTTAGTGATAAAACTGCTAATTTGCTTTCTTCTTCACTTGTTGCTCTAATCATGTCATTAATTGCTTCTGCTTGTATTAAATCTATTTTGCTATTTAAATATGCTCTTTTAGAGAACTCTCCTCTATTAGCCATTCTTGCTCCATTTTTAATACATGCTTTAATTATTTTGTTAACAATAAACATTCCACCATGGCAATTTATTTCAAAAGAATTTTCTCCTGTAAAAGAATGAGGTGCAACAAAAGTAGTTATAATTACTTCATCTATTATTTCATTATTATCTACTAAATTACCAAAATATGCTTTATGTCCTTCTGGTTTAATTTTTTTACTAAATATCTTATTTAATAAATCAAAACTATTCTCCCCACTTACTCTAATTAACGCTATTGCAGATTCCATTGGTGCTGTTGCTAAAGCTACTATTACATCGTTCATCATATTTATTCCTCTATTCTTCATTTAATTCTTTTAATCTTTTATTTATTACTTGTATCTCTTCTAATACTTTTTTATATTTTTCTTTTACTAATTTAAGTTGATCTTCATTTAATGAATCTTTATTTTCTTCATATTTTTTCTCTAATTGTTTATATTCTCTAACTTTTAAATTTAATTTTAAAGTAAGTTCTAATATTTCTTGTTTTTTATTATCCATTATAAAAGACCTCCTTTTTTAAAATTATATCATTAAAAGATAATTATTTTTATAAAAATAAAAAATATTTAGATTTTTATTTCTAAATATTTTTAAATCATTATTCTTCTTCTACGTAGTAAATTGTTAATCTACGATCTTTTCCTTGCCCAACACTTTCTGTTTTTATATTGTGATAATTTGTAAGTGCTCCATGGATGATTCTTCTTTCATCACTAGGCATAGGTCTAAGTGTTACTTTAGTTTTTGTTTGTTGTACTTCTTTAGCATATTTTCTAGCCATTTGGATTAACTTTTCATATTTTTCTTCTTTGTATTCACCAATGTCTAATAAGATTTTGTAATGCTTATTATAACGATTGTGAATAGCTGCTCTTACAAGTTCATTTAATGCTTGAAGTGTTCTTCCACCTTTTCCAATTAATACAGCATCATGATCTGTCTTGATATTTACATGAATAACTTCACCTTCATATTTAGCACTTAATTCAACTTTTAAGTTCATATTAGTTAAAATAGTATTTAAATAATTTTTAACATAATCAATTACATCAGCAACAAAATATGCTTCTATTTCAACACTTGTATCTGTTTGAGTTAATACTCTATATTGTAAGTATTCAATATCAACATTTAATTCATCAGCAGCTTTATCTAAAGCTTCATTTAAATCTTTACCTTTGTACAAATTCATTTTAATCCACCTCTTACTTAATTATCTTACTACTTTTGCTTTCTTTTTTCTATTACCTAGGTTATATAATTTTTCTTTTACTTTAGGACTTTGGAAAATAATTGTTTGAACAATACTAAATATTGCTCCTACTGTCCAATAAATTGCTAAAGCAGATGGTAATAAGAAACCAGTTATTAAAATCATTACTAACATAATGTTCATCATAAGAGATGTTTGTTTGTTTGATTCTCTAATTTTTTCTTTATCTTTATAACTAGCTTGTTTTAATCTAATAATGTTAGGTATCTTCATTGATAAAATTTGAGCTCCTGTCATTAATAAGAATAATATTATTGCAGTTACATTTAAATTAAATACTTGTGTACTTACAGCTTGCCCTAAAGTCAATCCTAAAAATTTACCTGTTCTAATAACTAATGTTTGGCTAACTGCAGACCATACAGATAAGAATATTGGTAGTGAAATAATTGTAGGAAGTAAACTAGCAAGTGGGTTTATACCATTTTTCTTATATATTTCCATTACTTTCATTGATAATCTATTTTTTTCTGCTTGTGTTATGTTAGGATCTTTTAATTTATTAGAAATTTCTGTAATTTCTGCTTGAATAGATTGCATTTTTTGAGTTTGCACTTGGCTTTTGAAAGTTAAAGCTAACATTAACAATCTTATTATTATAGTTGTAACAACTATAGCCAATACTTTTCCAAATCCTGTTGCGCCAAATAAACTTGTAAAGCTTACTAATAGCCAAGAAATAGGGAATACAATTAAGCCTTCTAATAATCCTTTTTTAAATGCATCTCCCCAAGTTTTTCCTTTTATAATAGCACCACTATTAGGATCTTCCATATCACTCATAGTAATACAAGCTTTAGGATGGCTCTTATATTCAGAATCAATTTTGTTTTGTATATTTTGATCTATATATTTTTGAATTTCTGCTTCATCTGTTATGTTGTTTGTTATTGCTTCTTCTCTAAGTGTAGCTTTATACTCTTCATTACCTTGCCATTTTTCTGTTATGGATTGCTTTATAGCAGCATAATCTTCCTCACTACACATAGTTTGGCTACAACTACATCCGCTTACCATTAATACTGCAAAAAACAGTACTATTATCACTTTTAATTTTTTCATTCTATTTTTCCTTTCTTAATTTCAATAATAAATTTTTTAAAGATTCTTTATTCTTAATAAAGTTATTATTAATATAGTTATTTCTAACTATTATAACTATATCATTATTTGTATTAATTTCTATTAATTCTTTTAAAAATTCGTTTATTTGTCTTTTAACTTTATGTCTAACTACTGAATTTCCTATTTTAGAGCTAACACTTATACCTACTCTAACATGATTTAATTCATTATTCTTTATATAAACTACATATTCTTTATTAGCTATACTTTTTTTATTATCTAATACGTTTTTGAAATCTTGATTTTTTAATAGTCTATTTATCTTTTTCATATATATTCCTTTTTATTAATAAAAAAAGCTACTTACTAGTAGCTCCTTTTATTAAGCAGATAGGACTTCTCTTCCCTTGCTTCTTCTTCTAGCAAGTACTTTACGACCATTCTTTGTTGACATTCTTGCTCTGAATCCATGAACTTTAGAATGTTTTCTTTTACTTGGTTGATATGTTCTTTTCATTGTTACACCCCCATTAGATAATACACATAGCGATAAAATTATAAGTTTTTTTACTATCTAAGTCAATTATTTTATATTAGTATTTGTAAACAATTTTTGTTGATAATTTTATTTTTTATGTTTATAAATTTGATTTTTTCTTAGAGATACAATGAAAATTTAATGTTTATAATTTTTCAAATTGTTAAAAACTATTAACTTTTTTGTCAACTGTTTATAACTTTTAACTTATTAACAAAAAAATAAACAAATAAAGATGTTGAAAATGTGTATTTTATTTACAAATTGTAGGTATAATAATTGTGGATAACTTTGTGGAAAGATAAATTTGTGATTTTTTTTCCACAATATGTGTTATATTTGATTTGGTTGTATAGGGGAGAGAATATATTATGAATTTTTCTAAATTAAATAGTATTTGGGAAGAAGTACTATCATCTTTGAAAAATAAATTACAAGATAATAATATCTACAATACTTTTTTTCAAGATTCAAAACTTTATGAAATTAAAGATGATACTGCTTATATCAGTGTCAAAACTAAGTTTGCTAAGCAATTATTAGAGTCTAGATATTCAACAATTATAGAGATGACTTTAGAAGAAGTATGCAAAACTCATTACAATTGTGTAATTACATTAGAAAATATTAATGATCCTTTTGAAGTAAAAACAGAAACTAGAGTTGAAGATAAAGAAGGATTTGTATCTAATTTAAATAGTAATTATACTTTTGAAAATTTTGTTGTTGGGCCATCTAACCAAGAAGCTCAAAGTGCTGCACTAACTGCGGCATTAGAACCAGGTAAATTTTATAATCCATTATTTATATATGGTAAAAGTGGTATTGGTAAGACACATTTATTGCATGCTATAGGTAATTATATTAGATATAAATCAGGTCAAGAAACTAAAGTATATTATATTTCTAGTGCTGATTTTCTTGATGATTATGTTAATGCAATAAGAGAAAATACGATTAATGAATTAAAAGAAAGTTTTAAAAAAATGGATGTTTTATTAATTGATGATATTCAATTTTTATCAGGAAAAGATAAAACTAATGAAATGTTTTTCCATATTTTCAATCATTTAATTAATAATAGAAAACAAATTGTTATAACTAGTGATAGATCACCTAATGAGTTAAAGGGACTAGAAGAGAGATTAGTTAGTAGATTTGCTAGTGGATTAAGCGTTTGTATTCAAAATCCTGAATATGAAACTTCCTTAGAGATTCTAAAGAAAAAAGTAGAAAATCAAAATATTAGTTCTAAAGTTATAAAAGAAGATGTATTAAGTTATATTGCTTTAAAATATTCTAAAGATATTAGACAATTGGAAGGTGCTTTAAATAGATTAGTGTTCTATGCAGAATCATTTAAAAAACAAACTAAAGTTATTGATCTTGATTTAGCACAAGAAGCTTTAAAAGGATTAGTAGTTAATCAAAATAATAATAGTAATGCTTTAACTATAGATAAAATAAAGATGGCTGTAGCAGATTACTATAAAATTTCTACGTCACAACTATCTGCAAGTATTAGAGTTAGTAATATTTCTAATGCTAGACATATTGCAATGTATTTATGTAGAAGTTTATTAGATGTTCCTTTTATTAAAATTGGAGAAGAATTTGGTGGTAGAGATCACTCAACTGTTATAAATGCGTGTGAAAAGGTTGAAAAATTGTTAAAAACTGATGCTAATTTTAAACAGGCAATTGATGATATAAAAATCTTATTAAAATAGGCAAAAATAAAGACTTTTTATATAATAAAAGAAAGAAATATGTTATAATAATTAAGGATTAAAAAGTGAGTTTTCCACACAATCCACACATATTATAAAAATAAAAATATATAAATAAAAAAAGGAGAAATAAAAGAATGAGATTTATAATTGCAAGAAACAAACTTATGAGTGCTTTGAATATTGTTTCAAAAGCCGTTACTAGTAGAACTCCTATTGCTGTACTAACTGGTATTAAATTTGAATTAAATGAAGAAGGATTAACTTTAATTGGTAGTGATACAGATTTATCAATATCTACATTTATTAAAGCAGAAGAGAACAATGATAAAATTATTACTATCTTTGAAACAGGTAGCTGTGTATTAAATGCTAAATACATTACTGAAATAATTAGAAAGTTAGATGGAGAAAGAGTTGAGATAGAATTAGTGGATGGAAACTTAGTTAAAATTATTGATCAAAAATCTAACTTTAGTTTAAATAGCATTAATGTAAATGAATTTCCATTTATTGATTTTAACTTTGATAGTAATGTTATTAAATTAAAAGGAGATTTATTAAAGCAAGTAATAGCTCAAACTAAATTTGCTACTAGTCAAAAAGAAACTAGACCTATATTAACAGGTGTTAACTTTAAGGTTGATGGTAATGTACTTGAAGCAGTTGCTACAGATACATATAGATTAGCTAAAAAGAAAATTGTAATTGGTGATACTGCTTATTTCAATGTAACTATTCCTGCTAGAAACTTAGATGAAATATCTAAAATAGTTGAAGGTGGAGAAGAAATAATTATTAACTTCTTTGATAAGAAGGTTATGTTTAAAATTAATGATACAATTATTTCAACAAGAGTAATAAGTGGTGTTTATCCAGATACGTCAAAATTAATACCAGATTCATTTGAAAATAAATTGAATACATTAACTAATGAATTCTTAGCTGCTATTGATAGAGCAAGTTTATTATCAAGTGATAGAAATAATATTGTTAAGTTAAGTT
Organism: uncultured Bacilli bacterium; assembly: GCA_934101685.1. Lineage (GTDB taxonomy): Bacteria > Bacillota_I > Bacilli_A > RFN20 > DUOF01 > CALVUJ01. The sequence continues at coordinate 32,876 of CAKORZ010000002.1, forward strand.
TAAATACAGATAAAGTAGAGATTTCTTCTAGAAGTCAAGAAATAGGATCTGTTGTGGAAAAAATATCAAATTATGAATATGAAGGTAATAAATTAGATATTTCATTTAGTGCTCAATATATTACAGAAGCAATAAAAGCTATTGGTAGTAATGACGTTGAATTATGTTTAAATGGTGAAATGAAACCATTTATAGTTAAAAATAAAGAAGACGATTCAGTACTTCAATTAGTATTACCAGTTAGAACTTACCAATAAAATAAATGTTTACAAAAAGTAAAAAAAATGAAATAATTGTATTAAGAGGTGTTTCTTATGAATAAAATATTAAAAAAGATTTCTGCTTGTTTAGTAGCTATTGTATGTGTCTTAGGTTGTTTTGGTTGTTCTTGTGAGAGACAACTAAGTGTAAAATACAGTGCTAAGGTAGAAAGAGAAAATTCTTTTGAAAATTTTTCTGATCAATTATTAGTAGGAGCTTTAGTTGAAAAGAAATTTAGAGAGCCTGCAAATACACCTTGTTATGAAAAGGTAGATGGCGAAATGGTTCTTGTAAAAGATGCTAATGTTCGTACTTGTTATGACGAGACAGGAAAAAATAAATTTGAAAGAGCAACAATTGGATATGTTGAAAAAGTAGAGTTAGAAAGAAATGTTATGATTAGTACTGTGAATGGTAAGGATCAAAGATCATTTACTTCAAAGGGTACAAAAACTAGTGAGAAATATAGCTTAATATATACTATTGAAATTAGAAATAATGAAAGTTCAAAGTCTATATATATTAAGAAAGATAAACTAACAATTGAAAGCATATTTGGCGACCAATTGAAACAAGAAGCTATTGATAATGGAAAAGTTTCTATGTATATTGAAAATCAAAGTTCTGTTACTGAAGAAGACGGTTATTATAATTTAAAAAGTACACATAGTTTAACATATAACAATTCATATATTGTGTTAGTAATTACAGTAAAAAATGTAACAAATAAAGATTTAAAAGATAGTAGAAATAAAACTTTGAATTTAAATTTAGATGTAATTGTAAAATAGTTAAATAAGTCCTATAAAACTAAAATTTTATAGGATTTTTTATTTAATCTAATATTTACAAATATTAAATAATAAGTTATAATAGCAAGGCGTGTAGTGAAGGACATGCATCTTCTCTGCTAGTTAGAAGCTAGCTGAATTTAGACCAAAGGGGGGTAATTAAATGAGAAAGTATGAAATTATGTACATTCTTAACTCAAATCTAGATGAAACTACTAGAAAGGGCGTAATTGAAAATTTAAATAAAATTTTAACTGACAATGGCGCTAAAATTAGTGATGTTAATGAATGGGGTAACAGAGAATTAGCTTATGAAATCAAAAAGCAAAATAGAGGTTACTATGTTGTTACAACTTTAACTAGTAATGATGCTAAAGCTGTAAGTGAATTTGATCGTTTATCAAAAATTAATGCTAATGTTCTACGTCATATGATAGTAAACTTAGACTAATAAATAGGAGATATTAATATGTTAAATAAAGTTATCTTAATTGGAAGAACAACACGTGATGTTGATTTTCGTAGAACAAGTAGTGGTACACCAGTAGCAACCTTCACATTAGCTTTGGATAATAGATATGTACTTAAAGATGGAAAACCAACAACTGATTTTATAAATTGTGTAGCATGGAATAAAACTGCTGAAACAATGGAGAAATATGTAAAAAAAGGTGCTTTGATTGCTGTTGAAGGTAGAATTCAAACTAGAAATTATGAGAATAAAGATGGCAATAAAGTTTATGTTACAGAAGTTGTTTGCGAAAATATGAGAATGTTAGATACTAGAAATTCTAGTAATAACGCAACATACTTGGAAGATTATGAACCAAGTAATAATGGTTATCAAAAAGATGAAGATAACACAGAAAATGTTACAAATAATAATGTAGAATTTAACATTTCTGAAGATGATTTACCATTCTAAGAAAGGAGAAAATAATAATGGCTTTTAAAAAACAAAAAACTAGAAAGAAAGTTTGTTTCTTTACTAAAAATAAAATTACTTACATTGATTATAAAGATGTAGAATTATTAAAGAGATTCGTTAGTGCTAACGGTAAAATTATTCCTCGTCGTGTTACAGGAACAAGTGCTAAATATCAAAGAATGTTAGCAGTAGCAATTAAAAGAGCAAGAGAAATGGCTTTATTACCATTTGTAGCTGAGTAAGATTAGTAGAAATACTAATCTTTTTTATTATATTTATTAAAAATATAATTAAAAAAATGTATAATATTAATGGTAATGTGGGGGAGAGTAATGAAAAATATTTTTTATAAAGAAAAAAATAGAGTAATTGCATTAATCATAATACAGTTTACATTAAGTGTACTATCTTTATTAAATTATTCATTTGGCAAACCATTAATAAATATAGATAAAGAAATTTTATATACTGCTTTAGTTGTTTTTGTAATACTATCTAATGTTATTTATTTTTTATCTTTTTATAATAAGATAGATAAGAAAAATTCTATAAATAACATTAAAGTCAATTCTTTGATCTTAAATAATTTGAAAGAGATTGATACTTTTGGAGAAATTGGTGTTTTATTCTATGATGAATCGTTTGAAGTTATTTGGGTTAATGATTTTTTAGATAGTAGAATGATTAATATTGTTGGTAAAAATTTAATTAAATATAACAATGATTTTCATCTTATTGCAGAAGATAAAAATGAAACAGCAAAAATAACTATTAATAACAGAATTTATGAATGTAAATGTTTAAAAGAATTAAAAATGGTTATTTTAAGAGATGTTAATCAATATGAGAATTTACTAGAAACATATAATAATGAAGCACCTGTTATTTTAAATATAACAATTGATAATTATTCAGATGTATTAGCATTACTAGATGATACTAAAACTAGTGAATTAGAGTCTAGAGTAAGAACTACTATTAATGAATGGTCTGTTAATAAAAGAATATATTTGAAGAAAATTAGAAATGATGCATATATAGCTATTATGCAAGAGAATACTTACGAATCTATTTTAAAGGAAAAATTTTCTTTAATAGAAGATGTAAAGAAAATATATGAAGAAGATAATAACTTTACTATTTCTATTGGTGTAGGTAGAGGAATAAATGATTATATTAAACTATCTGAATTAGCATCAAGTGCAGTAGATGTTGCTTTATCTCGTGGAGGAGACCAGTGCGTAGTAAATACATATGGTAAAAATATGGAGTTCTATGGTGGTGGTAGTGAATCTAAGAGTAAGAGACATAAAGTTAAAGTAAAAGTTGTTTCTAAATCATTAACAGCTTTAATACAAGCTTCTGATGCAGTTTATATTATGGGACATATTCAATCAGATTTTGATTCTATTGGAGCATGTCTTGGTATGTATTCTATAACTAAGCAAATGAATAAAAAGGTAAAAATAGTATATGATGATAAATTAGTTGAAATAAAGGCTAGATCTGCGTTTAGACAATCTTTTGAAAAAGAAGAAATAGATGAAATGATTATTAAGCCTAATAAAGCTGTAGAAGAAATGACAGAAAACAGTTTACTATTATTAGTAGATGTTTCTAATCCAGATATTACAATGAGTCAAAAGGTTGTAGATGCAGCAGAAAAAATAGCTATTATAGATCACCATAGACCTGGTGATAAACTATTATCACAAATTTTTGCTTATCAAGAAAGTGCAGCATCATCTGCATGTGAAATGGTTAGTGAAATAATTAGATATTCAGAAAATAAAATTAGAATAACTCCTGAAGTAGCAACTTATATGTTAACAGGAATATTACTAGATACTAATAACTATAAAAATAGAACAGGTTCTAGAACTTATGAAGCATCAATGATTTTAAAAGAATATGGTGCAGATAATGTACAAGCAACTGAATTTTTGAAAGATGAATATGAAGAATATCAATTAAAAGTAAAAATATTAGCAAACTCAGAAACACCTTATTATGGAGTTGTAGTATGTATGGCTAGTGATGATGATATTGTGGATAGATCAATGCTTGCTAAAGTAGGTCAAGAAGTATTAGATGTTAAAGAAATTAAAGCTTGCTTTGTAATAGGTAAAATAGAAGATAATAAAGTAGGTATAAGTGCTAGAAGTGATGGAACTATTAATGTTCAAAAGATAATGGAAAGTATGAATGGTGGAGGACACTTTAGTAGTGCTGCTACTCAAATAGAAAATTCTTCCATTGAAGAAGTTAAAAAGATGCTATATTCTAAGTTAGAAAGTTTTGTTGGAGATACTAGAATAGAATAGGGGGTATAAAAATGAAAGTTATTCTATTAGAAGATGTAAAGAAAGTTGGTAAGAAAGGTAGTATAGTAGATGTTAGTGATGGATATGGAGCTAATTTCTTGATTCCAAGAAAACTAGCAGTGCTTGCTACAAAAACAAGTTTAGAAATTAAAAAGACTCAAGATGATAATAAAGCAAAAGAAGAAGAAATAAAAAAAGAAAAAGCTATAGAATTAAAAGATAAGATAAAAGATTTAGTTGTAGAATTAAAGGCTGGAACAGGAAAAGAAGGAAAGTTATTTGGAGCTGTTTCTTCTAAAGAAATAGTAGATGAATATAAAAAACAATTTGATATTGAATTAGATAAGAGAAAATTTATTAACTATAATCCAATTACAGCACTTGGTTATACTAAAGTTGAAGTTGAATTATATAAAGATGTTATAGGAGTTATTACAGTACACGTTAGTGAAAAATAAGTTTAGGAGTTGATGTTTTGTGAAAAATTTGCCATATTCATTAGAAGCAGAAAAAGCAGTACTAGGAGCAATGCTTGTATCTAGAGATGCTTTATTAAATAGTGTTGTTAGATTAACAGAAGAAGATTTTTATGTGCAAGATCATAAACTTATTTTTGATACAATTAGAAGTGTTTATAATAAGGGTGTAGATGTAGATATTGTTACTGTAGTAGAGCAATTTACTTTAAATAACACATTTGATGAATTAAGTGATAAAGAATTAATTTATGATTTAGTTGAAAATGTTGTTTCACCATCTAATATTGAAGAATATATTAGAATTATTCAAGATAAAACAACTTTAAGAAAATTAGTTAGTTTGGCAAATGATGTTTCTAAAAAATGGGAAACAGAAGAAATTAATGATATTAGTGAATATGTAGCAAATGTTGAATCAGATACTTTAGCTATTACTAGAGCGAGAAATGTAGGAGAATTTAAAACTACTAAAGAAGTAATAGATGTTTTAAAAGAAAAATTATTTAATACTAGTAAAGCTAGCGGTAATTTAACTGGCGTTACTAGTGGATTTACAGATATAGATAATATAACACATGGGTTTCAAAGCGGAGACTTAGTAATACTTGCTGCTAGACCATCAATGGGTAAAACAGCTTTAGCACTTAATTTTTTAGTTAACGCTGCAATAAAACAAAATGTTACAGTTGCTATGTTTTCTGTAGAAATGCCAGCAGAGCAATTAATGCAAAGAATGCTTAGTTCTTTATCTGGTGTTAATGGAGATAAGATAAGAGGCTTAAATTTAAATGATAAAGATTGGACTAAGATAGATGTTGCGGCAAATCAACTTAGTAAGGCTAAAATATATGTTGATGATACATCAAGTATTAAATTAGGTGATTTAGTTGTTAAAGCAAGAAAATTGAAGTCTTTACATGATGATTTGTCTTTGATAGTAGTAGATTATTTGCAAATTGTTAAAGGATCAGATAGAGCTAGAAAAGAAGGTAGACAACAAGAGGTTACTGAGATATCTAGAACATTAAAAGAATTAGCGAGAGAATTAAAAGTACCAGTTATTGCTTTATCACAATTATCACGTGATTCTGAAAAGAGAGATAATAAAAGACCAATGCTTTCAGATTTAAGAGAATCTGGAGCAATTGAGCAAGATGCTGACTTAGTTATGTTCATTTATCGTGAAGATTATTTTGATAATCAAAAAGGCGCTAAAAAGGAAGAAGAAAAGAAAGAGGCTAATCAGGGTGGTAGTGGTATAGCAGAAGTATCTATTTCTAAACATAGAAATGGTGCGACTGGAGTAGTACAACTAGTATTCTTAAAAGAATATGGTTTGTTCTCTAATTATTCAAAAGCAGAGGAAGAGTAGAAATGAAGTTTATTATATTAGCAAGTGGATCAAAAGGGAATTCTACATTAGTTATAAATAATAAAAATGATGTTTTATTAGTTGATGTAGGTATACCTTATAAAGAAATAAGTGAAAAAATTAGTAGATATGGATATGATATAAATAATATTAAGCATGTTTTAATTACACATGAACATGATGATCATATTAAATCTATTAATTCTTTTTCTAATGCTAAAAAATATTCTTTAAAAGAAATTAAAGTTGCTACTGAATATTTAGAAAAATATAAGGAAGTAGAAATAAATGGTTTTTATGTAACGGCAATTCCTTTATCTCATGATGTTAAATGTTGTGGATATGTTATTAGAGATGAAAATGAAAGTTTAGTGTATATAACAGATACTGGTTATATTAATTACAAAAATATTAGTTATATTAGTAATGCTGATTATTATATTTTTGAGAGTAATCATAATGTTCCTATGCTTATGGAAACTAAAAGGCCATTTTTTATTAAAAGTAGAATTTTAGGTGATGAAGGCCATTTAAGTAATGAAGTAGCTAGTGAAACATTATGCGATATAATAGGTAATAAAACAAAGCAAATATATTTAGCACATTTGTCTAGAGAAGCAAATACTAAAGAATTAGCACTTAAAACTTTTTATGATACAGCTAAAGAAAAAAATATTGATATAAGTAATATTTTTGTTAATGCAGCAGATCAAAATATAGAACTAATTGGTGGGAATAACTATGAAAAAGTTCTTGTTAATAATTAGTATAATTTTTTCATTATTATTTAGTGGCGCTAATATACAATTAACTAGTGCTGAAGAAGCTAAAAATAACGAAGTAACTGATTGTGGTAAAATAGAAAATGAAATCATAAGGATAACTAATAAATATGGAGTATTTGTAGGAAATGGTTTTGTATATAAAGTGAATGATGAGGATGCATATATTATTACTAGTGATAAATTAACTTTAAGTGATGAAGGTAATAAAATTATATATTATAATGAAGTAAGTAATGATGCTTTTGTGATAGGAAAAGATTCTTATAATGGAGTTATGGTTTTAAAAGCAATGAAAGCAGATAATGTTAAAGGCGTTTGTTTATCTGATAGTTATTTTTTTATGCCAGGTCAAAAAAATATTTTGAAAGGATATAAAGATAATGAAAATAGATATGTTGAAAAAACATTTTTTAATAAGCAAGGAATTTTACAATATAAAAAAGATTATATAAATATATACAAAAGCATCATCCAAGCGAAATATCAAAATTTTAAAGAAGGTATGGCTGTAGTTGACGAACTTGATAGACTTGTTGGTATGGTGAGTGGAGATATTGATAAACTTAATGAAAATAGTTTTATAATTGAAGTTAATAAATTAACAAAAATTGCAGATTCTATAGTGAAAAGTAGAAATTATAGTGTAAATTATATAAAATATGTTTTAGAAGATTATAACAAATTAGATGAATATTATTTAAAAAATTATAAGGTAAGTAAAGAAGTTAGTTTTGGTGTTGTTATAGTAACATTTAAACCTTTAAGTTATATATTTGGTGGATTAAATCAGGGTATGGTTATACAAGAAGTTAATTCTATAGTTGTTAAAAATATGTATGAATTAGATAACCAATTATCAAGATATAAAAAAGGAGATATAGTTTGTTTGAAGGTTATAAAGAAAAATGGAAAAATTGGATATTATTATACAAAAGTGTAAGGAGGAATAAATATGAAAAAATTACTATTAGTATTACTTATGGGGTTAATGGTTTGTGGATGTAGTTGTAAGAAAGAAAATGTTAAATGCCCTAATGATAAAGGTGATAATACTGAAGAAGTAAAAACGATTGTTGGTAATGATTATACAGATCTTTACAAAAAAACAACTACTAGTGTTGTAAAGATAGTTTTACGTAATATAGAAACTAGAAAAGTTAATTATCAAGGTAGTGGTGTTGTTTTTTATGAGGAAGGAAATTATGCATATATTATTACTAATAATCATGTTGTTAGCGCAAATAGTAGATATTTAGAAATAGAAGTGTATTTTTCTGATGAAAGTGGTAATGAAAGTGGTAAAAGTGAAATTGCTACATTGATTAGTCAAGATGCTAATGAAGATGTTGCTGTTTTGAGAATAAATAAAAGTGATAAATATAAAGTTGCTACTATTGGTGATTCAGATAAGGTTAATATAGGCGATTTTGTATACACTATTGGTTCTCCAAATGATTACTTTAATGTTTCTACAGCTGGATATATTATTTCAAATAATATTTTAACTAAGTATGATGCTAATAACTCAGGGGTTCCTGTTGATATTTATGAACTAACTTTTAGTGCTGTTATAAGTCCTGGAAATAGTGGTGGAGGATTATTTAATAGTAAAGGTGAACTTATAGGAATAACAACATATAACCATGCTGATTTAACATATTTATATGCTGCTTTGCCTATAAACTTTTTTGTGAAGGTAGCTAAATCTATTTTAGGAACTGGCGATAAATATACAAGACCAGTTTTAAATATTTCTACTTTATCAATAAATTCTATAGGAGTAGATAGGACAAGATATGGAATTGCCGATAATATATATACTGGTGTTTATGTTTTGGAATCTAGAGAGTCCACAATACCTGTTCAATCTATTATTGTTGCAATAAATGGAAAAGAAATAAAATCTACTAATGATTTAGGAAAAGAATTACTTAAATATAATGTTGGAGACACAATTAAAGTAACTACTAGATATAAAACAGGTGTGGGAGAAACTACTGTAGATGTAGTGTTACATTCATGATTAAAATAAAAATTGTTTGTGTTGGTAAAATAAAGGAAGCTTATTTAAATAGTGGAATTAGTGAATATTTAAAAAGGCTAAGTGGTTATTGTAATATTGAGATTATTGAAGTAAAAGATGAAAAGATCTCTAATAGTACTAGTGATGAGAAAATAAAAGAGATTGAAAGTAATAGAATATTAGAAAAAATAGATGATAAAGACTATGTCATATTATTAGATTTAAAAGGAAAACAATTAAGTAGTGTTGAATTAGCTAATAAAATGGATTCTTTAATATCGCAAGGTATAGGTAATTATGCTTTTGTAGTAGGTGGATCTTTGGGTGTTAGTGAAAATCTTCAAAAAAAGGCTGATTTTTTGATTTCTTTTTCTAGGCTTACATTTACTCATCAGATGGTTAGATTGCTTCTTTTAGAGCAAATTTACAGGGCTTTTAAGATAAATAATAATGAAACATATCATAAATAGTAGATAAGGCATCAAAATATGCCTTTTTTTATTTGTTTAATCAACATTTTATTTAACTTTTTTAATTTATATGATAGAATATAAATATATATTTATATTCTTTCATAATTGATATAAAAAGGAGAAATAGTATGGAAAAAGTTAGTATAAAAAGTGAATATATAACATTAGGACAATTTTTGAAATTTGTGTCAATTATTGATTGTGGAAGTTATGCAAAACAGTTCTTATTAGAAAATAAAGTTTTGATTAATAATGTTCCAGATAATAGAAGGGGTAGAAAGATATATCCAGGTGACATAGTTAAAGTTCTTAACAAGCAATACGAGGTAAATAGAATTGATTGTTAATAAAATAAAAATAAAAAAATTTAGAAACTATGATGATTTGGAAATGATTTTTGAAAAAGGAATAAATTATTTGTTTGGTAAAAATGGTGTTGGAAAGACTAATTTAATTGAAGCAATATATTATGTAAGTAATCTTGAGTCTTTTAGAACTAACGATGATAAGGATTTAATTAAAAATTTAAAAGGAGAGTTCTTTATAGATTGTAAAGTAAATGATATAGAATATAGTTTACTTGTTAATAAGGAAGCTAAATTACTTAGTATTGATGGAATTGTTTATAAGAAATATAGGGAGTATTTAGGACATGTTAATGTTATTGAGTTTTGTCCAGAAGAAGTATATTTATTAAAAGATTTTCCTAAAGATAGAAGAAAGTTCTTAGATAAAGAAATATCTAAAATAGATAAAGATTATTTAAATGATATTCTTATTTATAATAAGGTATTAAAGCAAAGAAATGAATTACTAAAAAGTAATGATAATTATAAAGATGATTTGCTTAGTGTATTAGATAAAAAATTAGCAGAACTTCAAATAGATATCATAAAAAAGAGAAAAGAGTTTTTGCTTTCAATAGAAGATAAAATGAATGAATTAGATACATCTTTTAATAAAAAGTATGAGGTTAAAATAAATTATGATTCTAACTTTGAAGGTTTATCTAAAGAAGAAATTGTTAATAAATATCTTGAAGTGATTGAAAAAGATAAGGAAAAGATGGTTACTAGTCTTGGAATTCATAAAGATGATTTCAAAATATATATTAATGATAATGATGCTTCAATATTTGGTTCACAAGGGGAACAAAGATTTATTGTGTTATTAATTAAACTAGCGTTAGTTAAATTAATAAAAGAGAGAACAAATGATTATCCAATTTTAGTTTTAGATGATGTTTTTTCAGAATTAGATGAATTTAGAAAAAAAGAAATCTATGAAATTATTAATGATTTTGATCAAGTATTTATTACAGGATGTAATGAAGAAGATATTAAAGGTTTTAATAGCTATATAAGCTATGAAATAAATTCAAAGGGAATAAGTAAGGGGGAAAAAGTATGAGCGATACTAAAGCAAATGAGCAATATACTGCCGATAATATTCAAGTCTTAGAAGGATTAGAGGCTGTTAGAAAACGTCCAGGCATGTATATTGGTACAACTTCTGAAAGAGGTTTGCATCACCTTGTATGGGAAATTGTAGATAACTCAATTGATGAAGCGTTAGCTGGTTATTGTACAGAAGTAAATGTAATAATAACACCAAAGAATGAAATTATAGTAAAAGATAATGGTAGAGGAATTCCAGTAGGTATTCACCCAAAAACTGGTATAAGTGCAGTAGAAACTGTTTATACAGTATTGCATGCTGGTGGTAAGTTTGGTGAAGGCGGAGGATATAAAGTATCTGGAGGTCTTCATGGTGTTGGTGCTTCTGTTGTTAATGCTTTAAGTGAATATGTCGAAGTTAGAGTATATAAAGATGGAACGGAATATGTTGTTAAATTTAGAAATGGTGGAAAAACAGAACAAAAATTAACAATTGTAGGGCCTACTGATAGAAGAGGTACAACAGTTATGTTTAAACCAGATCCTGAAATATTTACAGAAACTACAGTATTCAACTATGCAATTTTAAAAGATCACTTAAGACAAATGGCTTTCTTAAATAAGGGAGTTAAAATAACACTTGAAGATCAAAGAGAACCTAAGCAATATGAAGAATTTAAATACGATGGTGGTTTAAAAGATTATGTTAAATATATCAATCAAAATAGACAACCTATTCATGATGATATTGTTTATGTTGAGGGTGAAGAAGATGGAATTGCAGTAGAAATAGCTTTTCAATATAATGAAGGTTATATTTCAAATGTTTATTCTTATTGTAATAATATTAATACTCATGAAGGTGGTACTCATGAAGAAGGATTTAGATACACTCTTACTCGTTTGATTAATAACTATGCAAGAAATAATAAAATGCTTAAAGATAATGATGAAAGTTTGAGTAATGATGATGTTAGAGAAGGAATTACAGCAATTGTTTCTGTAAGACACCCTAATCCTCAATATGAAGGACAAACAAAAACTAAATTAGGTAACTCAGAAGTTAGAAAAGTAGTTAATAATATCTTTAGTGCTCAACTTGAAAGATATATGGCTGAAAATCCTGCGACTGCTAAAATAATAGTAGAAAAATCAATTCTAGCTTCACATGCAAGAATGGCTGCTAAAAGAGCAAGAGAAATGACTAGAAAGAAAGGTTTACTAGAAATAACTGGTAACCCTGCTAAACTTGCTGATTGTTCAAGTAAAGATCCTACAAAGAATGAAATATATATCGTTGAGGGTAATTCAGCTGGTGGTAGTGCTAAGATGGGGAGAGATAGAAACTTCCAAGCAATTCTTCCACTTCGTGGTAAAATCCTTAATGTAGAAAAGGCTAGACAAGATAGAATATTTGCTAATGAAGAAATTAAAACAATTATTACTGCATTGGGAACTGGTATTCAAAAAGAATTTGATATTAGTAAGTTAAAATATTATAAAGTTGTAATAATGACCGATGCCGATGTTGATGGATCTCATATTAGAGTATTATTACTTACATTATTCTATAGATTTATGACTCCTTTAATAGAGAATGGAAACATTTATATAGCATGTCCTCCATTATATCAATTAGTATGTGGTAAAAATGTTTACTACTTATATAGTGATGAAGAACTTGAAACACTTAAAGCAGATTTAGGCGCTAATTCTAAATATGTAATTCAAAGATATAAAGGTCTAGGAGAAATGGATGCTGAACAACTTTGGGAAACAACAATGAATCCTGCTACTAGAACACTTCTTCAAGTAACTATGGATGATGCAATTGAAGCTGATAGAACATTTGCAATGCTAATGGGTGATCAAGTAGAACCAAGAAAGAACTTCATTTTGGAAAATGCTAAGTTCGTAGAAAATCTAGATATCTAAGGAGGTGCGAGTAAATGGAAAACGAAAATAATGAATTAGAGAAAAAAGAAAATATTAGTGAAGATGATATTCATGATCGTAGTGTAAAACCTGTACAAATGTCTAAGGAAGTTAAAAAGGCTTTCCTAGATTATGCAATGTCAGTTATTGTATCTCGTGCACTTCCAGATGTTAGAGATGGATTAAAACCAGTACATAGAAGAATTATTCATACAATGAATGAGCTTGGTGTTCAAGCAGGAAAACCATTCAAAAAGTCAGCTAGAATAGTTGGTGATACGATGGGTAAATATCACCCTCATGGTGATACTGCAATTTATGAAGCTTTAGTTAGATTAGCGCAAGATTTCTCTTGTAGATATCCTCTTGTTGATGGACATGGTAACTTTGGATCTATCGATGGTGATGAAGCTGCTGCTATGCGTTATACTGAAGCAAGAATGTCTAAAATTGCTATGGAAATGGTAAAAGATATAGATGAAGATACAGTAGACTTTATGGATAACTATGATGGTACTGAAAGAGAACCTACTGTTTTACCTTGTAGATTCCCTAACTTATTAGTTAATGGTACTGTAGGTATTGCTGTTGGTATGGCTACTAATGTTCCAACTCACAATTTAGGAGAAGTTATTGATGCTGTACTTGCTATTAGTAATGATCCTGGTATTAGTGTAATAGATTTAATGAATAATTATATTCCAGGTCCTGATTTTCCAACAGGTGGTATAATACTTGGAAGAAATGGCATTAAGAAAACTTATGAAGAAGGTAGTGGATCAATAGTAGTTAGATCTAAATGTCATATTGAAGATATGGAACATAAAGATAGAAAACGTATTATTGTTACAGAAATTCCATATCAAGTTAATAAAACAACTTTAATAGAAAAGATTGTAGAATTAGTTAAAAATAAATTAGTTGAGGGTATATCTGATTTAAGAGATGAATCTAATAGAGAAGGTATGCGTATTGTTATTGAATTAAAGAAGGATGCTGTTCCTGAAGTAATATTAAATCAACTTTATAAATTAACTCAATTACAAACTACATTTGGTGCTAATATGCTTGCTATTGTTGATGGTGAGCCAAAGGTATTAGGATTAAAAGAAATCTTAAATCAATATTTATTACACCAAGAAAATGTTCTTACTAGAAGAACTAAATTTAGATTGAATAAAGCTAATGATAAAATTCATATTTTACAAGGATTAAAGATTGCAAGTGATAATATTGATGAAATCATGAGTATTATTAGAGGTAGTCAAACTACTGATATTGCTACTGAACAATTAATGAATAGATTTAATTTATCAGAAAAACAATGTAAAGCAATTCTTGATATGAAACTACAAAGATTAACAGGATTAGCTCGTGCTGAAATTGCTTCTAACATTGAACAATTAGAAAGAGATATAGCAGAATATCATCGTATTCTTGAAAATAAGGAAGCATTACTTGAAATAGTTAGAACTGAATTATTAGAGATGAAGAATAAGTTTGCTGATCCTAGAAGAACAGAAATTACTAATGATTATAGTAATATAGATGATGAAGATTTAATTCCTCAAGAAGATATTGTAGTATCACTTACTATAAATGGCTATGTAAAACGTGTTACAACTGATACTTATAAGTCACAAAATAGAGGTGGCAGAGGAGTTATGGGAATGACTACTCATGAAGATGATATAGTAGATCAATTACTTATAACTAATACTCATACTGATGTATTATTCTTTACTAATACTGGTAGAGTATATCGTATTAGAGGATATAAGATTCCTGAATATTCTAGACAATCTAAAGGATTACCAATTATTAATTTATTAAATATTGATAAGAGTGAGAAAGTTAAAGCAATGATTTCAATTGATGGCAATAGTATTAGTGGTAATGAAAAGTTATTGTTTGTAAGTAAGAATGGTATTAGTAAACGTGTAAATATTGAAGAATTTAGAAATATTAGACAAAATGGTAAGATTGCTGTTACTCTTAAAGAGGGCGATGAATTATTTGCTGTTAAGAAAACAAATGGTAATGAAGATATTATTATTGCTGCTAGTAATGGTAAGGCTGTAAGATTTAATGAAAATAACATTAGAAGTATGGGTAGAACAGCTAGTGGAGTTAAGTCTATTAATGTAGGTAATGGTGAGGTTGTTGGTGTAGCTACATCAAGTCAAGGTGAATATATATTAGTATTGACTGCTAAAGGTTATGGTAAGATGTCTCATATAGATGAATATCGTGTTATGACTAATAGAGGAGGAAAAGGTGTTAAGACTGTAAATGTTACTGAAAAGAATGGTAATTTAGTATGCCTTAAGACTGTAAGAGGCGATGAAGATTTACTTGTTGTTACTAACAAGGGAGTTATCATTAGAGTTCCTCTAGAGCAAGTTAAAGTTGCTAGTAGAAATACTCAGGGTGTTAGAATAATTAAGATAGCAGAAGGTTCAGTAGTTTCTTCAATAGCAGTTGTGGAAAAAGATGAAACAGTTGAAGAAGAAATTAAAAAACAAGAAGAAAATGAACCTCAAGAAGTAGTTAATGTAACTATACCTGAAGAAACAAAAAATGAAGAGTTAGAAGAAGAGTAGAAATTACTCTTCTTTCAGACTGTTGACAAATAGGTCGGTGAGTCTGTAAATAAATTTGTGTAAAGTTAAATCCCTCTATGGTAAGATAAAAATACCAAGGAGGGTTTTTATATAT
>CAKORZ010000003.1 GCA_934101685.1 uncultured Bacilli bacterium
TAATGAATATAAGATTTTTACTCTAGTATTATCTCCTAGTATTTTAAAAAGATCTGCTATTTCATTAAGAGTTTCTTCTGCTGGCAAGTTAAACATTTTACTTTCTTCCATCTTTGTTCCTCCTTAGTACAAATAAAGATTATCATAATTTGAATATATATTCAAGTGTTCAAATGTGATTATTGCATTTTTGTTCATTAATTATGGCAAAGGGTTTTTTCACATATTTTTATAATATTTTCTACGCTTTCAATTACATCATCATATGCTATTTTATATGCATAGTTATTATTTTTTGAAAAATTAATCCATTTATTATTCAAAATTTTACTATTTTTTATTGTTTCAAATTCTTCTATAATATTACCTTTAAAATTTCTTTGTTTGAAAGTGTTTGCTATTGCTCTTGCTAAATGTTTTTCATTTAATTCATTCAAATGCAAACTACATATTAGATATATATCAAAGTAATCCTTCATTCTACTATTGGCTTCAGATTTACTTAAAATACTTTCTATTTTTTCAGCTATTATAGTTTCTTTATTATATGCCAATATTTTTATGGCTTTGTTTTCTAAAATGCAATTGTATGTATATTCTATTTCTTTTGGAGTTATAACATCTCCTGTAGCTATGTCAACATGAAAGTTTTCTTTTATTTTTCCTACATGTACTTCTAAAAAAACTTTATAGCCCTCATATTCATCATTTTCTTTTATTTTTTCTATTTTATTAAGTGATATTTTAGCATCATCACCTATATCAATATTTATAATCGTTTCGATGGCTTTTGTTATATTATCTTCATCAAGTTTCATATTTTTTATTGCTGTATCTATATCTAATGTACTTCTTTTTTGTACACCAATAAAACTACTTAGATAAAATCCTCCTTTTAATATAAAATTATCTCTGTATTTACTAACAGCAAGTCTTTCTATAAATCTATCATACATGTATACTCTTAGTATAATGTTAAAATCAACATTTATAATTTTTGAAAGATTTCTGATTTTATCTTTTAGTTGCATTTCTTTCATATTAACATCTCCACAAAACTTACTACTTTTCCTTTTATTTTCATCTTATCAGCATATTCAAAAAGTTTATTTAAATCTTTATCATTGCTGTTTAAATAAGTTCTTATTGAGTATTTAACACTATCAAAATTCATTCGATTTTTAGATTTAATAATGTCACATATGCATCTTTCCTTATCATATGCTTTTACTTTGTTTCCAAATGGAGTTTCAACATATGTAATACCTAATTCATAAATAGATGAATCAACATAAAAAATATTGTTATTTTTATTTAATTTACTAACATGATATTCTTTTGGTATAGTAATTGAATATTTATATGGAATCTCTTCTGTTAAGCCATGAAAGTACAAAGCATTCATATGAGAAAATATTATTTTTTTGTATTTTTGTTGTAACACATAGTAACTGTCTTCTATTTTATCATTAAGTATGTATATCCCCTTTTCCACTTTTTCTATTATCTTTTCTTTTTCTAATATAGATAAATAATTTCTACTTATATTTAAAGGTTTTAACATTTTTGCCATTATATACCCTTTGTTAAGTTTCATTATTTCTATTATTAAATTTTTGTAAGATTCCATAATTTTATTTTTTAAACTCATATTTTTTATTATATTATTCGCTAAATATTCAGTTTGTTCCTCATTTATTTGATTTTCACTGTTTTCATATAACTTTATATATTCTTTTATATATTTTTCATTATACATTTTGCAATCCTCCATTAGCATTAACATTTGCACTTATATTTTATATAATATCAGTGTGTTTGTCAATGCGCAAAATTTTTAATGTATAAAAAAAGCAATATCATGTCTTAATATAGTTTTTACAACTATAATAAAAATGTTGATATTGCATTTTACTAATTATTTTATATTTATTTTGATTCCTTATATTCTTTCAAGAAGCAAGTTGCATAATATTTTATATCATCTTCACTGCATAATCCTTTAGCAATAGATATTTTAAATAGATCCATGTTAAATAATTTGAATTCTTCTTCATTAACATATTCTTTCCAATCTTCATATTTAAATAATCCATATTTTTTAATATCTTCATTTTTCTTATTTTCATCATATTTCAAGTTAGAAGCAAATTCAAATATATTAAACATTCCATCTAGTGCATCAGATACACATAGTAAAGAGTTAGCAACATGGTTTACATATTTAGCAGATAATATAGAATAGCAATCAGAAGTTTTCATGCTACATTTGTAATCCACTAATTTAACTTTACATATTTCATATTTACTATTAACTAAATTTACCTTAATGAAAGTATGCCCAACATACTCTCTAACATTGTCTTGTCCTATAATAACATACTTATTTAAATTAACATCGAAGAATCCATGATGATCAAATACTTCAATAGATGAATTATCATCAAACTTTAATGTAGTAGTAGCATAATTTCCTGTCTTAGTATGTCTTACAAAGCATTTTGTAGCAGAAGATAATTTTCCCGTATCATGATCTACAACTAATATTTCATCATCTTCTTTTATGTCTTCAATTTTTTTCTTCGTTCCATCTTTTAAACTAATTAAAGTTCCTTTAGCAAAACAACCATCTGAATATGAGCCATCTGAATATTCAGAATAATCGTCATAATTAGTATAGTCATCGTAATTAGTATAATTATCATAATTGTCATAGTTTGAGTAATCATCATAATTATCATAATTTGAATAGTCATCATAGTTTGAATAATTAAATGCATTTAATATCATTCCATTAGGAGTGGCTACCTTTTTACTTTGATTAAAGTAAATTAATAATAGTTCCTCTAATGTGAATCTGTTCAAATCTAAAGTCATAATCATATCTCCTTTCTATTAGCTAAACAGCCACCATAACACTTGCTTGGAAACAATTTACATTGTTTACATTTTTCATTTATAGGTTTCTTTGAAATAATATTATCATATTTTTCTATATAATACTCCCTTAAATCAGAAATATTTTTAAAATCACTTATATTAACTTTAGAAATGTCAGACATTCCAAAGCATCTTATTGCAGTTAAATTAGGCAAAATATCAATTACTGGTTGGCATACGCTTTGCTCTAAAGGAATAAGCATTCTTGTATGTGTGCATAAACCCATTAATTCCATATCCTGTAATTCCTGTTCACTCCATATACAAGGTGCAGGTAAGTTACAATCAAATTTAAATGCTATTCCTCTCACTAGCAATGATTTAGTTATTTCTAAAACTTTATTTTTTAAGCTTAAGAAATGCTCTAATCCTGTTTTTTCTGTTCCATAAGCAGGAACTACAATTGATAATCTAACTTGATTAACATTGTACTTTTCTGCTATATCAATAAAGAAAGAATAATCTATATTTGCATATATATTAAGTCCTATTGTTAATCTATTTTTCTTATTATACTTATTAACAAGTAAATCTATTGCCTCTACCGTTTTTTCAAAGTTTGCTTGTCCTACATCATTTGGAGAATTAACGTTTATAAGTACCCCCACTTTTTCATTTGCTATATAGTCTATATGTTCTTTTATTAATACTCCATTTGTAAATACTGTTACTCTTTTAACATCATCTCTATTAATAAGGTAATTTATAAAAGTATCAAACTCAGGATGAAGTAATGGTTCACCACCAATTATTCCAACTTGACCTACTTTTCCACCATCATTCTTAGTTAATATAAAATCAACTGCTTTTTTAAAGTTTTCAAATGACATGTTGTTTTTCTTTACATTAACGAATTCTGAAGCGAAACAATAAGGACATTTTTGATTGCAATTTTCATTAATCATTATGTTTGACATAATTTGTCCTCCTTATCATTTCTAGAACTTCAATATTCTTTATATTATCATAATTTTCATTTATATATTTTCTTATATAAGGGATCATTTCTTTATATACATTGCACATAAAACCAGAAGGTTTGCTAACGTCTCCTCCTAATAAGGAATCGTTGTTACAGCCTCCTTGACAAAATGAATAATAATCGCATTTTTCATAACAATTATTTCTTCTTGTAATAGCTTGTTTTAATAAGTTAACAAAATTTTCACTAGTGAATGCATCTTTCAATTCATTAATATCTTTTATATTTCCTAGACAATAATCTTCAGTATAACTTCTACCACAAGGATACATATAGCCATCATGATTAATAGATACCCATTTAGATAAGCATCCACATTGGCTACATTCATGTCCTTTGTTAGTTATAGCTATTAGTACTAAATTAAATATTGGATCAAATGTATTTAATGGTTTTTCATCATTTATCCATTTAACAAATAAAGGTTTAAGCATATCTGTATATTCTTTATAATCTATTAAATATTCTTCAAATTCTTTAGCACTTCCACTTTTAAAAACTGGATTCATTTTTAAATGCACTTTATTCTTCTTTGCAAAATCGTAATATTCACCTATTTTATCTATATTAGCCTTTGTTATAACTCCTAAAAGATTCACTTTATAGCCTTTAGATTTTAATCTAAGAACATTATCTGTTACTTCCTTAGTTTTATCTCTTAAATCATTTAAAGAACCTGGCCCATCAAAAGATACTGCAGGCATAATACCATTTTTTTCAAACAAGTCGCAAAACTTTTCATTTAAGAAGAAGCCATTTGTTTGAACTCCCATTCTTAAATCCAGTCCATCCCTTTTATATTTATTAACTATATCCATTGCTTTTTCAAAAAAATCATATCCCATTAATAAAGGCTCTCCACCATGGAATATTAATTCAACTGAATTATAACAAGAAAAAGATTTTTTAACTATTTCTTCAAATAGTTCTATTGACATTTTTCCATGTTCATAATGTGTATCTGCATGATAACAATATTTACATCTAAAATTACATTCAGAAGTAGGTTTTAATATAATAGTTATTTTTTTCACTCACTAACACCACCAATAATAAGATTTATTTATAAGAAAATGATAACATTTATAACACAATAAATCTATTATTTTTTTGCTTTAATATTTTAAATATAAATTACGCTTTTTCTAATATTAATCCCTTTGTATGCAAATCGTCACATTCATATATAACTGCTGATTCAATCTTTTTTATAACTTTACATTATTTTAGTAAAATATATTACAATTCTTTTAATAACATTAGTTCTGTTGAATCTTTTATATAAAGGTTCAATAAAATACGTACATACTTTGTTAAATTTTCATTTAAAGTATCTATTATCAATTCATCAGTAACATATTCATAGACATTTTCATTTTTGTTATATTCATAAAATTCACACAATTTTTCTATACACTTTTTACTTTCTTTATCAAAATTTCCATGTGCTATATCTGATCTTAACTGATATGAAAGTTTCAATTCTTTTTCTATATTTTTCAAATCAATTTTTTTATTATCTCTATATAAAACATATTTCATTTTTCTAATATATTGTTTTGAGACAGAGTCTTCTATATTGTAAATTGTTCTATCAGGATTATGTGTTAATAGTAATTCAATCAATCCTATTATTCCAATTAAATACATTTTTGGACTACTAATTCTTATACCCACAATATTTTTAATAGTATCACATATAAAAGTGAATTTTTCATCTTCATATTTATTTCCAATTAAATTTATTAAATAATTGTATGTATTAAATTCTTCACTAAAATGATCAAAGTTTAGCTTTTTCTTACCAAAAAGGTCTTCCACTGTGTATTTCCCAAATATATATTTACTAATGCTACCATAATGCTTGTTTATATCCTCAAAAATATCATCATTTATTATAACATCTTCACTCATTTCATATTCTTCTGTAGTTATAAAAGAAAGAAAAAACAATAGTTTTTTTATCCTTTCATAATTAACAATATTATTAATGTATGTTTTTTTGTGTTTTGGGTCTTTATATATGTAGTACCTATCTATATCACTAGAATTTAATATTTTGTTGCATCTTACTATAACCCACATTTTAGCAAATGAATAATAGATATCTTCCTCTTTAGATAAATTGCTAATATATTTTTTTACTTCTTCATTGCTTTTGTTCTCATTACAAAAAAGTTTTAGTACATATTCAAGCGTCAATTTATTTCCTTTATAGCAAAAACTATTTTTCAAAAATTCATTCTTATAATCCAATTTTTTGAGTATTTTTTGTACATATTCTATTTCTTCCTTTGTTCTCGGATTGTCAAAATACACACCACCGAAGAATTTTTTTGTACCGCCTTTTTTTATTGGATAAAAATATTTTGTAACTATCATATTATACTTCATTTTATCTTTTCTAATACTCCATTAATAGCTCTAAATAACCCTACTTGATTATCTAAATCATATACATCTTTTAAGCCATGAAATAAATTGTTTCTAATTTTATATATAAATAATAAGCATCCATAAGTGTTATTATTGTTATTTTCAATAAAATCAATTATTTCGCTCTTATATTCTTCTAACAAATGATGTGCATTTTCATCTTCTATATGGTAATCATAATAATCTTTCCATTTTTCTACATTTAAAGCTAATTTTCTGTCGTTAATAGCATCTTTTAATTTTCGGACACTTTCACAATCAAAAGAAATAGTTTTTATTTTTTCTTTTATTTGCGCTATTCCCAAATTATAATTAAAAAACTTTTTTTCAAGCATATTCCACAAAACAGAAAATTTACCTATTTCTATTAATGTATCTTCACTAATTTGAATGTTTTTTACTAAAATCATATAATATTCCTCCTAAAAGTTAAAAATCATTTTCTATATTTAATCAAAATTCACCAATCGAATTAAAAATTATTAATTATATTATTAAGCTATTCTACATCAAACTATCTGACTTTCCCATATTGCATCTTTCACATAAGGTTTGAAGATTATCTAATGTTGTTTTGCCACCTTTTGCTAATGGAATTATGTGATCAACATGAAGATGCACTCCATCTTTACTACTTGCACCACATATTCTACATCTGTAGTTATCCCTTTTTAGCACTTTAAATCTAAGTTCATCTGTTACCTTAGCTCTTTCTACTGCCTCTATTCTCTTATATATATCATAACTTACTTTCTCTTCTTTAACATTATTTAATATATCTTCAAATTGTTTAAAAGTAAAAGTATCATTTTTTGATAAATGTACTCTATCTCCTTTTGACACATATTTTATACATACATGAATTAAAATGTAATTATTATAATTTTCTATTCGCTCGTTCAGAAGTTTTTCTTCATACATATGATATTTTTTATATTTTAAATTTAATTCTTTACATTTCTCTTCAGTAAAATATAAATTGTTTTTCAATATTTCAATATCATTATCATATTTATTAATTATTTGTTCGTTATACTTATAATCATCATATAATTGCTGAAAATATTCTACATTTTCTCTTATTTTACACTCTAAATAGCCTTTTTCACTAACTTTGTAATAATCTCTTTTTATATTGTAAATTTGTTCATAAAATAAATTGCTATCAATATTTTTTAAAATTGTTTCTTCGTTTAATTTATTTAGTTTATTTATTGTTTTACTATTATTTAATACATACTCTTTAGTCTTTTTATCAATATGCTTTTTTACAAATTTGAATATTAAAATTCCAATTAATATAAATGCAATTCCAATAATTGTCCATATAAACACCCATTTATATGGAATAAGAATATTTTTAATAAACTTACTAATCAATTTCGCTATAAAAGAAATTAATACAATTACTCCTATACCCATTGCAAGAACTACTTTCCAATCTATTTCATCATAATACTTTTTAGACATAAAAACACCTTCAATCTTATTTTATTATAAAACGAATTATTTATTAACAATTCATTTTTATTTATATTTATTAAATGGAATGTCATTCTTTTTTTCTTTTGCTTCATCGTTTTTCTAATATTTTGATAAGTATTACGTCTCCAATATAAAATAATCTTTTATATATATTAGTTCATTATTATATAAATTTTTTTAAATTTTTAAAGAAATTTGATTTTGCATGTTATATTCAAAATTATTTTTTTCATTTTTAAATATTTCTTTTAGTTCTTCAATTTCACTTTTTATGTCATCACAAGATAAATTTAAAGCATACTCCAATGGGACTACTTGTCCATAATAATGAACACATTGATTAAGCATAACTTTTTTACTCATTAAAATCTCTTTTAAATTTTCTGTTATTGTTTCTATTTTATTTTGGCCATTTTTAGGTAATAAATAATTAATTTTTTCTGTTATTGTTTTTCTTCTTAAAAAAATGCATTTATCATTTTCACTTGGTATTATATTATATAAACTTTTTTCTATCCAAATTCTTAAAGCACACATGTATAATATCTTTAAGTATGCATTAGTATAAAAATCATCTGATTTAAACCCATTAAAATTTTCTATTGAATTTACTAATTTGATGTTCGATATATTATCTTTATTGTCTTTATAAAAATGTTCTTCTGTATCATAATGAAAAACTTTTTGTGCTTCTTCTGAATTTTCACTATCTTTTTCTTTTATTGCTTGTATAAGACCAGTAGTTTCGGCTCTATCTTCCAAATTTGCCAGTGAGATTAAATTATTCTTTTGATTTTTTACTTCTATTTTGTTAATTTTGATAACTCCATTAATTTTATCCAAATAATAATAATCAAAATTATTTGCATTTTGCGAATGTATAATATTTAAAAGTCTAATTGAATGAGTTAACACTATCAATTCTTTTTTATTAGACTGTTTTACAATTTCAAAAGCTATTTTATATTGATTAATCATATCTAAACTTGATACAGGGTCATCTAAAAGTATAATTTCTTTATTACTGCCAATAAATGAATATATTTTAAATAAAAAGCAAATAAGATTGAATTCACCTGTACTGTAAGTTTCAAGTTTTCTTCCAAAGTCTATCATTACTAAAAAATTTTTGTCATCATAAGTAATTTTATCACCAGTAACATTAAAATATTTTTTTAAATCCCTTTCTAATCCATTTCTAACATTTTTAATATTTTCAAAAAATTCTTTTTGCCTCTCATGTAAAAAATTTAAACTTTTTTGTTTTTCTTGAAATTCTTCATAATTTTTGCTTATTAACTTAAATTTTTCAGTATCTCCTTCACACATTACGAATTCACTTTTCAGAGATTCATTTTCTTCTAATATTCTACACGCCTCAATCAAATCATCAACAATTTTTCTAGTAATATTAATATGATTTCTATCATTAATTTTTTTTATTACTTCGGACTTTATTCCTTCTAGTTTTCTCTTTTTATCTTCAACTATCTTTTTTACATTTTCTACATTTGATCCGCATACTGGACACTTTCCATCTTTTTCATCAATAATATTTGTAATTATACTTAAAGCCTCTTCAAGCATTTGCTTTTTATAATTTTCTATTTCACTTTCTGCATTAGATAATTGTTTTAAATCACTATATAAATCTGTAAATGTACTTAGTTTGATGTTTTCATCAATTAGTTTTCTAATTTCTTTTATGTCTGCTTCTTTCTCATTAAACCCTAAAAATTTACTATTAGTTTTTCTCATATTTTCTGCTTTTTCCCCAAATATTTTTGCCTTTTCTTTAGTTGTTAAATTTAAATTTTTCATATTGCTTTTTATCATATTATTTATGTTATCTCTTATAACTTCACTTTCTTCTAATAAACTATTTACTTCATTAATATTTGGTGATATCTTCAATATTTTATCATCTTTATAGATATTTTTTATTTCTCCATATTCTACGAAATCGATTTTTCCACTGTTTGATTCTTTTATACACCTATATAATGTTGTTTTTCCTATTCCATTAAATCCAAAAATGATTTTAGATTTTCTATCGTCTGGTATTTCAAAATCATCATCAATTTCATCTTTAAACCAATCGTAATTGCTGCATATCATGCTTTTTTTTAGTATACTTGTCATATTGACTCTCCCCCTATTCATCATTTCAAATTGTAACTGTTGTTTTTTTATTACAAAAAGGCCAACGAAAAACCTTTTTAGGATTTTCATCGGCCTTTAACACTTATATATATTATATCATCTACAATTCTATTAATCTATAATTTATAGATATATTTTGATTTAGTATCATTTAGCTTTATTAACCTTATTTTAAAAGAAAAAGAATCTTTCGATTCTTTATTTATTTTTTCTTTTTCTCTTCTTTTCTTTTATCGTTTATATACTCTACTTCTTTTTCTCCAATTACTGTTATTCCTTCTTTTTTAGCAATATCAACCATTTGTGATAAAGCAGCTTTCAAGAATATTCTAGGTATTTTAGTAAGTTTAGCACATGCTTCATTAGTAAATGTAATACTTGGATCTATTCTTTTAGCAGCGTATATAACAGAGTTTACATCTCCCTCTTTTGCTTGAATCTTTTCTGCAATTGGCTTTTTAAATTTTGTATACCAGAAATTAGTGCTATCTCTATAACCGTAATCTACTGGAACACTAGGGAATCCATTAGCTTTTACTCCATTTATAATCGTATTATAATATTTTTCTTTCATCCATATCTTATCTATTTTAAGAATAAAATGTGCTCCAAATTTACTAGTAATACCATTGAAATTACGATATGGCGCTTCATATCCTTCTAAGCATCCTGGTTTATCTTCAAAAGCATTTTCTAATGAATCATCCCATGTACATTCAAATACTTGATAAGCATCACTAATTAACTCAGGTCTATCTTCTCCTAAAGTAGATTTTTCCATATTAAACAAACAGTCTTTCATCTTTTCTTCAGTAGTTTCTCCTGGGAATCCAAGTCTTACTGCTTCTTTAAAATACTTTCTATCATCAGTAATGAAATTAAGTGTTACTTTCTTACTTCTTAAAATATTTTGAGCAGTATTACTACTATTTCTACACTCTAGAATCATAGCATAATAATCTTTTCCTGCTATATAGTATGGAAAACATAATGAATATGCTCCTAGATTAGTTTTTCCTGATTCGCTTATTGTTGATACTAGAATTGTAGGCATAGGGAAAAATGCTGATGTTTGGTAAAAATTATCTACTATTCTTAAGTCTTTAAAATTACTCATATTATCTCTCCTCTTTAATAAATTATATTATTTCATATATTTAAAGTCTATGTTTTGAGTCTTTACAAATTAATCACTTATAAAAATATGAATTTTTATTGTATCCTTATTTCTTTTAATTTTTTATTAAAATATTTATAATAATTAAAAGAAAAGAGGGAATAAATATGGCTTGTACAACTATACTTGTTGGAAAAGATGCTAGTTATGATGGTTCTACTATGATAGCTAGAAATGATGATGGTTTTTTTGATGTTAAGAAATTAGTGGTGGTTAATCCTAAAGATCAACCTAAAAAATATAAAAGTGTTATATCTCATTTAGAGATTGAACTACCTGATAATCCTTTAAGATATACTTCTTGTCCTAGTGTAGATAAATCACAAGGTATATGGGCTGCATGTGGTATAAACGGAGCAAATGTATGTATGACTGCGACTGAAACTATAACTAGTAATGCAAGAGTACTTGGAGTAGATCCTTATGTTAAGTATGAAAAGAAAACATCTAAAAAAGAAAAAGATAAAATTGGAGGAATTGGTGAAGAAGATTTAGTAGTTCTTGTTTTACCATATATTCGTAGTGCTAGAGAAGGTGTTATTAGACTTGGTTCTTTACTTGAAAAATATGGAACTTATGAACCTAATGGTATTGCTTTTTCAGATAAAGATGAAATATGGTATTTAGAAACTATTGGTGGGCATCACTATATTGCTAGAAAAGTAGAAGATTCAGAATATGTTATTATGCCTAATCAATTTGGTTTAGATCGTTTTGATTTTGAAGATGCAGAAAATAAGCAAGAAAAAAACATGTGTTCTAAAGATTTAAGAAAGTTTGTTATTGATAATAATTTATATTTAGGAGATTTAAGCAAACCATTTAACCCACGTTTAGCTTTTGGAAGCAGAAGTGATTCTGATCATGTTTATAATACTCCTAGAGCTTGGTTTATGGGTAGATACTTTAATCCTACTACTTATAAATGGGATGGAGAAGATGCTGATTTTACTCCTGAAAGTGATAATATTCCTTGGGCTTTAAAACCTGAAAATAAGATTACAGTTGAGGATGTAAAATACATTCTTTCATCTTATTATCAAGGAACTCCTTATAATCCATATAAAGGTAAAGGAAATGTACTTGGAGGAATATATAGACCTATTGGTATAAGTAGAACTGGAGTTATGGCTATACTTCAAATTCGTAATAATGTACCTAGTGAAATTGCTGCACTTGAATGGTTATCATTTGGTTCTAATTCATTTAACTGTAGTATTCCTTTCTACACTAATACTAATAAGATGCCTAAATATGTTAGCGATGTTTCTTTAGAAGTATCTACTAATAACTTATATTGGCCTAGTAGACTTATTGGTGCTCTAGCAGATCCTTATTTTGGGAATAGCATAATTCATGTTGAACGTTACCAAAATGCAGTAGCAAATGATTCTCATGCTCTATTAAATGAATATGATAAAAAGATGATTGAAACTAATGATTATTCTTTAATTAATGAAGCTAATGAAAAACTTGCTAATATGTGTAAGAAGCATACTAATAAGGCACTTAAACAAGTATTACATGTATCTAGTCTTAATATGAAGAATGGATATAATAGATCTGATAATTAATACTAATTTATATATTAAATAGTTCTAGTTTGTTGCTAGAACTATTTTTATTTTGTTTAAACATTATCTTCTTCCATACTAAGAAAACTCATTAGTAAACTAATTATTACTTCCTTTTCTTCTGGTTTACTCTCTGCTATTAATATAGTCATTGCTACAAGTGTGGCATCATCTATTACTTTTTTATTATTTTTATATAGCATTTTATTCTTATGTAAAAAGAAAATAAATATAGATGCTGCTATTCTTTTATTTCCATCATAGAAAGAATGATTTTTAGTTATAAAATATAATAAGTTAGCAGCTTTTTCTTCTCTTGTTTCATACAAATCTTTTCCAAACATAGATTGATAAATAGCATTAATACTAGAATTAAAAGAGCCATCTCTTTCTTTACCAAATAAATCACTATTAAAATTCATACTATCAATAATACTTCTACATTCTTCATAAGTAATTTTATAAGTGTCTTTTGATCCCTTTACTCTTTTTAAACACTCATGATCATAATCATCTAGTAAAGATAAAGCTTTATTATATTGTAGTAATGTATTAAGTATTGCATTTCCTTCATCACTAATTATCTTGCTATCTAATCTAGATGCTATACTAATAAGATTAAAACTCTTTTCTAATTGTTCTAGTCTTTTACTATTAACCGCACATCCTTCAAGTAAATACTTTTTCAACACATTATTAGCCCATTTTCTAAATGCTATACCTCTTTTAGATTTAACTCTATATCCAACACTAATAATCATATCTAGATTGTAATATTTTATAGTTCTAGTTACCTCTCTATTACCTTCTTTTTGAACTACCGAGGATTCCTCGGAGGTTGAGTTATCTAATTCGCCTTCTTTTATAATGTTTTTTATATGCAACGAAATATTATCAGTTGTAACATCAAATAACTCTGCCATTTGCTTTTGTGTTAGCCATACTGTTTCATTTTCATTATCTACTTTAACTTCTAATTCTAAATTATCATCATTAAATACTACTAAATTATATTTTTTCATTTTATATCTCTCCTTTACTTAAATAATTTGATTTCTATAATTTAATAATCATTTATTTTAAGTAAAGACATATAAAAAAAGCATTATCTACACCTCCAATATAGTCAATTTACTACTATAATGAAAGCATTGATACCGCCCTCGTTTCATTACAAAAATATTGTATCATATTTGTCTAATATTGTATATTTTTGTCGATAGTTAATCTATGAAAATAATTTCAATAATTACATATAGTATTACATCTTAAATTTGTTTATTATGATACTTTTACCTTTGATAATCCAATCTTCTTTAATTTTTTTATACTGTTCAATTTTTAATATTCTTATTCCTTCAGTTAATATTAGATATTTGCATACACAAATTAAAAAAATCTAAACACAATCATAAGACATCATCTTCAAAGCAAAAAAAGTGACTATCATTTAACAATAGTCACCAACATTTTACATTTTTTTATTATAACTTATATAACACTTATAATACTAGCAATAATGCCAGGAAACCACTTACTATTGCATAGATTATTTTTAGATTTTTATTATCAGTAGAATTTTTGTAATACTTATGTGCAAATTGCATTGTTCCTTGTGTTATACACGTTACACTAACAAATATAGAACTAAAGCTATGTTAATTCGGCCATAACATATACCACATATAATTACAAGTTATTATCAAAAGTCCAAAGGCAATTAAAATTAATTATTTTTCCTTTTAAGTAAAGATTTACAGCAGGTATAAATCTGCCAAATATAGTAAATATCAGAAAAATTATAATTATCAAATTATCAATCAATTTAACTCTTATAAAATCTTGATTATAGGCCCAAAAATAATCTAAAATCATAGGCATTAATTCTATGCTAAAATTTTCAAGCTTATTTTTTTCTGAATTTCCGTTCTACCTTTATTCATTTTTTTACTACTTCTCAGTCTCTTCAACCTGATTCATGTATTTATTAATTTTCACATTCCAATTATCATTGTGTAAAATTCTATCAACATATAATTTTCTTTCCATAACTTCTGTTTTAGTAAATTTTGTCAAATCTTTCCATTTACTCGCTTCAAACACATATGTTGCATTCCCTAATTCAAATTTTTCCATTATTACGTAAGGCAATCCTTCATATTGAAATGCATAATACCCTCTGAATCCATCAGTTCCAATTGCTATACTAGTATATTTTTTTATTAATAAAGGTCGATAAGTTCGCTCTATATAATCGTAATCTTTACCTTGCTTATCAGATATATATTTAACTAGGTTTTCTTTTTCAAACAAGCGATGCCCTGGTCTCAATATATTCCATTCTGTTCTAGAATCTATATTAATAAATTCCTCAAATTCTGGATTACAAATTTTAAATACATTGAATATATTTTTAAACAAATTCAAATACATAAGTATAATTTTGTCTTTTGTTGTTCTGTCCATAACAGGACTACATATAAATTTTTTGTTATCTTTGTCTTTTTCAAATCCTATTTTCACTTTTAAAGGTTCATCATATTCTCTTTGATATCTTTCTCTCTGATAATCATATTCAACATATCGTGGTATTCTCCTAACAACATGAATTGTAATAATTTCTTTAGGTAAATCTTTTCTAATACAACACTCACCTCTATAATTATCAATAGTTATTCTATATTTTTTTATTGGTGAAGGAACAATATATTCACCTTCTTTCATATCAAAGTAATCTTTGACATCTTTGTTTACATCATCCAAAGGATAGCAGATTCTAAATCCATCTAAATAGACATCATTAATATAATTTTCAATTTTCTTAATTTTTCGCATTATAAAAACCTCCTTATTAATTATTGACTTAATTCAGAGATTTTGGTAAACTTAAATTGTTCAGAGTTAAGTTTATAAAATCTCTGCTGGTCGGCATTGCGAGTGTCGACTTTTTTATTTATTGTTTTTCTAAAGGAAACGCCTTATTAAAATCAAACAAAAGAGCATTTTCTTCGTGTAGGAAGTCTGCATCAACTTTATAACCTTGTTCAATCAAATCCAGACTTACCAAAGAATTTATTTCATTAGTAAATTCAACATTATTCCATCTAACAGAATCAACTCTTGCTTTTGATTGATTTACAAACTTAATAGCATTAGGAGAGCTCTCATCACATGGTCTAATTCCTATAAGTTTGTCTCTTTGATTTATAAAGATTTGTACATAGTGAGAATAATTCAACTTTGCGATAGCCTGTTTAGAGAATCCAACACCTGTTTTTGTCACAGACATACTCGCCCTACCAGCTACACGATCCATTGGTTTAAACTCAGAAGAATCAAATATAGACATAAAATCTCCTCCTACACTGTTAGCATACCATTATCAAAAAAACAAATCAATATTTTTTTACAAAAAACGTAAAAAACAAACAAACGTATAAAAAAGCAAAAAAAACATAAAGCAAAAAAAATAAACAACACTAAATAAACAAAAAAAGCATCAAAGCAAAATATTTTTAAAATGAAATAGCCAAGCAATAATTATCCACCAGAGAATCTGGCGTTTTTTATTTTTTCGGTCAGAAATTTCTACTACTATCCAACACTAAAGCGCTAATGTAGCCAGCTCAGTGCCTTCGTTATTTGCCGTCCGTATATGGGCTTTCATTGAAATCAATTGAAAGTTGAGTCATCTCTTCATTTTCTTTTAATTGATTTTTTATATATTCTTCTATTTTTCCCTACCGTATCGCCATAGTATAATTTACACCAAAACTCGAGATTTCTATATATTGGTTTAATATTTCCAACCTCTGATATATCATCAGGCCTGACTTCATTTTCATGAATACTACAAAGCCCTAAGCTCTTATTTTTGGTGATATTTCTACTAACATATACATATGTGATCTAGGGACACTTTTGTTTCTAAAATTACTACGTTTTTCCATTCGCATAGTTTTCTTAATATTATTTCAATTTCCAACCTTTTGCTTGAGTAAAATACTTTTCTTCTATATTTTGGTGCAAATACTATGTGATACTTCTAGTTCCACATCGTATGTGCTAAACTATTATTGTTAACTTTCCTAGAATAATACCTCCTTTGATTTTTATTGCAGTTTTGACGGACTACAATTTTATTATATCAAAGGAGGTTTTTATTTACTATGCATCGCTATAAGCTACTCTGAATCACTAAATTATCTAGTGATTTTCACTTAATTTTTTTAATTTCATATACAAAAAAACAATAATGTTTTTTTGCACCATAAATAATTTATAATTTTTAAATTTCTTTTTCTATTTTATACATCCATTCAATCCATTTTTTTATTGTTGATGCTCTTCTTTGGAGTGTAGCAGCAGAAAAAAACTTTCTT
Source organism: uncultured Bacilli bacterium (assembly GCA_934101685.1). Lineage (GTDB taxonomy): Bacteria > Bacillota_I > Bacilli_A > RFN20 > DUOF01 > CALVUJ01. The sequence continues at coordinate 17,140 of CAKORZ010000003.1, forward strand.
TTTCTTTTTAAATATATTTCTATTTGTTTTTTTTCAATTTTACTTTTCCCATCAAACGATTCATATGCATGTTTAAACAACGGATCATCTTTCAATGTGTTATACATTTCTTTCTTTATTAGCTGCTCATTTTTATTGATTCCTTTCAATTTGGCAGAGAACTTTTTATCTGGAGTTATAAATCCGAAAAACATTAAAGCAGAAAAATAATATGCTACCTGTCTTGTAGATGTTACTTCTAATAATTTCATAGCTCTATCTTTATCATTTAAAATATTCTCATCAGCCATAGCTAATTTAATCACTTTTTCTATGCTATTAGCTTGAGGTATATTACTTTGCATTCCCCAAATTATAACTTCTTTTCCTGTTTTTCTTTTTTCCCCGACGCAATTGATATTTCGTAATGTATTATAATAATTTTCATCAAAGTATATCTTGTATTTAGAGTCTCTTTGAAATAATTCTATGACTTTTTTAGTAGCATTATTACTTATAATTACATATGCTCCTTTGTTAATAGCTTTATCACATTCTTCTTTTAACTTTTCAAAATTTTCAAATGTAAATCCATTCATTTGATATTTTGTAAATCCATCATCATCTTCATAATCATATGGAGGATCTATATAAATAATGTCTCCATCTTTAGCTTGTCTTATTGCATATTCATATGAACCATTCATTATATCTATATTATTAGTAGTATTGCATAAATAATCATGTATTTCTGCTAAATTTTCAGCGTCACAAATAGTTGGATTTGTATATCTTCCAATAGGTGTATTAAATTGGCCTTTGCTATTTACTCTATATAATCCATTGTAACATGTTCTATTTAAAAAAATCATTCTAGTTGCCCTTTTAACATCACTATATGCTGTAGGCCAATTATCTTTTCTGTCCCAAGCTCTTACTAAATAATAAAATTCATCTGGTTCTTTTTTGTATTCATTATTAAATTTTTCTAACTCCTGGATTAATTCTGCACACTTATCCGATTTTATAACTTTGTATGCATTTATCAAATCTTCATTTAAATCATTTATTATTGCTTTTTTGGGCTTTAAGTCAAAAAATACAGCTCCACCGCCTAGAAAAGGCTCAATATAAGTAAACCCTTTACTAGTTCCATTCAATGAGTCTTTTATATATTCATTTATCTTATCTAATATTTGTCTTTTTCCTCCAGCCCATTTAACAAACGGTTTCGTAGTCATCTCCTCCTTCCATATTTTTTATGCTTAATTATTTTCAAATGTTATTTTGATCCACTCTAGCCATTTTATAATTGTTTGGGCTCTTCTTTTATACACCTCTTCGCTTTCAAAAGAAACGTACTGCTTCATGATATCTATTATTTCATCACGAGTCAACTTGATATTTAATTTCTTTTGTAAAAAAAATACATAGCCAAAAACATCATTTGAAATAATACATTTTGCTAATTCTATTTCTTGATCAACAATAGTCATTGTTCTAATTTTTCTTCCTAACTCTGTTATTTCTTTGAATTCATCAATAACACCCAAATACATACAAGCGGAAAGATAATATTGAATTTGTCTATCTGTCAAGTCACCAATAACATGCCTTATTTTATCTTTATCTTTAAAATTTATTACATTCTCCATATTGACTATACTTATAATTTTATTAAAGTCATCTGCTTGGGGAAAGGGTGCTTTATAATTATTTGTCATAAAAAAAACTCCTCATATCAAACTAAAACTTCTTCTTCGCAAAATACTCTAAATAAATTTTCAATATTATTAAACTCGCTTGTTAAAATAGATTGCCCATTTGATATTTTATTATTTGCTAATTCTAATTCTGTAAGCCACTTAATGACATCTGCTTTATTCGTTTTAATATTTGGTTTAGTTAAGATATTTTGGCAAAAATCTGACCAATTAGATTTATAAGTAGCAATTTGTTTTATCTCCTTAAATGAAATATAATCCCATTCATTTACTAATTCTTCGTTTCCTGTAGAATTCCTCTTATAGTTTTCAATACTATATTGCTTTATTAATTCATCCTTTAATTTTTCAGGCAAATATTTATACATCCATCTTTCATCATTTCCAAGTTTATCTTTAAATAATCTAATTAACTTATTTTTTATTCTAGTAATATAATCCGATGCCACAGGATTGTTGTTAGCACAATTTTCCTTTATGTATTCTTCTAAATTTTCATTTGTGAATTGCGAATATTTATTATGTATTTCTACTTGTAATTTTCTCCATGATACTTTTTTAGCAGCACCACCCTTTGCTGTTTTTATTTCTTTAGCAACATCTGGATTTAGCTCTTTAATTGTATCTGCGACACAAAATAAAAGTTCCTCTGCCTTTTCATATAGCTCTTGTGTATTATCAACGATAGTTTTCCCTTCTTTTTGCAAAGTTATATTCACAACATCGTTTATAACTTTAATAATTGCATATATCATATTATTAATAGACAGGAACCCATCATTCCCTTTTTCCCATTCTTCATTACAATGTTGTGATATAAGCTTTATACACTTAACCAAAAAATTATAAAATAACATTTTAGTTTTATCGTTATCAATCTTATCAAAAGTTCCATAACTAACTATCTCGTTTTTATTTTTTTTATATATATTGAAAAAATTAGATTGTTTTAAAGCATCCTTTATATATTCTAAGGTTATACATCTTTTACCATTGCTTGTATTCTCACCAGTTACTACTCTTCCATATAGTGGCGATCTACAATCCTCTCCTAAAGATTGACCTATATCTAGCATTAAAGCCTCTTGTCTTTGCGCATATAGTTTAGAGTTCCATAGCAAATCGATATTTAAGGTATTCCTCAAACTTTTAGAAACAGATTTTTGATTTTCATTAATATCCATAAACATTTTAACTTGATCTTCTTTTTTCATATCTATAAATGCCACCACAGGTATTGAATTATTGGTAGCATATTTGGAATCAGAGTACCCATAAAGTCTATGCTGACCATCAATAACATATAAAGATTGGTATGTTTTAGGAAGATACAAATATCCAATTCTAGATAGATTATTTTCTGTTTTAGATGTTATCTTATCAAATCTAATTCCTTTATTTTCAGTATCAATGGATACAATCAATGAATTGGGAAAATATCCACCTTTATCTACAAACTCTCTAATATTTTTTAACCTATCTCTTTTTATAATTCTTTGATATGTTGGCATCATACTATGATTTGCTTTGTTTCTATGTAAAATATATGCTAGTTTCAGCAATCTTTCTGGTTCAATTAAAAATGTATAATAGGTTAGTCCACCCATTTTTCCTTCAATAGCCGGAACAGTATCATTCATGCCTTTAATAGGTGTTTTTGCAAATAAATTGCCTAACAGCTGATATCTAGCGGCCGAGCCCAAATGATTAACTAATTCATTATAATATGTAATTGTTTCATAATCAAAATTAGTTATTTTAAAGTTTTCCATTCTATCTATATCAGCTTTCCCTATCACATAATTTTTGGTTGCAAATATATACTTTATTTTTCTTCCAGGATAGTTCTTTTTTATTTCTTTACAGAAGCCACCAAAATTACCATTTATAGCTTCCAAAGTGGTCTTCCATGTTGTGCTATTATCCTGTCTTTCTGTAGATTTGCATTCAATTAGTAAACATACTTCATCATCAATTGCAACCACATCTATTTGCTTAGAAGTTGAATTTCCTTCAGCATAATCTAGTTTAAAATCATTTTTAGCATTCATAACTTTAAAGCCCATTTTATAAAAAATATTCCAAACCTCATTTTCAAATAGATCACCTATAGATTTACTTTTCTTCATTTTAGCAGAACCATTGGCATATTCCCTTACAATTTCCCAACCATTATTTTCATAGGATTTAACTTTTTCAGCACTAACTTTTTCTTCAACCACAGCTGACTTTCTTTCCTTTGCCGCTTTTTTTAATTCTTCGTCACTTGCTAATACTTCCCAGTTTGTTGCCATTCTAAATGCACCTCCAAAAACAAATTACAGTGTTTTGCTCAATTTAACTCATATTATGATAATTTTTTAAAAATTTAGCATGAAACTTCTTTGATACAATATTGATACTTCTAAAGAGAATTATAATACAAATTTGAAATTAACACAATTTTTTTGTATATATAGCAATATTTTCTAAGTTTGTCACCATTATATAATAGGTAACACACCAAAAAGAATGATTACTATTTATGTTATATTCATCAAAAGTATTTTCATAGTCTTGTTTGAATCATTTGTCTTTTAGAGAATTATATATTAACTGTAAAGCGCCTTTAATAGCAAACATAATACAATTAAATAATACTATTTAAAATACATATAATAAAACAATATATATCAAAAACAATTTACAAAAGCGAAAAGCAATTCAGCAGAAACACAAAGTAGTTCTTTTTTGTTTTTAAAATAAAAATCCACTATTTTTTGATCAGTTCAGCACCTAAAATCATTAATAATATAGTAGTAATTTTTGCTATCCATATTCATTAAAAAAAACATTATTAAAAGCCAAATAGTATGTTTCTAAAAAAGAGGATACTCATACAAAAGATAAACTAAATCTGCTTTTTTCTATTTTTTTCGCTTACTTTCATAAATTTCTCCGCAAAAAAATTGTCAAGCTCTATATATGCATCCCTAATTGAATCAGAATCATTCATACATTTAATAGTCACATTTCATTCAAAATTAGAATATTTATTCATCTAATCTTTAAATACTCTTAAAAAACACATCAGTAAAGTTTGACATGCAGAAGTTATTCGCTTTTTTTACGTTTCTTTCTAGTGCTTCTTCCATTTTTCTAACAAGCAAAGTTATTCCAGCTTTTTCTTTCATTTGAAGTAATGTATTATAATGGTTAAACTTATTAATGCCTATTAATTTTATTATATTCAACATACTTTTTATTTTTTGCTTTTTATCATTATCAAAGCCATTTATCCATTCAGTTATCTTTTTTTCCATACTATATTTAATTGTTATTTTCGAATCATTCCTTTTTTTTACAACACCAGTTATAATTGCATCACTATTTGGCAAATATACCTTTAGTTTCTCACCATTATATTCGAAACCATTCTTTTTTATTAGTTTCAACACTTTTTTACAATGTGCTTTACTAATTCTATAAGTAGAGGAAATATACAAATCATCCACATAAGTTGTAAAAAGAAATTTATGCTTTTTACAATAATTATTTATCTCTTCAAACATATCATAGCCAACCAGCTCTGCAATCATTACACTAACCGATGAACCTGTAGAAAGATGTTTACTAGGTAATGTATATTTTCTTTTTTCATTTGTTTTTTTATACCACTCATCAATTTCTTTTTTCACACTTATCTTTTCATAATCAATAGAAACTAATTGTGCTAAAATTTTGGCAACTATTGTTGATGTTTTAAAATGCTTAGTAAACATTTTGACAATTTTATTATATTCAATACTTGGAAAAAATTTGCTTATATCAAAAGCTATAATAATATTAGAAAATTTATGAACTTTAGCAACATCAATCCAACTACTCTTTTTTTTACACATTATATATTCTGGAAAATTGCTACTTAAAGTTTTATCCATTAATTGCTTTATCCTTTTTTGTATTCGTTTTAATTCCCCTCTAGGTTCTTCAACAAGCCTTTCTTTTCCGCCTTTTTTTGATATATATATACCCTATAATTATTTGATATTTTATCTATCAATTTACCATTAATGTATACTTTTTACTTTTCATATTATAAAAATGGCAACCAGAAAAATCCATATTTATCCTCCTAAATAAAAAAGTAGTTAACCTAGTTAAATGCTCAATAAAGGCATTGATTCGCTTAACTAGATTAACAACAATCTATTTTCCTTTTTCTTCACTAGAAGATAATTTTACAGTTGCATTTACTGTTTCTTCTAATGTAGCATTTGGAAACTCTTTTCGAATTGTAGTAAATTTATTACAAGTCAATATATGTCCTATAATCATAGTGCCAATAAATATAACACCCTCAATGGTTATTAATAAAGCAACCATATATTCGATTTCACCTCCTTGTTGAATTTTTTGCTCCCTTTTGGGGCTTCCTCATAGCAATAAAATTCGAAGGCGAGTGTAAATAATTCGAAAAGTTTTCAATTGTAATAATCAGCCTAAATTAACTTCCTCTGGAGCTCAAGATAGTATACACAAAATATTCAGTTTTAACATTTTTATGATTAACTTGTGATAATTTTCTAAATATTGTCTTTCATTTATTCTGCAAAGATAAATACTCATCTTCATAAAACGAATGTTGAACATTTATTGCCATATTCGAAATCAACATCAAATATATTTTAGTATTAAAATACTCTAGCTATGTTTGATGGGATATTATAAAAAAGTAGCAATTATCAATTTTAGATTGAGCTACTATTTATATTGAATTCATGATATAGAAATTTGATATATAATCTTTTGTTGTATTTTTAATATAATAAAGCCCCATTCATTGTACCATATATCGGTCCAAGAAATGGGGGTAATTTCATTAATAGTGGTGGGGTCGAGGGGACTTGAACCCCTACGATCACTCGCCAGATTCTAAGTCTGGTGCGTCTGCCAGTTCCGCCACGACCCCAAACATATTCTTTAAATTAAATGGTGCTGGCTAAAGGACTTGAACCCTCAACCTACTGATTACAAGTCAGTTGCTCTACCAATTGAGCTAAGCCAGCACTATTCTTATGGTGACCAGTACGGGATTCGAACCCGTGTATGCAGCCGTGAAAGGGCTGTGAGTTAAGCCGCTTCTCCAACTGGCCAAATGGCGCCTAGTGTAGGACTCGAACCTACGACCGATCGGTTAACAGCCGATTGCTCTACCGACTGAGCTAACTAGGCAGTAAATGGTGGGCCTGAATGGAATCGAACCATCGACCTCACCCTTATCAGGGGTGCGCTCTAACCATCTGAGCTACAGGCCCGCAATATCTTGTTTTTGACATCCCTTTTTATCAGGAACGCTCTTGTATTCTAACATTTAATAATACATGTGTCAACAACAAGATATAAATTTTTTTATATTTTTTTCAACTTTTTTAAATCATCAATCATAGCTAATAATTTTTCTTTATCTAAGCCTTTAACACCACTAGCAAACTTGTGACCTCCACCACCATATTTTTGAGCAACTTCTACTATTGGAATCACTTTAGATCTAAGAGAGGAGCGATATAAACCATCTGTATCCTCTGATGCTGCTAGTATAATTTCAAACTCTTCTATTCTATTAAAAGAAGCAATCTTTTCATTAGCGCTAGATGCACTTACACCTAACTCTTTTAACTCTTCTGCACTATTAATATAATATGCAAGTCCACTATCTTTGTCATAAACTATTTTTGAGAATAAATTGTTTACAAGTTTACTATCTTCTAAACTATTCATATCCACAATATAGAAAATATCATTATAAGCATTAAATTTACCTACTTTAAGTAATTTAGATGCTATTTCAAAAGTCTTATAATCACATGCTTCATAGAAGAAATGTCCAGAATCACTAGCAATACCTGAAAACAAGTATTTGCATACATTAGTGTTCATTTTCTTAAATTTACAACTAAACATAAAATCAGCTATAATTTGAGCACACGAAATAGACTTGTTATCTACATACATATAATCAAACTTATCTGCTCCAAAAGTATTATGATGATCTATACATATAGTATAATCAGCTTTTTCAAATAGTTCTCCTCCATCAGTTCTTTTTAATTGATTTACATCAACACAAATTGCTAAATAAGGAACATTTTCAAAATCTATTTTATCGCTTTCTGGAATAAACTTTTTCTTATATGTATATTTAGAATGATTTTCTCCTACACAATATACTTTTTTATTTTTAAAGTTTAAGTTAATCCATTCTTTTAAACCAAATTGTGAGCCTAAGGCATCTAAATCACTATTAAGATGCCTAGCAATCACAATATAATCATATTTTTTTATTTTTTCTACTACTAATTTAAAGTTTTTATTCATATTATAAGCCTAATAATCTAACTGTATCTCTAGCAATAACTAGTTCTTCATTAGTAGGAATAACTAATACTTTAACTTTAGAATCTTTACTAGATATAACCTTAAATTCACCACGGCAATTATTAGCATCTACATCAATTTTAGTACCCATTGTAGGTTCTAATTGCTTGCATACTTCTTCTCTCATTCCAATATTATTTTCACCAAGTCCTGCAGTGAATACGATAGCATCACAACCACCAAGAATAGCATAGTAAGAGCCTATAGTCTTAACAATACTTCTAATTTGCATATCTTGTGCTAATTTAGCTCTCTTATTTCCTTCTTTAATAGCATTTTCAATATCTCTACTATCGCTTGAAATACCACTTATTCCAAGTAATCCTGATTTCTTATTGAAAGCATTTAATACTTCTTCAGCACTCATACCAGTCTTTTTCATCATATATGTAACTACAGCTGGATCGATATCACCAGTTCTAGTACCCATAACTACACCAGCAAGAGGAGTGAATCCCATTGAAGTATCTTGGCACTTACCACCTAATACAGCACTAACACTAGCACCATTACCAATATGGCAAGTAATAACTTTAGAATCTTTTCCAAGTTTTAAATATTTAATTGCTTCTTCACTAACAAATTCATGAGAAGTACCATGTGCACCATATCTTCTTACACCATACTTTTCATACCATTCATATGGAGTAGCATACATATATGCAGTTTCTGGCATATTAGCATGGAAAGCAGTATCAAATACTAATACATGTCCTGCTTTTGGCAATGCTTCTTTAAATGCTTTATAACCTACTATAGCAGCAGGATTATGTAAAGGAGCTAAATCTGAAATAGTACTTAACTTTTCTATTGTTCCTTCTACTACTTTTGTAGATTCAGTAAACAAGTTACCACCTTGTACTACACGATGTCCTACACCTTCAATTTCATTTAAGTTTTTAACAACCTTTAAATCTACTAATGTTTTAAGCAAGTGTTCTACTGCTACTGCATGATCCTTAATAGGTAAAACTTTTTTAACTTTTTCTCCATTTAATTTGTAAGTAAAATAAGCATCTTCAAAGCCTATTCTCTCTACATTACCTGATATTAAAACTTTTTCTTCTGGCATTTCAAATAATCGGAACTTTAATGATGAACTACCAGCATTAATTGACATTACTTTTGTCATTTCTCTTTCCCCCTAATTTTACATTTTATATTTTACTTTTTTCATTTCTAATAGTCTATAATTTTTAAAATAAAATATCTTATTACCTACTTTATTTAACTATTTATATTATAATGTATATAAAATTGGAGGCCTTACAATGCATGAATTATTAGAATTATTAAAGGATGGAAAGACTAAAGAAGCCCTAAAAGGATTTCAAAGATTATATGAAACAACTAATGATATAATAGCTTTGTATTATGTAGTAGCTATTGAATGTACATATGGATATGATAGTAGTATTGAAGAATTAAAAAAGAATTTTGAAATTTTATATAACTATGATAAAGAAATGAAAATGAATATCATGGAATTTTATGTTCCTTTCTTACTTGACATAGAAGAATATAAAGAATGTTTAAAAATAACTAAAGAAGCATTTAAACTACATTTAGATTCTCCTTTATATTATTTTTCATACGCTAAATGTTTAGTTCAAGAAGCACATTATAAAAAGCATAACAAAAATATTCTTAATCAAGCAATTGATTATTTCTATAAATGCTTAGAAAACTATGAATTAGATGAATATAAAAAAGAACTTATATACACTAACTTAATAGCAGCTTATGTTTTAAAAGAAGAGTATAACACTGCATATGAGTTAATAAATAAATTATATGTTACTTTACCAAATGCATCTTTTATTGATAAGTTAAAATTAAATGTTGCTTTTAATGAAAACAACAAACAAATAATAGATCAAATGGGTAATGAAATTAGCCCTAATGAAAATAATGTTAATGTATTTTTAGCTATTTCAGAATATTATTGTGACAACAAATATTACGATGAAATGATTAAAATTAATGAAAAAGTTAAGCCTTATTTAGATGATAAAACAATTGTTACTAAAAATATAGCTATTGCTTATTTATATAAAGGTGAAAATGATAAAGTTATAGATTTATTAAATAAAGAAGTTTTAACTGATTTATATGCTCATAATGTGTTACTTGGTGACGCTTATTTTTATAAACATGATAAGATGAGTTTACTTTCTGCAATTGACTTATATAAAAAAGCTTTAGAAATAGCACCTGAAAATAAAGGTAAAGTTTTACAATATATCGCAGATTGCTATTGTGACATGAGCAGACCAGATGAATTAAAAGAAATAATAAAAGAATTAAAAAAAATTAATTATATGAATCTTGCTAATTACTACACTGCTTACTACTACAGACTAACCAAGCAATTTGATGAAGCAGAAAAGTTAATAAAGCTTATAAAAAATGATGATGTAGCGGATTATAAAATTAAGTCATTAATATCAAATTGTTATAAAAATCCAGAAATATTAAATAAATATGAAAATGAAGTATTTAATAGTGATGATACTTATTCTTTAAGAGACTGTTTATTATATACAATGCTTGGTGATTATGGTAATAAAATAGATATGGATAAGGCTAGTGAATACGCTAAAAAGTTAGAAGCTAAAAAAGATCTACATACATGTGCTTACTCTACTTTAAGTAATTATTATTTATTAACTAAAGATTATAAAAAATCTTATGAATTAGCCTTGATTGGTTATAACAAATATTTAAATGGGGAAGAAGCATGTGAATGTTGTGCTGCTTATGTTGCTTATCATAAGTTATATGGTTTAGGTTGTGAAAAGAATGTTAAAGAAGCCTATAAAATATGCATAGATACTGAGAAAAGGCAACTTGGAGATATAAATGAAAATCTTGGAAGTGTATACGCTACTTGTTGTATAGAATTAAATTTAAATCTTACTCATATATATGAATTATTAACTAGAACAATCTACAGGAGATATTCTGTAGAAAGATACTATATGATTATAAAGGTTGGTAAATTATTAAGCAGAGATGTATCTTACTATGAAAAGATGTTTAAAGAATCTTTAAAACATTGTAGTCTTAGAGAAAAAGAATTTTATTTAAAAGAAACAGATAAATTCCTTATGAATAATTATTAAAAAAATACTTAATCATTTTTGCTAATCAAGTATTCTTTTGCTACTTCTAATAGTTTTTCTGTTAAAGTAGGATTTTTTTCCACGCTCATTATATCCATTTTTCCATCATTTACTCTTAAAAAAGCTACTGGAGAGATATTAATACCTCCTCCACTTCCTCCTCCAAATGGATATAACTCATCACTTAACTCTATATTATAAGCTTTACCTGTTTGTTTAGTAGAAAACTCGCTTCCACCTGCTCCAAAGCCAAATACAACTTTAGATATAGGAATAATAATATTATCTTCATCTACTCTTATAGGTTGCCCTACTATTTTACTAACATCTACCATTTTAGTTATATTTTCTAATGATATATCTAATAAATCATTAATTGGATTTTGTCTCACTCTTTTTACCTCCTAATACTTGCTTTAATATTATTCCCATCTTAACATAAAAAATACTTTTAAACTTTATACTCCTTTTTCCTAAATATCTAATGTTATAAGTAAACTCACTATTTCTCATCATTAAATAATTTTTTAAAACTGCTAGAATAATATTTAAATATCCAAATATTTCTCCTCCATACTCATAATCTAAATTAAGTCCACTCATCTTTAAATCAATCGATTTTATCCTTATTTTATTTAATAATTTAATCATACTTACTTGCTTCATAATCTCATCATTATGGTTATTATCAAATAAAATAAGCATATTTATTTTTATAGTAACTAAATTACTAATCTTTACATACAAGTACTCTAATTCATTCCATATAACTACTTTAAAAGGATAAAAAAGTAAAAATACTATTAATATTAATAAAAGAATTATTAATGTAATTCCTACTTGTAACATAATAAATCACCTATTTATATTATTAACAAAAAAACGGCACTTCATGAGCACCGTTTTTTATGTTTAATAATTTAGTAATTATTGAGCACGACCTGCCATTTGGTTTTTAGCATAAGATACTAAACGTTTAGTGATTTCACCACCAACTGAACCATTAGCTCTAGCTGTAGCATCAGCACCTAATTCAACACCAAATTCGTTAGCGATTTCATACTTTAATGGATCTAAAGCTTTGCTTGATCTGTTTGTTCCTGATGTTTGACTATTTTTATTCATGATAATTCACCTCCTGCATTAGTATTTTTTGCAGTATTAGAATTTTTAATCATAAATTTTTTTACATTTTTTTCCTATAAATAATCATTTTCAAATAATTCATCATTAATAATTACTGTATTTATGTTTTCCATTATTTCATCTATTAATTCTTTATAATTAAACTTATTTTCATAGTTAATTGCTGTTTCTAAATTAGGTTTAGTAACAGGATTTTTAGGAGTAAAAATTGTACAACAATCTTCAAATGGTCTAATAGATATATCATAAGTATCTATTTTTCTAGCAATATCAATTATTTCAATTTTATCAAAACACGCTAGTGGTCTAATCATTGGATAATTAGTAACATCATTAATTACTTGCATACTGTTTAAAGTTTGTGATGCTACTTGTCCTATACTTTCTCCACTTACTAAAGCTAAGCAATTATTTTTCTTAGCTACTAACTCACTAATACGATACATCATTCTTCTCATAATTGTAATTGCGTATGATTCATCTACATGTTCATAGATTGCTTCTTGAAGTTTAGTAAAAGATATAATATGTAATTTAATATTAGGTTGTAAAGCATTTAATTTGTGCGCTAAATCATATACTTTTTCTTCTGCTGCTTTACTAGTGTATGGGAAAGATGCAAAGTGAATACACTCTATTGTTACTCCTCTTTTCATCATTTCAAAACACGCTACTGGAGAATCAATTCCTCCACTTAGAAGCACTAAAGCTTTTCCCCCTATTCCAAGAGGATAACCACCTACTCCTTTATGCTTTTCAAAATATAAATAGATACCTTCATTTCTTACTTCAATATTAAATCTTAAACTAGGATTATGAACGTCTACTTTTACATCTTTATTTTTTAATATAATTGTAGCTATTCTTCTGTTTATTTCCATAGATTCTATTTCAAAAGTTTTATCTGCTCTTTTAGCATCTACTTTAAAAGTATCAAATTCAATATCTTTAATAACTTCTTCAACTGTTTTTTCTAAAGCTTCTATACTTCTTTCCATAAAATAAACAGGTGAAAAAGAAGATATTCCTGAAATCATTTCTAATTTAGAATATAATTCTTTAGGATTTGTACCATTTAATTCAATATATAAACGATCATATCTATTTATAAAATTTAATTTTTCATTATCTTTTAAAGCATTTTTTACATTTTTAAATAAGCATTTAATAAAATCTTTTTTATTTTTACCTTTAGTACCTATTTCACCATATCTTATTACAATATACTTATACTCCATATTATTTCCTTTCTTTAAAAAAAGCCCTAAGGGCTTATTTTCTAACTTCGAATTTTAATCTAATTTTCTTGCTATTAAGTTTTGCACTAGCATTAACAACATCTCTGATTGCTTCTGCTACTACACCTTTTTTACCAATTAGCTTTCCAACATCTTTTTCATCGCAATATATTACATAACTTGTTTCATATAAGTTTTCTTGATCCATTAAAACTACTTTTAATTTATCAGGATCTGATACAAGTGGTGTAATAACATCAAGAATAATTTGTTCGTAATTCATAAGTTATTCTCCTTATTTAGATGCTTTTGTATCTTGGAATTTCTTCATAACTCCAGCATTAGTTAATAAAGTTTTAACTGTATCTGTAGGTTGAGCACCAACACTTAACCATTTTAAAGCTACTTCTTCATTAATATCACATGTAGCTGGTTTTGTATTAGGGTTATAAGTTCCAACGATTTCTAAGAATCTTCCATCACGAGGATATCTAGAATCTGCTGCAACTATACGATAAAGTGCTAAGCCATGTCTACCTGTTCTTTTAAGTCTAATCTTAACTGCCATATATTTTCCCTCCATTTACATGAAGTATTCTATTATATAAAATAAAAAGTGTCAAGTATTTTTACTTAACACTTATATTTTTTTATTTAATTAATGTAATACCTTTTTAGGAGCTTTCTTTAATGCTTCCATTTTTTCAATTGTTTTATGTGGTCCAAAGAATACTAAATCTTTTTCAAGTACACTTGTATCCTTTTCATAACAATTAGCAAATTCCTTAATAAATTGTTTAACTTCCTCTAAAGCATTTTTCATATCAGCTTGAAAAAAGTAACCTTCTTCATACATTTTATCATATAAATTTTCTATATCTTCTTTACTTTCAACTTTTACATCACCAGTAATAACATATTCTCTCATTTGTTCTAATACATATTCTTCTAAACTAATTTGCTTTTTCATCTAACTCTTCCCCCTTAACTACCTTTTTTTAGTCTTTTTCATTGCTTCTTTTAAACCCTTTTTAGCAACTTTAGCACCTAATTTAGCATTTTTTGATTGTCTTTCTTTTTTTAATTGCTTTGCTCTTTGAGTAACACTTTTATGTAAATCATCTTTCATTTTTTTAATTTCTTTTTTCTCTTCTTCTATTTTCTTATTACTATTTAAAATAAATATGTAGAAGATAAATCCTATTAATGATCCAAATGTTTCAAATTCTATTTTTTCATTATTTCTAATATCCATTAATGAATAAGAACCCTCATCTAAGCAATCTACTACTAAAATATAATTTTCAACTTTACCAATAATTAAATCACTTTCAGGAATCTCTATCTCTTTACGGATTTTACTTAAGAAGTTTCTTGCATAAATACTATTAGGATAATCTTTATTAGTAACTGAGAATAGTTCTACTCCTACAAAACATCCTCCATTTAAATAACTTAAAAATTCAACATAATTTGCAGGAAGTTCATATCCTAATGTTTTTTCTATTTCTTCAAGTAATTCATAATCATCATCTGTTATTCCTTCATAGAATACAGCATCTTTGCTATGTCCTATAAGCTTTGCAAATGTTGTAAAGTAGTCTGTACCACTTGTATTATTTAGTAACTGCGCTAATGAAATTTCTTTTAACTCCATTTAGATTCCCCCGGTTCATACATACTTATTTTATTAATTTATTAAAAAATAATCAATGATAAAGTTTTTTTTTGCTCATTTTATCTATATTTTTTCTTTAAATTTTAAGAATATGCTATATTATTTTTTAGCGAGGTGATTTAAGTGAACGATTTTATTAATGTAATAGGAGCTGGTTTAGCAGGTAGTGAAGCTGCTTATCAAATAGCAAAAAGAGGCATAAAAGTAAAACTTTATGAAATGAGACCTCATAAGGATGCTAAAGCTCATCACACAGATAAATTTGCGGAACTTGTTTGCTCTAATTCATTAAAAAGTAATGCTTTAGATAATGCATCTGGCTTAATGAAAGAAGAAATGAGAATGTTAGATAGCATTATTATTAAATGTGCAGATGCTACTAAAGTTCCTGCTGGTCAATCTTTAAGTGTAGATAGGGAGGAGTTCTCTTCTCTTGTTACAAAATTAATAAAAGAAAATCCTTTAATAGAAGTTATAAATGAAGAAGTTACTAAATTACCTGAGGGAATAACTATAATTGCTACAGGTCCTTTAACTAGTGATTTGTTTAGTAAAGAAATAAAAAAATTATTAAATGATGATAGTTTGTATTTTTATGATGCAAGTGCTCCTTTAATTGATGCTAATACAATTAATATGGATATTGCTTATAAAAAATCTAGATATGATAAGGGAGAAGCTGATTATATAAATTGTCCTTTTACTAAAGAAGAATTTTTTACTTTTTATGATGCACTTATAAATGCAGAAAGAGCACCATTACATGATTTTGAAAAAGAAAATCATTTTGAAGCTTGTATGCCAATTGAAGTTATTGCTAAAAGAGGATTTAAATCTTTGACATTTGGTCCTATGAAACCAGTTGGATTAGAGGATAAAAATGGGAAAAGACCTTTTGCTGTAGTTCAATTAAGACAAGATAATAAAGAAAGTAGTTTATATAATATTGTAGGCTTTCAAACAAATTTAAAATGGGGAGAACAAGCTAGAGTATTTAGACTTATACCTGGACTTGAAAATGCCTCTATTTATAGATATGGTGTTATGCATAGGAACACTTTTATTAATGCTCCTAAACATTTAATACCTACAATGCAATTAAAAGAAAATAGTAAAGTATTTATTGCTGGTCAATTAAGTGGAGTTGAAGGATATATAGAATCTAGCGCTAGTGCAATAGTTGCAGCAATCAACGCTACTAGACTATTAAAAAATGAAGAGTTAGTTACATTACCTTTAGATACTGTTATAGGTTCTCTAATAAATTATATATGTACTGCCGAGTTAAAATCATTTCAACCAATGAATTCTAATTATGGCATTTTAAGTAATAAGAATAAAGATAAAATGGTATTAAAAGACTTGTCTTTAAATGCTTTAAAGGAATGGATTAATAAGTATGAATAAGTTAAATGAATTTCTAACATATTTAGAAGTAGAGAAAAGATATTCTATTAACACTATTAGTGCTTATAAAAGAGATTTAACTGACTTTAATAATTTTTTAATTAAAGAAGGAATAAAAGAAGTAGATGATATAGCGATTAAAAATTATTTAGCTAGTTTATACCTTATTAATTTAACTAAAAAAACTATTGCTAGAAGAGTAGCATCTATCAAAAGTTATTATAAATTTATTAATAAAAAATATGGTATTAATAATGAATTTTTAAATAGTGTATCTTCTCCTAAAAAAGATAAATTATTACCTGAATTAATATATAAGGAAGAAACACAAAAAATCTTAAATTATAACTTTGATGGTAAATTTTGCTATAGAAATAAAGCTATTATTAATTTGCTTTATAGTAGTGGAGTTCGTGTTAGTGAATTATGCAATATAACTTTACCATCAATAAATCTAGAAGATAGATATTTAATAGTTGTTGGTAAAGGTAAAAAGACTAGAATCTGTCCTTTTAGTAGTGATAGTAAAAGAATTATTGAAAATTATTTAGTAATGGAAAGAAATAAAATTGCTAAATGCAATTACTTATTCATTAATAAATATGGTAATAAATTAACTACTAGAGCAGTTGAAAATATTATTAATGAGTTATCAGTTAGATTATTTAATAACAAAAAATTACATCCTCATTTATTTAGGCATACATACGCTACTAATTTACTAAATAATGGTGCTGATTTACGTACTGTACAAGAACTTTTAGGTCATAGTAGTCTTAATTCAACACAAGTTTATACACATTTAGCAAATAAAGATATAGAAAACATTTATAAAATTTCCCACCCACGTGAGCAAACTAACTAATTTAATTTGACATACTGTGTCAAAAAATGTAGAATTAAATTAGATAATTATTCGTTAGAAGGTGAGAAAAATGGCTAAAAAAGAAAGAAATACAGGATCTTCAAAATTTGTATCATTAGCTGATAGAAAGAAGTTTATATCTACTTATGAAAGTTCTAAATCAAGTTACTCACCTGAAACTTCAGAAAAAATAGATGACTATCTTTTTCAACTAAAAAGATTAGATGCATATAAATCATCATTATCTAACATCTTTTCCGTTTTATCAGATGAAAAGACATTACCTAATGGAGAAAAGAAAAAGAAATATCCTGGAGAATATAAAGGATTTTTTGGAATACTAGCTTCAATAATTGGAACTCCATTTCTTATTGGTGTTGCTGCATATATACTTTCCATAAAAGCAGGTGGATTTTCTCAAATACTTTCGTCTGCTACATGGGCTGCTGCAATAGCTGCTGTAATTCCTGCTGCTATCATATCTGCTATAGCAGGTGGTACTAGCTATATAGTTTCTAGAGTTTCTAATACTGAAGCAAAAATAAACAAGAAAAAGCAAAAATTTGATGAAAAAAATTTAGCTAGGGCTAGTGTAGGAAAAAAAGAAAAAAAATCAATACTATTTTCTATCGCTGAAAAGGTAAAAACAAGAAGATTGAATATGTCAAAAATGACTTATGATATGGAAGATTCAGCAGATAGAATTGCTTCTGGTGATTTTTCATTCTTTATGGATGATGGGAAATTAAAAGATTGTTTTAAATTTATACCATTTTGGAAAAGAAGAAAACTTCTTTCTACACTTGCTAAAATTAGTGAATGCAATGAAACCTTAAATAGACTTTCAATTATAAAAGATGATGTTGCAAAAGAAGCTTCTTCGTCTGGAACTGAAGCTAAAAAACCTACAGTTAAAGAAATTGATATTAAAGAAGAGATAATGGATACTAAAAGAAATAATAAAGGTGCTGAACCAGTTATCTCTGAATCGGTTGAGACTTCTACTTCTAAGAAAAAAGGAACTGAAAAAAGCAAAAAAAATTCAGGTAAAAGATAAAAAGTTAATTAACAAAAGATAGTTTACATACATATTATATTGTATTAGACTATCCTTTTTATTTGTAGTAAATCTTTTATTAACACAAATAACTCTTATGAATAAAATATATTAGATAGGAGGTGTAATAAATGTATTACTATGGAAATGGATATGGAGGAGCTCCAATGACTGGAGGATATTATCCATATGCACCTTACCCAGCTCAAAATAATGCTGGTAGTTTATGGGCTATAGTTTTAGTAATCTTTATACTATTTGTAATCATTGGCTGTGGTTGGGGTGGTAGAGGAGTAGGAAACTGGGGCGGATGTTGCTAGTCTTCTTACACTCTTGATAGTATTCTAGGAGGAATTTATCCTCCTTTTATATTTTTTTGGACAAATGATTTTGAATGTCTAGTTAAAAATGATATACTCTTTGTGAGAAGGGGTGTATTTATAAAATGAAAATAGCAATAAGTTCAGATTCAACTTGCGCAATATCTCAAGCAGAAGCTAAAGAGATGGGAATATACATTTTACCATTAAATGTTATTGTTGATGGTAAAGAATATCATGATGATATAACTATTCATCAAAAGGAATTAAATAAGATGATGAGAGGAGGAAGTAAGATTCAAACTTCTACTCCTACTCCTATAGAAATAGAAAATTATTTTAATAAGATTTTTGAAAAAGGTTATGAAAAAATAATTCACTTTACTATATCTAGCAAATTATCTAGCATGAATAATTTATTTAACTTAACTTGTAAAAATCTATATGGTGATAAAGTTATTGTTATTGATTCATTAGGTGTTTGTTCATTTATGGGTAATTTAGTTAGAAGAGCTAAAAGACTTGCTGACGAAGGAAAAAGTGTTGAAGAAATAGTTACTAATGTAAACAAGTATATTAATAAAGATGAAATATTCTTTGTTCCTGAAAGTCTTACATTTCTAAAAAATGGCGGTAGAGTATCACCTACAGTTGCATTAATTGGAAATATGCTAGGCATTAAACCTTTCTTAAAATTCCATGATGGAGAAATTTTAAAGCAAGGAACTGTAAGAACATACAAAAAAGCATTCAATGAAATGATTGAAATTTATAAAGCTATGAATTTAAGCCCTGATGAGTATGAATTCCATGTTGTAGAATTTGATTCTAATGATGCAGCAGATGAAGTAATAAAAATGCTTCAAGATGCATTCCCTGGTTTCAATATTGAAAGAACTCCTATTTCAATAAATGTATGTGCACATGCGGGACCTGGCACAATTGGTTTTGGTAGATGCACTAGATATGACATTGATTAATAATTAATTAAATATGTATTAAAAAAGGAATTTCTTATTTGAAATTCCTTTTCTTTTACTCACTAATTTTATATCTATCAAATCTTACTAATTTCCAAGTAAAATAATTTCCTTTTTCCATATCTTTTACAAATACTACTATACCTTTTTCTTTTTGATTTATTTCTTCACCATTTAACTTATAACTAACATTAGCATCTATTAAATAGTTCATATATCTTCCTTCATTCTCTAAATCGCATTTAGGAGCATAGTCTTCAAATGAATTAGCAAAATAACATTGATATTTTCCATTTCCAAACACTTCAGTTTTAGTAATTTTAAATTTAAAATCACTAGTTCCTTCAAAATAATAATTATTATCTAAAGTTTTTACAAAGTTATCATATAAAACGTCATTGTTACTATTAGCCACAAAGTTTTTTATTGCTTCCTCATTATTTTCATTAACTACTTTTGTAAAATACTTCATAGTTATTTTAGATGTAACTATTTTATCTCTTTTAGTATATATAACTCCTGAGGCTACTAAAAGAAATGCTATTATTAATACAAGTGCTATTTTCCATACAATATTCAAAGTTTTTTTCATTACTATACACCTCTATTTTAGTATAGCAAACTCTTTTTCACTTACAAATAATTTTAAGATAATATTGAGAGTTTTTTATTTCTGGTATATACTAATTTAGTAAAGGATTTGATCATATGAAAGTATTTGATATAGTTACAAACAGAAAATTTCTTCATGAAAAATGTAAAGAAGTTACTTTTCCTATGAAAGAAGAAGATATTAATTTATTAAAAGATATGGTTGAATATCTAGAAGTATCACAAAATGATGAACTTGCTGAAAAGTATAATATTAGACCTGGAGTTGGGTTAGCAGCAAATCAAGTTGGTGTTCAAAAAAGAATGATTGCTGTTTACTTTATAGAAAATGAAGAAGTAATGAAATATGCTTTAGTTAATCCACGTATTATATCTTATTCAGTTAAAATGTGTTGTTTAGATAGTGGTGAAGGGTGCTTGTCAGTACCTAAAGATGTTGAGGGATATGTATATCGTCACTATAAAGTTACAGTTAAGGGATTTGATGTTTTAACTAATAAAGAAGTTACTATTAAAGCAAAAGGATATTTAGCTATAATCCTTCAACATGAAATAGATCACCTTGAAGGTATACTATATGTAGATAAAATAGATAAAAAAGATCCATTTAAAATTATTGAAGATGCAATTCTTATATAAATTTAAAGAAATGCTTGAAAAATCATTATAATTTGCTTATAATGATTAACGTGTCCACATAGCTCAGCTGGATAGAGCAACGGCCTTCTAAGCCGTAGGTCGGGGGTTCGAATCCCTCTGTGGACGCCATTTTTATTTATAGACTAAGTTGCGTTCATAGCTCAGCTGGATAGAGTATTGGTCTACGAAACCAAGGGTCAGAGGTTCGAATCCTCTTGGACGCACCATATTTAGATATATCAAAGCCTAGTAATAGGCTTTTTATTTATTTTCTTGGGGATATAGTTTATCTGGTAAAACAATACGTTCGCAACGTATAGTGGCGAGTTCGAGTCTCGTTATCTCCACCAAACACATTTATAAACAATATAATCTCTATTCTATATAAAGTTTAGAGATTTTTTATTATAAATATGTTCCATATAAAAATAAGTTAACTTTAACATATAATTTATTTATTTTTATAGTATTATTATTTTATAAGGTGAGTGTAAGGTATGATTAAAGAAATATTAAAAAATAAAGAACAGATTTATAATAATATAGGAAAAAACATTAATATTGACAGTATTATAATTTATGATAATGGAGTTAAAGAAAGTTACTTTTTTAAAGATGATTCAATGCATGAAATGAGATCTATAAGTAAAGTTTTAATTGCTTTAGCATATGGCATAGTATTAGATAGAAAACTTATATCATTAGATACTTTTATTTATCCTGCTTTATCAAAACTTAATGTAGATATTAGAAAAGAAAATTTAGAAAAAATAAAAAAATGGCAAGTAAAGCACTTACTTACTTATTCTTGTGGATATGGCAAGCAAATGTTTTCAGAAGAATATATTCAAGATTTAGATAAAAATAAATGCCTTGATTATGTTTTAAATTATGATTTGCCAAATGAAGTTGGAGAAAAATACACATACAATAATGCAGATATATTTTTATTATCAGTATTTTTTCAAGAACAACTTGGAGAAAACATTAAAGACTTTATTGTAAGAGAGATTTTTAAGCCATTAAATATAAATGAATATGTATGGGATAATTATGGTAAATATTGTCCTGGAGGAACAGGATTATATATAACTCATGAAAGTTTGTTTAAAATTGGAGAGTTAATTTTAAATAAAGGTAAGTTTAATGAAAAACAAATAATTTCAAAAAGTTATATTGAGGAAATGTGTAAAACGCAAATGTCAACTCCATATGCTGTTAAGCCTGAGAGAGTCTTGCCTAAATATGGTGTTGGCTATGTCATGCATATATCTAGAGATGGATACTTTTATAAAGATGGATCTAATGGTCAATATCTAATAGTAAATTTTAATAAGAACCAACTTATCACAATTCTTTCAACTGAGAAAGAAATGCAATATGTAACAGAAGTTTTACGTGGTTTAATTTAATAAGTTTTTTATTCATAAATAACATTGATTTTTTCTTCTAAATCTAATATATTTATCTATGTCAATTTAATATATCATCGGAGAACCTGGGGCCGTAGCACCGTTCCGTAAAAACGGAAACAAGAGGTTGATAAGATGTTGAGTGAGTTCGGTTATTACATTAATGTATAATCGGGCTTATTTTTTTATTAAAGGGTGAACATTATGAATAACATTATTACAATAGGTAGAGAGTTTGCAAGAACGCTTTTATTTCAAATTGCAACAATTCTTATTATGCCTATGATTTGGAAACTAAATGGAATTTGGCTTTCTGTTTTTGTGCCTGAAGCATTTGCACTTATTGTTACAATAGTTTGTTACATTACAAAAAAGAAAAAATATCAATATTAAATTTATGATTACACATGTTAAAATTACCCTAATTTATTACTCAAAATCCTATACAATCATTTTTAACTATAAACTAAATTAAATTCATGTTGTTACAGCACATATCATGTGTTATAATTTTTTTGTAAAGGATGTTGATAGAAATGATAGATTTAAAGAAAATTATTATACCTACCAATTTAATAAACTACACCAATGAAACAAAGAACTCATATAGTGAGTGCTATAAAACTCGCGATTTAGTATTTGTAAAAGCACTTGATGATATAGATGAAGAGTTTCCACTATTAAATATAGCGTATTCTTCATATTATGCATATGTAAATTGTGCAGGATATTTTATGCATAGCGATGGTGAATCTGTTCCATATTGGCTTAGATCTTCCACCTCAAAAGATCAAATTTTTTCTAATCAACTTGGATATGCTAGATGGGTTGATGAAAATGGGCGTAATTCAGATCATTCAATGTTTGAGGCTTTTGATACTTTTTCTTCTGTAGCTATATCAACACGTCCTTGTATCAACATCGATATAAAGAAAACAATAAAAGAAGTTGGCGGCGTAGAAAACTTAATCATTGAATCTTATTCTATAAATGGCAAAATTGTAATGTTTACTATTGAACTTGGTGAATACCCTAAAAGCAAAGCAGAAAATAGCGATGAATTAGAAAAATTATTTCAACATAACATGTTAAAACCAACTGGGAAAATTTATACTGGGGTATGTCTACCAACAAAACACCCTTCTTTTATGCAAAACCCTGAATTTGAATACAATGGTAAAAAATATGTTCGAGTAATATCACTTGAAAATTCAACACTTCGTCATAATAAAAGCAGTACTCATGGACAAGCTGTTTGGATTGTAGTTGAACCTATTAAATGGACAATAAAGAATTGGGAAAGTCTTCCAAAAAGTATTAATCCAACTGGTGATGGTAGCGATAATTTTATGGAATTAGAATCAACTGACGCAATTATAAGTGGTATTCCTTTTAATTTCCCTCATCTTCATAATAATGATGATTTGGAAAAAATAGTTATGTGGCAAAATAGTTTGTTACGTGCATATCTAAATGGTTATCCTCCACAAATTGCTTATACAAATGGTGATAAAAATTATGCTATTGATGTTGCATATGACTTTAAAGGCAAAGGATTTATTGATGAAGCATTTATTATTAATAGTCCTTATACTCCTGTCAATGAGGAAAAAGTAGCATCAAATTTAAAATTTAAAGAATGGCTTAATAATTTTGCTATTCCTAAAAAGTTACATCCATTATTAATAAACTACATTATGTATAAATATAAACAATCTTATGATGAATCAGCCCAAAAAATCTATTCATCAGAATTTACAGAAAAAGCTCTTGATAAAGAAGCTTATATTGATCCTTCAAATGAGAATCATTGGTTATATCTTTCTAGTGCACTTTATAAACTTGATGATATATTAAGTAAAAAAACACATCCTAATGAAAAAATATCATCAATAGTTTCTCCTTACCGTATGGTTGATGGTTACCTTAAATCGAACTTTGGAAATGGCTTTGCTCTTGATTTTATGGATTATTATTTTTACTATGCGATTCATCATCGTGAACATGAGCAAAAGGAATTATCAAAGGTAAAATAATAAAATATTTTTAAAAAGGTTTATTTCATAAATTAAACCTTTTTTATTTTTCATTTATCTAATTATTATTGAATAAATAAAAAATAATTAATGATATAATATTCATGGTGGTAAAAATGTTAGATTATGCTAATAATGAAATAAAATTTTCTCAATGTCCATGTTGTGGCTACGCTAAGGGAGAGTTTTCTTTACCTTGTGGTATGATATATCAAAATGAAGATTTTACCATCTCTCAAGATTGGGAATTACCTATTGCTGGATTTATTGTTGTTTGTCCAGTAAAAAAGCATGTAGAAAAATTGTCTGAATTAAGCGATGACACTGTATCTAAAATGTATAAATTAATTAAATGTATTGAAAAAGTATTAATAGAAAATAACATTGCAGAAAGATTTAGTATTATTTTTGAAGAGAAAAAAGGTGTTCATTTGCATGTATGGATTATGCCTTTGTATAATTGGATGATGGAAATTAGTAATAATGATCCAGTTAAGCACATAAGTG
>CAKORZ010000004.1 GCA_934101685.1 uncultured Bacilli bacterium
TATTCATCCCCTTTTATTTATTATATCAAAAAAATGTAGGCACTTTTTATGTGTCTACATTTATCTTACAACTTCAGTTTTAACAACATATCTTTTTTTAAAGGCCAAATAATTGAAAATAAAAGAAAAAGTAATGTATAATGTTTATGTGTAATAGAAAGGTGTGATAGTATGTCTTTTATTAATTTTTTAGGATTAGACGATCCTAATTATGGTAATTATGCTAAAGGTATACTATATGTAATATATGATATTTTATGGAAAATAGTAAATGCTGTTGGAAGTTTGATTGATGTTGTTACAGGTTTGTTTTATAAATTAACGGGAACGACATATCTAGGATCAGGAAGTTCTGAATTAGTTGAACAGCAAGATTTATTAACTAAACTATTTAATGAAAATATAATTTCAACTTTTTCTGTATTTATGATGATTACAGCAGTTGTGCTTATGACAATATTTGGAACTATAGCAGTAGTAAAGCAAAACTATTTGAGTAAACAAGAGGCAAGGTCAACTGCAAGTATTATAAAGAATATGATTTTAGCTTTTGTTTTTATACTTTGTTTAACTCCAATATCATTGTTTTTGATATCTTCAGTTACCACAATATCTTCTTCTATTGTTGATTTGTTTGGTGGAAGCAAAGATGTTTCATTAGCAGATTTATTATTTAATTCTAGCTTTAGTGGTGATCCTATTAATGCATACAATACAATGTATACTACTGAGATTACTAATTGGACTCAAATGGATAGTAACTTTTTATTTGATTTAGACTATGGAACTGTTGAAACAAATGTAACATTCTATTGGTATGTATATTTACTAGGTGGAGGAGTTATTTTATATAATTTAATAGTTATTGCTTTTGGATTAGTAAAGCGTATATTTATGATTTTAATATTATATATCGTTGCTCCTGTGTATGCAGCTAAGATGGTAGATGATGGTGGAGCTAAGTTCAAAGAGTGGAAGAACAAAGCTTTATCGGAACTTATTTCAATTGTTGGTACTGTAATATCGTTTATGATTTTAATATCTCTAATAGGGGTTATAAGTGATATGGAACTTGTGAGTACTACTACAGAAGTTAGTGGTGGCTTAAGTGGTGCTATAAGTGAGGGAGAAACTCAAACTACAATAAACACAACAGCATTATTAATGAATAACCTTACAAAGATATTATTAGTAATGGCAGGAACTGCAGTGGCAAAAGATTCAGGAAGCTTGTTAGGAAATGCATTTAAGGGTGCTAATGATGATAGCAATTCATTATTAGAGGGAATATTCAATAGATTAGGACCTAAAGAATTCGATAAATCAGGGAAAGAGCAAACTGCACCTCGAACTAGAGTTATTACTAAGACAACAACTACTACAAGAAATATCACAGACTTTTCTGCTGATATACCAATTAGCGAAGGTAATAGAGAACCTAAAATCAATGTTACAAACAATCAAAGAAATTCTTTCAATACAAATGTTAATAACATAGATAGACATATAAATAATATACAAAACAGATCAAATATTAATGTTGCAGCTACTTCATCTAATGATAGCACTTCAAGTAGCATTAAATCAGGAAATTATAGAACTATTACAAGCGGTGATGAAAAAGCAAAAGTAAAGCCTACTGATGCATTAAATCAATCATTTATAAATTCTTATAAGCAAGAAAATAGTAAGATGCGTAAAGAATGGGAGTTAGTAAAAGGCAAAAATAGTTCTGATTCTTCTGCTGTTGTTAAAGAATTTGAGGGTGCTAGTAAAGAACTAGATTCTGCTATAGGTTCTGCAGATGCAAATAAAGTAAAAGCATCAATGACAAAATATGTTACAGCATACAAAAAAGAAGAAAAAATAGCTAAAGAGGGTTATAAAGAATTTGCTGGAAAATCTATAAAATTATCAAATGATTTATCAACTCAACAACAAAAAGAATTGAAGAACATATCAAATGCTTATAAGAAAGCACAAATGGATTATGGAAAGACGGCAAGAAAACTTACAGAAGTAAGTCGTGGTAATATGAGTGTTGCTGATGCCTTAGGAGTTAAGGAAAAAGCGGATAAACAAAGAGAAAAATTAATGGAAGCTAGTTCTAGAGCAAGTCAATTCTATAACAATATAAAGAAAGGGGAATAATATATGGGATATTTAATACCAAAATCAGCTAGAAATGTTAAGATGCAATTATTTAAAGGACTAGGAATAGTAGAGGCGGCAATGGTTGTAATTGCTGCTGTTATCGCTGTTCTAGTCTTTCAAACACAGTGGCCAATTGTTGCTAAAATTATAGCATGTATTTTAGTTCTATTTATAACATTATTTTTAGTTTCACCATCATTTATCGTTAATAAGAAAGGGTACCAAACTTTTGATGTTTTATTTTCATATATGTCACAAGAAAAATATTACAAAAAGAAAAGTGCTGTGAAGAAAAATGGCAAGTAAAAATACTAGAAATGGTGGAAATATATTAGATTTCTTCCCTATAAAGAAAATAGAAGATGGTGTTATAACATATACTACTAATAAAATTAGTAAAGTTATCAAATTAGGATGTATAAATTTAGCATATTTGTCAATAGAGGATCAAAGGTCAAAAATCAGACAAATGACAAACGCTTTAAATTTAATAAAAGATGATTGTAGTATAATAAAACTTGAAAGGCCACTAGATTTATCTGAGGCAATAAAGAAGCAAGAAAGATTATATGCATTACAAGATGTTAAATTTGCTAATAATGATATGACAGAAGATGGCTATAAGAATAGAAAAGACCAAGTAGATTATGAGTGGCAAACATTAAAAGCATATCAACAAGATTATCCTGTTATGATTAAAGAATTTTATTTGGTTATTTATGGTAGTAACTTAGAAGATTTAAACTTTGTTTATAATAGTGCTTTTGAGAAACTTGAGATTAACAAACTAGAACCCAAAAAATGTACGGATAGTGAAATAAAAGCTTTATTTTATTATATTTTTAATCCATATGGTGAGAAAAAAGCTTTTGATTTTGATGAGTGCGAAGATTATAAATCTGCGATTATGCCAGAGGAACTAGAATTCTTTTCAACAAAAATAAGAACTGATTCTATGTATGCAAGTATTTATTCTACTTATGAATATCCATCTGATGTTCCTGGTGCATGGCTTGCATCTGTTGTTGTAAATTCTGATACTACAGTAGTAATAAATGCTAAAAATGTTGAAATGGGTGTTGCTAAAGCTTTGATGGATAAGGCGATACGTGAAATAAGAACACAAATGCTTGAAACTGGTAAAGTATCTGAATCCATGAGTAGGCAAACGCAACTTGAATCTTTCTATGAAGTTTTATCTGAAATAGAAAGAGGTAATGAAAGTTTAAAACTAGTTAATATTTATACTATGAATTATGCTAAGACAGAAAAGGATTTAAGGAATACAAATAGAAAAGTTTTGTCTTCGCTTAAGCAACAAAGATTTAAAATAGATAAATTGGCACTAAGACAAATGCAAGGATTAATAGCAATGCTACCAACTCCTAGAGATGATATTATTATGACTAATGGTAGAGATATGCCAAGTAGTACATTAGGAGCAGGATTCCCATTTATTTTCCAAGGTTTGAATGATAAGGATGGATTTTTACTTGGATATAATGGTGCTGGATTAATTTTCTTTGATCCTAAGGTTAGATCTACAAGTAGAACCAATTCTAATATTATGATAATTGGTAAATCAGGTTCTGGTAAATCACATTTTACAAAGAAAATGTTATTGAAGTTAATAATGGAAGATGTAAAGACATATATTATTGACCCAGAAGGTGAATACGATGTAATGACTAAAAAATTAGGTGGCCAAATAATTGATGTTGGTGCAGGTAACAATTCACGTATTAACCCATTCCATATATTTGGAGCTATGCAAGAGGGTGATGATGAAGAATTAACTGAAGAACAAATAAAAGAAGGATATAAATCTATATTTTCTAATCACATACAGTTCTTGGAACAATTTTTCCAAAACTTAATTCCGGATTTAACAAATAAAGAGTTAGCTAGACTATCTGGTGTAGTTACAGAAGCATATGAAAGAAGAGGAATTAAGAAAACAGATAATTTTGAAAAATTAAAAGCTGCAGATTTCCCTATAATGGACGATGCGATGGCAATAGTAAAAGAAAAAGTTCAATCAATAACAGAAATAATTATTAAGGATTCACATAGATCAATAGACTTAGGTGATGAACTTAGTGATTATAGAAACATTGAAGTATATTTAGAAAGACTTAGTGGAGAAGGATCACTTTCAAATCTATGGAATGGACCTACTACTATTGATACAAGTTCGAGTGATATGATTCTATTTGACTTTAGAAAAATGTCTTCTTCAAAGAATGATATGGTAATGAACTCTCAAATGATGCTTGTTCTTAGATTCCTTGAAAATGAAGTTAGTAAAAATAGAGAAAGAAATATTGCAAAGCATGAAAATAAGCATGTTGCAATTGTTGTAGATGAGGCTCACGTATTTATTGATGAAAGAAGCCCAGCAGCGTTATTCTTTATGCACCAAATGGTTAAGCGTATAAGAAAATATAATGGTATATTTGTAGTTATTACACAAAACGTAAACGACTTTGTTGGTAGTGCTAGTATCAAAAAATATACAACATCTATTATCAATGGTTGTCAATATTCATTTATATTTGGTTTAAACCCTGCCGACTTACAAGCATTAATGGACTTATATGCATCAGTTGGTGGTTTCTCTGAAGAAGAGAGAGAATTTATTGCTAATGCTGGTATAGGTCAATGTTTATTTGTTGTGGCTCCAGGACAGAGATTAACAATGGATAAAATAACAGTTAGCAAAAATGAAGAATTAGTATTTAAAAAGTAAAAATAAAAGAACATAATGATATTACATCAATATGTTCTTTTTTATTAATCTTTAAAACAACTTCCTCCAATAAATTCTCTTATTAATGAATCCTTTGGAACAAACTTGTCATCAACATCTACAAAATACTTTAAATATTTAATTAATGTTTTAGCTAAATTATATTCGCTTGATGTTTCAGGTACGGCATTCAACAAAGGCAATGCATATTTTTTCATTACACAGAATTCATAATTTAAAACCGAATTATATACAAAGTCAACGCCTTCTTGGTTGTCATAAATCCATTTAAATTCGCCTTTTCTAACAGACTCCCACATTTCTAATGTTTGAGAAACATCTGCACCTCTACATCTATTATCTCTTACTATTCTACGTATTAATCTTAGATGAGTAACACTTATAGGGTTATAGTCATCTAGATTTATTTGAATATGAGGCCCTATATATATTTCAAACTTATTTTCTTTAGGAATTGATGAAGTTAGCTTTTTGTTTAAAGCATGAATTCCCTCAATTATTATTGGCGAGTTTTTACCAAGTTTAATTGTAGATCCAACAACTCTTTTTTTTGTTACAAATTCAAATTTAGGAAGTGTAACTTCTTTTCCATCTGCTAGTTCTTTGATATGCTTGTTGAATAATTCAATGTCTATTAAGTTAATATCTTCAAAATCTATATTTTCTTCCTCTTCTTTAGTTAAATTGCTTCTATCTTTATAATAATCATCCATTGATAGTTTTACTGGGTGTAATCCTCTTTTTTCTAACTCTATTCTAAGCTTATTAGAAAATGTTGTTTTACCTGAAGATGAAGGACCAGCGATTGCTATTAATTTGATATCTCTTTTGCTTATTTTTTCACCAAGTTCATGTATTAAATTAGTATGTCTTTGTTCACATTTTTCTATAAATTCTTTAGGATTTTTTAAAATGTTTTCATTTATATCACTAACAGTTAAGGCTCCTATTTTTTTGCCCCAATCATTAGTGGACAATAGTGTTTGTTCATATGTGTTTTCTTCTACAAATTTAGGTATTTCTCCATTTTCTTCAAATCTAGGATATTGCAATATAATCATTCCTTTATATAAAAGTAAATTATATTTTTTTAAGTATCCAGTAGATGGAACCATGTAACTATACATATAATTAGCATAATCATCACATTCATATATATAAACTTCTTTTTTGGGTCTAAAAGCATATATATGAACTTTATCTTCAAAACCATTTTTACTATAGTATTCATCTGCTTCTTCTGGTGTAATTGTTTTTCTTACAAAAGTGTAGTTGCTTTCTATTATTTTATTCATTTCTTTTTTGATTTTTTCAAGATCATCATTATTAAAAAGTTTATCTTTAGAATGGCACGCAATTGATCTAGAAATATAATAATCAAAGCTAAATTTTAAATTAGGAAAACATCTTTTAATAGACATAGCTAGTACATATCTAAGAGATGATTCATATATTCTAATGCTATCCTCATCGTTTAATTCTAAAAATTCAATATTGTTGTTATCTTCAATTGGGTAAAACAAATCTCTTAATTTATTATTAATTTTGCATGAAAAAAATGTTTTATCTTGAATAGGTAATAAATCTATAGGTCTAATCCCGTTTCTAAATTCTTTTTCTAAACCATTAACAAATATACTCATAAAATATGGTCAACTCCCATCCTTTACTATTCTATCTTATTTTTAAAGTTTAAACAATATAACTAAAAAATAAATAGTGTCATAGTTTTATTATTTGTGATATAATTATTTCGCGTGGAGGAATGGCAGTGAAAAAGGCAGTTCAATTTATAATAGTTTTGTCATTTATGTTTATTATAACAGGGTGCTTTAATGGTAAATCTGATAATTCAAATAATGAGGTAGTTGTAAAGTCTGATTTAGAAACAACTTATTTAGATAAACCTTCTACAGGAAGACCAAAATCACAAACTGAGATGAATAATATTTTCATTGCACTTAATAATTTAAAGAACGCTAGTTATTATGAAAGTGAATCATCAGGAGAAGTTGTAGCTAAAAAGTCAGTAAAATTAACAACACAAAGTGTGAAGAATAGAAGAATTATTACTCCTTCAGCTTCTTTTAGTGAGTCAATAAGCATTAGTACATTTGTAAAAGTTGCTGAGCAGTTGTATGTTGCAGATGACACAATTTTAAAAAGAGACGCTAGTAGTGTTAGCAACTCTAATGTAAAGTGGAAAAATAATGCAACTAATTTGAGCCAAGAACAATATAAGAAAGATTATGGATATTCTTTTATAGATCCAACTAGATACATTATAAATGAAAAGACAATTATAAGTGATATAGAAGTTTTAAATAATGGCATTGGTAGGAAGTATACTTATAAATTTAGTTTAGATACTAACATAGCTCCTTATTATTACAAAACAAGTATAAAAAAATTATCAGGATCTAATTCAGAACCTAAATTTAATTATATAAATATGACAATAACATTTGATTATAAATGGAGAATTTCAAAAATTGAAACAGAAGAAGAATACAAAATTACTTTAAGTGGTTTAGGAACAGTGACATGTACTGCTACATTAACTGAAAATATTAGAAATATTAATAGATCAATTAGTATTTCTGAAAGTTCTTTTTTTAATAAATATTTATAATGATTCTATTGATAATGGAGAAATGTTTATATCAATAATGGTATTTATGTCAAATTGATTAATAAAAGTTGCAAAATCACATTTTCTAAAGTCTATTTTTACTTTTAAATAATAATCACTATATTCAATTATTTCAAAGTTTCCTTTTGGAATATTAAAGCTCTTATTAAATGTTACATTAACATTTTTACTGCTTAATAGAGTTTCTTTAATTATTTCATATTTGTTATCGGCAATTATTTTACCATTTTTCAAAATTGTTACTCTTTTACATATTTTTTCAACATCTATAATATTATCACTCGCTATGACTATAGTTGTTTTAAACTCTTTATTTATTCGTTTTAATAGTTTTAATAATGAATTTTTTGAGATAATGTCTAATGTATTTAATGCCTCATCAAAATAAATAATTGAAGGACTAGTTAACATGTTTATAGCTATATCTAATTTTATTAGATCAAGTTCGCTAACTTCGGCAATTTTTTTGTTTATTATTTTATCAAATTCCAAAGCATCTCTTAATTCTACAATCTTTTTTTCAACTTCATTTGTATTAAGTTTTAATTTGGAACCATAATGTAATAAATTATTATACACTGATTCATTAAATAAGAATTTTGCTTTGCTAAAATCATCTAATACAACACTATTATTTTGTAACTTAGAATAGTTAACTTTTCCATCAACTAATATTTTTCCATCTGTGGGCATTTCTTTTCCACTTAATAATTTTATAAGTGTGCTTTTTCCAGAATTAGTTATACCTAAAATAGCTATTATATCTCCTTGACTTATTTTATAGGTAAAATCATCTATTACATTTATTTTTTTTGATTTAAATAACTTCTCTTTGACAATATATGTTTTTGTTACATTTTCACATGTTATATCCATTCTTTTTACTCCTTTTTAAACTTTTATATTTTATAATTTTTGCTTTTTTTGGTTTGTTTGCATATGTGTTGATTAAGAAAAATATTAAGGCAATAATCAATATACACGATAAAACTACATAAAGCCATGTAAAGTTAGGCTTTTTTTCAGTTAAAACAAGCGCTCCTAAGGCTGTAACTGTATATGTTATATAGCCATCTTCACTAATATCATATGATATCTTTTCATATTCACCATCATGATAGTTAAAGGCTATTATTTTTTTAGAGTTTATTGTTTTATCTAATTTAAATTTTAGGTTTATTTTGCCATTAATATCAGATAAGCGAGTAGTATTACTTTTTAGATATATATCGTAGTAATCTTTTATAACATATCCTTCTTTTGTTATATCTGTAGATACACTATTAATTACAAGGGTAGAATTAGAAGGAATATATATATCATCAACAAAAGTTATTTTGCTATTGTATTTTCCTGCTTTTTCTATGTATTTTGGATATATTGTTCCAGTAATATTTGCTAAATCCAAATAATAATTATTTTTTTTGTTACCTTCGATTGATAAACCATCTATTTTTATTGGAATATTTTCACCTACTAAAATGCTTTCTGATGTTGCTGTTGGAATGCCTGAAATATAGGTTTCTTTATCTATTATTCCGGTTATGGTGTAATTAGGTAATTTAAAAAGAGTTGTTTCATCATATTGCTTTTTTATTTCTCTTTCAAATGATAGTGAGATCTTTTTTTGTAAAACATTAAAACTAACGGTTATTTCTTTTTTATCAAAATTTGTGTCATATGGAGTAAAAACTGCAGTTCTTTCGTAAGTTCCTACATCTAATACTTCTAGTTCATTTTTCCAAAGAAAAACACCACTTGTATTAGCGCTGCCACCTAGTAATTCGGCTTTATATAGGTGGTCACCATAAATAATGTCTTTTGCTAGAGGAACTTCATATATTATTGTTTCCTCGGCTTTTAATTTGTGAGAGGTTGTAATAAAAAAGAAAATGACGGATATAAACACTAGTAAAATTACATTTCTTTTCATTTATCCACCTCTTTTTCTTTATATTTATATTAAAACACATTTTATTGAATATTAAAATTAACAAATTAATAAAATTTATAAGTTTCATTTTTTATATGTGTTATACTATAAAAAACGGAGGTATTAATTATGAGTTTGTCATCTAGTTTAGATATTATTGAGTGCCCTAATACAACTGCAAATGTTTTTGTGCTTAGGTATCCTATGCTAAATAATACAATTAAATCGGGCACTAAATTGTTGGTTAAACAAAATCAGGTTGCTGTTTTTGTTAATGATGGAGTAGTTTTTGATGTTTTAGCTGAAGGGGTTCACGTGCTTGATGATAAAACATTACCTAAACTTACGCAGTACAAAAAAGCCCAAAAAAGATCTGGGCCTGGATATAATTGTGAAATATATTATGTTTTTCTTACTTTATTTGATAATTTAAAATGGGGTATGGTTAATTCTTTGATATTGCGTGATAATGATTTTGGAAGCATTGCATTAAGATGCTTTGGTAATTTTTCTTTTAAAGTAACTGACGCTGCTTTGTTTATGACTAATTTATTTGGAAAAATAACGGAGTTTAACGAAGACGATATATCATTATATATGCGTACGCTTATTGTTACTGGTGTGACTGAGACACTAGTTGTTAATAGAATATCTGCTTTAGATTTTGTAGCTAATTATGATAAGTTTGAAATAGAAGATTTTAAAATAGTAAGAGAGAAATTTGCTGAGTGTGGGCTATTTTTACAAAAATTAAATATTGAAAATATTACTATGCCTGAAGACGTAGAAAAATTGGTTAATATTAAAATTAATGAAAGAATAGAAACTGGTAATGGAAAATCTCAAAACATGTATCCGATTAACCATCCAATAAATGCAGGTACAATCCATACTTCAGAAATGAAGAAGATGTTTAATTTTACTCATGATTTTACTATAACATGTGTTCATTGTGGTGCAACTATTGCTAAAAACTTTAAGTTTTGTCCTCAATGCGGAAAAGAAAACAAAGAGGTTGCAAAAGAGTGCCCTAATTGTCATAATATTGTAGCGTTTAAAGCAAATTATTGTCCTGATTGTGGAACTAAATTATTTGATAAGGATAATGTAGTTTTGTGTAAACATTGTGGCAAGATTGTATCAGAAACCGATTTGTATTGTCCTGATTGTGGTAAATCTTTATAGATAGAAAAGGTAGATTTTATCTACCTTTTTTTAATATTTTTATTAGTTCTTTTTCTACGCCTTTAGCATAAGCTAATTTATTTTTTACAATGTGAGATATTTTAATTTCTTCATATTCATTTTCTAAACATATAATATGGTCTAATGTTTGATATGTTGTTCTAATGGAATTTATGGGGGTATCTTTGCTTAAGTGTTTTTGTAATAGAAGAGCTGTTCCAGAAGGAATGTCTTTTTTGCTTATGTGATGTGATTCTGTTATAGATGAATTTGGAAAGTCATTTTTTAATTCTTGTAAAAAAGGTATGATTTTGGGAATGCCTAAAGAAAAATTAGGAGAGAATACAAAATGTAATTGTTTTTCTAAAGCTTTTTTAGAAAAGATATTTATATTTTCTTCACTAATTCCTGTTGTTCCACATATAAAATGAGAGTTGTTATTTAAGCATATATTAGCGTGATTAAAAGCAGCTTCACTATTTGTAAAATCAATTACAATTGAATTGGGGACAATTATTTCTTCTAAATTATTTTCGTTTAGATTTACTTCATTAGATATTTTATAGCCCTTCTCTTTTAAATAATTATAAACAATACTTCCTGTTTTCCCTTTTGAACCAGCAAAAATAATATTCAATTTTATCACCATTAAATTATATGCTTTTTTTATTATAATATGTACATTTATCTTTAAATAAGCATGAATTACAATTAGGCTTTGAAGCTTTGCAAATATATCTTCCAAATAATACCATTCTTATATGTAATAAGGCCCATTCGCTTTTTGGAAATCTAGTAGTAAGAATATCTTCAATCTTAGCTATTGGAGTGTTTTCCTTGCAAATCCCTAGCCTTTTCGTTACACGTGAAACGTGAGTGTCAACTGGAAATGCAGGAATATTAAAATACTCTATTAACATTACATTGGCTGTTTTAGTCCCTATTCCTGGTAAAGAGATTAAATCTTTTTTATTATTAGGAACTTTATCGTTATATTTGTCGTGTAATATTGTGGACAGATTTATAATATTTTTGGCTTTTACATTGCTTAATCCTAGTGGATGAATTATTTTTTCTACATCTTCAAAATTTGATAGTTTTAAGTCTAACAAAGTTGGATATTTTGAGAATAGTAATGGCGTGACTTGATTAACTTTTTTGTCAGTACATTGTGCAGATAAAAGAATGGCAATTAATAGTTGCCAATCATTTTCATAATTTAATTCACATTTTGCATTAGGAAATAAATTTTTTAGGGTAGTGATAATAAAATTATTGTCCATTAGTCATCCATCCAATTTATTTTTGCAATTTCCATAGTTTCTTCTAGATTCTTTCTCCATTTTTCTGATAAAGGTGATACACCATTTTTAGCAAGTTCTTCTCTTCTTTTCCATTCTAATAATACTTTATCTATGTATCTAATTGTTTTTACTTTTGCTAGTGTTGCTACATTTAAAGCTTCTTTTATAGTTGCAGCAGTATTACCTTGATCAAACCAATCTTTAATTGTATTAACTTCAAATTGAGATAATGCTCTACCGAATTCTGTTTCAAATAAGACAAAAATGTCTTCCTGTTCTTTATTTGTAGGAGTTGATGTTTGATTTTTTAATTCTTCATAAAATATATCAACTAATTTTTTCTTAAGTGGCTCAATAGAAATTTTTAATTTTTCTTTTCCTTCTAATGTTAGGATATTTTTCTTTAGTAGATTAGTAAAACAATTATCTATTTCATTAAAATCAAGAGTCATTTTTAATGCAATTAAATCAGGAGTTATAAAATCAACTCCTTTTTGTATTAAAGAGTTAGTAACTAAAATTATACTTAATTCATTTTCGCTTAGACCTAATTTTTTATAATTATCAACTAGAATAGTACGCCAGTCAATAGCATCCATAATTTTTTCCATACTAATCACCTTGCTTTCATTATAACCAAATATAATTGGTATTTCAATTGATTTTTTGATAGTTTAAAAAATTTATTTTCTAGTTTATGTTATACTATAAAAGGTGGTATTATGTTTGATAGAATTATAACAAGTAAAGTTAGAAAAGAATTAAATAAGATGAACTCTTCTTTAAATGGTGAACTATTACCGTTAAAAGTAAAAGATGATGTGTGGATACTTAAAATTGTTAATAATTATAAATCATATCTTATAAAGTTTTATGATAGAAAAGATGGTAAAAATTATATAAATAAATATATGATAATGGAAAAACATGGGATTAATTTGCCTAAAATTTTAATGCATAGTGACAATTTAATTGTTTTTGAGGACTATGATGATGAGAACTTATATAAAAAGATAAATGAACTTGATTTAGATGATAATATTATAGATGAAATAGCTAAATGGTATAAGAAATTACATTCTTTAGAGATTGATGAATTAAGTGATTATAAAAGATATTTTACTTTAAATAATATTAATAAAGTTATTGAAAAATATAGCCTTCAATATAACAAAAATTTTAAGTACATTTGTGATAACTTTTACAATATTAGTTTGAAATGTAAAAGGTTAAAAAGTCATGTCATTTTGAATGATTTTAATGGGAATAGTATGCTTATTTCTAATAAAAATGGATTAATATATTACTGTGATTTTGATAATTTGACAAATGGTTTTACTTACATGGATATTGAAAAAATAAAAATGATTTTTAGTAAAGATCAATTTGAAAAATTTGTTTGTGAATATGGTGTAATAAACGAAGATGAATATGCAATAGAAGAAGTTGTGTGTAAAATAATAAATTTATATTTGTCAACTAAATCCGATATGGTTTCTATAGAAGATAAGAAAATTTTGGATGAAGTTGTAAGTGAGAAATTTTACGCGAAACTTCAAAGAATTGTTGAGTGGCTTTAAAAATATTAAACATTTTGTTCAAGAAACATTAAAAAAAAATAAAAACAATAGTAATATTGTATAAGAAAAGTTAATTTTATGTTAAATTAGATTTGTAATAAGAGGTGAAAATGGTGAAAAAGGATAAGACATTAAAATATATAATTTTAATATTTGCAATGGTAATGTCTTTTTTTGCATTTTCAAATAGTAATGCAAAGGCAAGTACTTTATTTTATGATGAACTTTCTAAGGTGAATTTAGAGTTAGAAGATAACGGTTCTAATCAATATGTAATAATTGGAGCAAGTACATCAGAAGAACATATTGATAATTGGATTATTCCTGATTCATATGATTCATTACCTATTGTTGCTGTTAAAAATGGAACTAATGAAAGTGTTTTAAAAGATTTAGCTAATGTTATTTATGGAAAAATAACTATTGGTGCAAATATTGCTAGATTAGGAGATTATGCATTTGCTGGATTTAGTAATGTTGATGAGATTGTAGTTCCAGAGAGCGTTATTACAATTGGTAAAGATGCATTTGCTGATTGTAATAACTTGGCTATTCTTAGAATAAATAGATTTTATGTAAGTGAGGCTGATCAATATACAGTTATAGATGATGGTGAAACAGCAGGATTGAATAATGTTAAAATTGTTTTCCCTAATCAAACAATAAAAAATAATTATTATTTATCATCTGGTTGGAATAGTAGCTTGACAGAAAATTTCACTTATGAGATAACAATAAATTTGCATAAAAATTATCCAATTATAGAAGAGGCGAGTTCTATTGTAGCTGTTAAAGGGTTCTCTGGTTATGCAGTTGGAAGTGTTCTTTTTGAAAATGATAATTTGAAAGAAGAATACAAATTATCATCAGATGGTTTTAACTTTATAGCGTGGTGTGATGAGGGTGTAAAGATTAGTAATGATACTATATTAACAAACAATGTTGATCTTTACCCAAAATGGGAAATAAAAGAATTTTCAAATGTAAGTATAGGAACTTATTATGCAGATAGTGAAACTTCTGATTTAGTCCTTAAAAATAATGGAGATACAACTATTACTTATGGTGATTATAATGATGGATTAAAAATAAAAATGTCATATAATCATGAATTACTAAATAGTGCAAGCGTTGTATATTCTTGGTCTAAGAAGAGTGGCCCAGTGTTTATACCTACTCCTATGAGTGAAGAAACTTATGGTGTTAAATTTGTGAATGATAGTTCTACATATAAGGAAAAAGTTACATTAACATATCAAGGTAAAGACGGCAATGGAGAATTAGCTACTTATGAAACTTCAATTGAAAAAGAAATAAAAGTAACTATTTTAAAAAGAAATTTATTAATAAATGTTAATGATAATTCTACTGAGTATGGTGTTTATGCAAAACCACAACTAATTGATGGAAATTATTATTCTATTGATTCTAGTACAGTATTGGCTGATGGTGAAATTATAAATTCAGATGATGTTATTACATATGATACTTATGAAGATGATTATAAAAATGTTAATATTTATCCAAATGCATTAAAGATTAAAATTGATAAAATAATGAATGGTGAAACAAACACTATTGAGAATTATGAAATTAGTTATCATTATGGTACATTAACAGTTACTCATAAAAATATTACTATTAATCTTGAAGAAAATAAAACAATTGAATTTGGTGATAGCGATATAGTAAACATTAGTAAACAATATGATATATATGGTGTAAATGAAAGTGTTGTTTATACATTCGGAAGAGAAAACCAAACTAATAAAAATATTGGTGAATATAATATTACAAATGTTTCAATTAATAATTCAAATTATAGAGTAACATTGGATACTTCTGTTGAAAGAAAGCTAATTATAGTACCTAAAAAGGTTGAGGTTATATGGAATGTTAGCGAAAATTTGGTGTACGATGGCAATGCTAAAGATGCATTTGCAAAATATGTTGATAATGATGGTAATGATTGTAATTTAAAAGTTAAGTTTACTAAAAATGATGTTTCTGTAGCCTTTAGAAATGCAGGAACTTATACACTAACTGCAGAAATGGAAACTGTAGATAATAATTATTCTTTATATACAAATTCTCAAATAACTAGGAATATTGAAAAGGCTGAAAGTATACTATCAGGTATAGAGAGACAAACAAAAACATATAATGGATTCAATCAATATGTTGATGTAGAAATTAATCATTATGAAGCGATTATAAAACAAAAATATAGTCAAAAGAATGAATGTAAAAATGTTACTACTAATAGTTCTCCTTGTACAGTTATTGCTTATGTTGATGAAACAGAGAATTATAAGGCTGCTAGTAAAGTGTTTAATTTATATATAAATGCTTATAGATTAGTGGTTTCACCAAGAGTTTTTGAAGTTGTATATGGTACTGGAATATCATCAAATGATTTAGGTATGTTGGTTGATGGAATTAACGATGAACAAATAATGATTTATTTTGTTGCTGATAATGTTACAGGAATAAGAAATGTTGGAGAATATGATATAGTTGGAATTAACTATACTACAAATACTAACTATGTTGCAAATATGGTTGCTGGAAGTGGAGAAAATAAGTTACATGTTGTACCTATGCCTCTTACTGTTGAATTTTACTATTATGAAAATCTTGTTTATGATGGTAATTTAAAAAATATAGCTGTTAGAGTGTTTGGAACAGAAGAAAGTAAAGATGTTATTGGATTGCAAATAGACTATGGTAATAAACCTATTAGAAATGCAGGAAAATATACAATAACAGCAAGTTTAACAAATCCTAATTACAAAATAACGAATTCTTCTACATTAGAATTTAGTATCGCTAAAGCAAGATATAATGTTGCGGATTTAAAACTAGAAGATAAAAAAGTAAACTTTAATTTTGGTAGTCATTTTATAAATTTACAAGGTAATTTGCCAACTGGATTGCAAGCTATTTATACAATAGATGGACATGATGGAAATGGTACTGCATTGCCTTTCAAACATACTGTAAAAGTTACTTTTGAAGGAGATTTTGAAAACTATGAATATGTTGAACCTTTAGTAGCTATTTTGAATATTAGCACAGCATGGATTTGGATTACTCTTGGTTCTCTTCTTGTTGTATTTGTAGCAGCATTCTTTATATTAAAATACTTAATTAATAATAAGAAACTTGCTATATTAAGAAGAGTTAGTAAGCGTAGAATAAGAAGATTAATAAAGAAAAACAGGGAACTAAATAAAATAAATGATATTATTAGAAAACAAAGTCAAAAAAATGAAAATGTTGATGAGGATGTAGAGATAGAAGAACCTATTAAATTTGTTAAAAACACAGTTTATGTTTCTAGTGTTGATGATGCTATATCTATGTCATTTGTTGATAAATTATTTAAATCTGCTTATGGGACAAAGCAATTTTATAGTGAAGTTAAAAATGAATTATTATCATATGAGGGAATTGTTAGTAAGATAAAAAGAGACTATGAGACATTCTATTTGAATAATATTCCTGTTGCTAAGTTTGATATAGTTGATGGTAATCTGTTTGTTTATTTTGCTTTAGATCCAACCCAATATAAAGTTGAGGAATATCATCATGAAAATGCTTCTGATCAAAAAGTATTTTCTTCTGTTCCTTTGAAACTTATTGTAAATTCTATTGAATCATTAAGACATGCTAAAATGTTTGTAAGAATTATTAGAAAACGTGAAGGAATTAAAGCTGTAAGTAACTTTGTAAGAACTGATTATGTAAAAGTTTATACTGCTAAAGAAGGAACCTTTAAAATATTTAGAAAAACAATGGCTAAAAAAGGCGAAGAAATTGAAGATTAAAAAGGCTATTTAAATTATAAATAAGCCTTTTTTTCTTCTTTTTTTTATATATAAATTTTATAATTATAGCAAGAGGGGTGTTTTGATGATTTATTTATATATTGCAATTTCTGCATCTCTTATTTCTATATTATATGCATTTGTTTTGT
The DNA here is from genome assembly GCA_934101685.1 of uncultured Bacilli bacterium. GTDB lineage: Bacteria > Bacillota_I > Bacilli_A > RFN20 > DUOF01 > CALVUJ01. The sequence goes on from CAKORZ010000004.1 coordinate 17,559, forward strand.
ATAGAAGGAATAAGAAACTTTTGGTTGCAGATAAGAAAATGGAAGAGATATCTTCTTATATTCATGAAGGGGCAATGGCTTTTTTAAAGAGAGAGTATAAAATAATTTCAATATTTGTATTAGGAGTAGCCGTGCTTCTTGCAGTACTTGGTTTGTTCCCAGCTTTAAAAAATGCTGAAGGTGTTGGTTGGAAATCTGCTTTAGCATTTATATGTGGTGCTGTTTTATCTGCACTTGCTGGATTTATAGGAATGCTAGCTGCTACTAAGGCTAATTCAAGAGTTGCTTATAATGCTAAGGAAAAAGGTATGTCAGGTGCATTAAAAGTAGCATTTAATGGCGGTTCTGTACTAGGACTTAGTGTTGTAGGTTTTAGCTTACTTGGATTAACTGCTATATTTATGATATTTGTATATGCTACTGGTGAATATGCAACTGCTGCACATGTTGTTTCCGGTTATGGATTAGGTGCATCATTTATTGCATTATTTGCACGTGTTGGTGGAGGTATATATACTAAAGCTGCTGATGTAGGGGCTGATTTAGTAGGTAAGGTTGAGGCAGGAATACCTGAAGATGATCCTAGAAATCCTGCTGTTATTGCTGATAACGTTGGAGATAATGTAGGTGATATTGCTGGTATGGGTAGTGATTTATGCGAATCATATATTGGATCTATTGTATCTGCTATTTCACTTGGACTTGCATTAGTAGTTAATGGTGTTATTTCACCAAGCAAAGGTACTATATTTCCTTTACTTATTGCAGCAATAGGAATTGTAGCATGTCTTATCAGCCAAATTTTTGTTGGAAGTAGGGAATGGAAAAATCCTAAATTAGCATTAAATATTGCTACATGGTCTGCTAGTTTACTAACTATGATAGGTGCATTAGTATTTTCAAAAATATATTTAGAGTCATTTAAACCATTTTTTGCTGTTTTATCAGGACTTGTAGTTGGCGTTATAATTGGATATATTGCTGAATATTATACTTCTAGTGATTATGGACAAGTTAAAGAAATCGCTAAACAATCTAGAACTGGTCATGCTACTAATATTATTGCTGGATTAGGTAGTGGTATGCAATCTACTGCATTAACAATTATTGTTTTAACTGCAGGTATTATAGTAGCTTATTTATGTTATGGTAATTATGGTATTGCTCTAGCAGCAGTTGGTATGCTTTCTACTGTAGGAATTACTGTTTCTGTTGATGCGTATGGACCTATAGCTGATAATGCTGGTGGTATAGCAGAAATGTCTAAGCAAGAAGAAAGTGTTCGTAATATTACTGATAAATTAGATTCAGTTGGTAATACTACTGCAGCAGTTGGAAAAGGCTTCTGTATTGGTGGAGCAACATTTACAGCCCTTGCTTTATTTATTGCTTTTGCACAGGCTAGTGGATTAAGTGCAATTGATATAATAAAACCTGGAACAGTAGTTTGTTTGTTAATAGGAGCAATGCTTCCATATCTATTTACTTCTTTAACTATGAAATCAGTTGGAAAAGCTGCTAATAAGATGATTGAAGAGGTAAGAAGACAATTTAAAGAAAAACCTGGAATTATGGAAAACACTGAAAAACCTGATTATGCTAAGTGTGTTGATATTTCAACAAGAGCAGCACTAAAAGAAATGATTTTACCTGCTGTTATATCTGTTGTTTCTCCAGTATTAGCTGGATTCTTATTTGGAGCTGAAGGGCTTGGCGGATTACTTGTTGGAGGACTAGCAAGTGCTATTATGTTAGCTGTGTTTATGGCAAATGCTGGTGGAGCATGGGATAATGCTAAAAAGTATATAGAAGAAGGTAATTATGGAGGAAAAGGTTCTGAAACTCATAAGGCTGCTGTAACGGGAGATACAGTTGGTGATCCATTTAAAGATACAGCAGGACCAGCAATGGATATACTTATTAAGTTAATGTCTGTTATTGCTTTAGTATTAGCTCCAATTTTAGCTAATATTACCCCTTTACTTAGTTTCTTATTTAAGTAAGTGTTATTGTAATTTTGAAAATAATAGTATATAATAAAATGTCTTTATATAGGAGGAATAATAAAAATGTTAAAAAGATCAATGGTTGAAGTAGGTTATGAATTATTAGAAAAAAAACAAGGGCCTCAAAAGTTTAATAAATTATGGAATGAAGTTAGTGAAGTGTTAGGCTTAGAAAAAAGTGAAGCAGATGAATATATTTCTGATTTTTATACTAATTTAAGTTTGGATGAAAGATTTGTTTTATTAGAGGATAACAATTGGGATCTAAGAGAAAGACAAAGTTTTGATAAGGTTCACATTGATATGAACGATGTTTATAGTGAAATCGATGAAGAAGAAAAAGAACTTAAAGAAGATGAAGAAGAAGAGGAAGATGAAGAAAAATCTTACGACGAGGAATTTGATGAAGAAGAAAAACCTACTACTCATGATGATGACGATGATGAGGAAGATGAAGAAGAGGAAGATTATTAATTCATTTCTCGTTAATTTTTAAAAATAATAATAAAAGTATCTTAAATATTAAGGTGCTTTTTTTTATGTGCTATAATTTTTTTGGAGGGTGAAAATATGTTAGTTAATATGAGAGAAATGCTTAACAAAGCAAAAGATGGTAAATATGCAGTAGGGCACTTTAATACTAATAACTTAGAGTGGACACAATCAATCTTAGAAGTGGCTGAAGAAATGAGAAGCCCTGTTATTATTGGTGTTAGTGAAGGTGCAGCAAAATATATGGGTGGCTATAAGGTTATAGCTGCTATAACTAAAGCTTTAATGGAAACTATGAAAATAACAGTTCCTGTAGCTTTACATTTAGATCATGGTGGGAGTTTTGAAGCGTGTAAAAATGCAATTGATGCAGGTTTTACTTCTGTTATGATTGATGCATCTAAATATGAATACAAAGAAAATGTAAGACTTACAAAAGAAGTAGTAGAATATGCTAAAAAATTTAATGTTAGTGTAGAAGCAGAATTAGGACATGTTGGTGGACAAGAAGATACAGTTAGTGCTGGCATACTTTATGCTGATGTAAATGAATGTGCATCATTTGTAAAAGAAACTGGAGTAGATTGTTTAGCACCTGCTTTAGGATCTGTTCATGGGCCATATAAAGGGGAGCCTAAATTAGGATTTAAAGAGATGTTAGAAATTAAAGAAAAAACTAATATGCCATTAGTATTACATGGCGGTAGTGGTATTCCTGATTATCAAATTAGAGAAGCTATTTCTAGAGGAACAAGTAAAATAAATGTTAACACAGAATGTCAACAAGCATTTACTGCGATTGTTAGAGAAGTTTTAAATAATGATAGTAAAGTATATGATCCAAGAAAAGTAATTGGTCCTGGTAAGGAAGGAATAAAGAAAGTAGTTAGAGAAAAAATAGAATTATTTGGAAGTAAGGGAAAGGCTGAATAACAGCCTTTTTTTGTTATAAAAAAAACATCTTGTTAATACATTTTAATGAGGTGTTTTTTTATGAAGGAAATACTAAAAATTAGGGGTAATAATTTATTGCATGGTGAAGTTAGTGTTGGAGGAGCTAAGAATTCATTAGTAGCTTTAATACCTGCTTCTATAATTACTAAGTCAGTAGTTAAGTTAACTAATGTAAAGCCTATTGATGATACATATACTTTAATTAAAATATTAGAAAAACTTAATGTTAAAACATTGTATGATGATAAAGATTGTTTATATATAGATGCTAGAAATATTAAAAATCAAAAACTAGATTGTGATGAAGTTTTAAAAATGAGAGCATCTTATTATTTTATGGGCTCTTTACTTTCACTATATAAAAAAGTTAGTGTAATAGGTCCTGGTGGATGTAATTTTGGAGAAAGACCAATAGATTTACACTTAAAAGCATTTGAATGTTTAGGAATTAATTATAAACTTGAAAATAATCTTTATTCTTTTAATAAAAATGGAGTTAATAAAAGAACTATAAACTTTGAAAAAAAGTCAGTAGGTGCGACAATTAACGCTATACTTGCTAGTTGCAAAACTAATTCTAAAATAATAATTAATAATTGTGCATTAGAACCAGAAATAGACGATTTAATTAATTTTCTTAATGAGTGTGGATGTAATATTTGTAGGCAAGAAGAAAGCATTATTATAAATAAATGTAGTAAGTTGCATGGGTGTGAATATAAGGTAATGAGTGATAGGATTGAAGCTGGAACTTTTCTTATTATTGGTGCAGTACTTGGAAATAACCTTAAAATTAATAATGTTAATTCAGAGCATTTAAAAAGTCTAATAGATGTGTTAGAAAAAATTGGAGTTAATTTACAAATTAAAGAAAATAGTATAATTGTTAGTAGAGAAAATGCGTATAAAAGTACAAATGTTATAGTTAATCCATATCCTGGATTTCCAACAGATTTGCAACAACCTTTGAGTGTGCTTTTATGTTTGTGTGATGGAGTAAGTACAATTAAAGAAACTATATATCCTGCTAGATTGAGTCATATTGATTCTTTAAATGAAATGGGAGCTAGTATTTCTATTAAAGATGATTTAATTGAGATAGAAGGAAATAAGAAATTTTATGGTAGGAGTGTAAGTGGTAAAGATTTAAGAGGCGGCATAAGTTTAGTGATTGCTGCACTTTTAGCAAGTGAGGAAAGTAAGATTGATGGTGTTAAATATATTAAAAGAGGGTATAGCGATTTAGTAAAAAAACTTAAGAAAATAGGCGCTAGTGTGGAATTAGAAAGGGTTAATGATGATGAAAAAGAAACTTGTTAGATATTTAATTGTAATATTTAGTGTTGTAGCAATGATTGTTGCAATAGTTAAGTTAGTTAGTGATAATAAAAAATGCAATACATATTTAGCATTAGGAGATTACTTAAGTGTTAGTGGATCGCTTAAGGGTGAGAGAATAGATTCTTTTAGCACAATATTAGGAGATTATTTAGTTAAAAGCGATTTAGTTAGTAGTGTTAATAATAGTTATACTTCATCAAGTATTAATAGTGAATTACTATTGGAGATGATTTGTAAGGATGCATATAGTGGGAATGATTCGGGATTAGTTTCAGCAATTAAAGATAGTAAATATATAACTATTAGTGTTGGGATGAATGATATTTTACAGTACTTAAGATTTGATTCTAATAAACAAGAAATAGTATATGATAAGGAATATATAAAAAGAAAATTAGAGATAATGAAGCAAAATTATTATGAAATAGTAGAAAATATTAAGGAAATAAATGGTGATGTGAATATATATTTAATGAGTTATTATTGTCCTTTTACATGGGTGAGGGAAGACAATATAGATAGTGTAAAAGAGGTGTTTAATCTTTTGAATGACTCTATTAAAGAGGTTAGTGAACTTATGGATGTTTACTATGTTGATATTAGTGAAGTTAGTAAAGAAGAAAATATGTTTAGTAAGTATCAAGTTTACCTTAATGAACTTGGGCATGAATATATTTTTAGTGTATTTAGAAATAATTATTTTAACTGATTTAATATATTTCTAATAAAAGATAAAAATAATTATGGTGAGATTAATGAAAGAGAAAATATCATATATTGTGATGAGTGTTTTATTTTATAATTTTATGTTTATCTTTTTATATTATTTTAAAATAGTTAGTTATTTATATGTTGATGTGTTTAATTTAAATAAATATTTGATTATAGCTATAAATAACTTATTTTTAATAATTATAGATATTTTATTTATATATTTATATAAAGCTTTTAAATTGTACAAGTTATCTTATTTTTTTATATGTGTTATAGGTGCTTTTATAGGAGCAGTTATTAGTGTGTTAGTGTTAAAATTTAATAAGGAGTTTAGTGATTATTTAGCATTAGTTTCATATTCTACGATAAATACTGTATTTTTAGCTTATTCATTATATTTTGAAAAGAATAAGGATAAAGTGTTTGTGTGATTTTTGTTGATAAAAATAAAATGATATGATAGTATACTTGCATAAGGAGATGTTAAATATGAAAAAAACATTTAATAAATCTCTATATTATTACTACTACATGTAAACTATATATGTAGAGTTTTTGTGTGTTAATTTTATTTATCTCTGCTATATAGTTAATTAATTACTATGTAGCAGTTTTTTATTTTAGGCCTGCTATAATAGCGGGCTTTTTTATTAGGGGGTTATATTAATGATTAGAAAATTATATGCCCGTAGCGGGGCAAACATAAATAAATAATATATATAAATAATTCAAATTGAAAAGGGGGAAAATATATGTTTAATAATAAAGGATTTGATTTATTAGAAGAAAGAGGATTTGTTTTTCAAGCAACAAATTTAGAAGAAACAAAAAGAATATTAGAGAAAGGACCAGTTACATTTTACATAGGGATAGATCCTACGGCAGATTGTTTGCATATTGGGCATTTCTTTGGGCTAAGAATGGCTAGGATTTTGCAAGATTGTGGGCATAAGTGCATTATTCTTGTTGGAGGTGCTACAGGACTTATCGGTGATCCTAGTGGCAAAAAAGAAATGAGAAAGCTAATGAGTAAAGAAGAAGTTGCTAAGAATGCTAATGAAATAAAAGGCTTATTAAAAAAATTTGTCAGATTAGATGGCGATAATCCAGCAATTATAGTTGATAATGCAGATTGGTTAAATGGTAGGTCTTTTATAGACTTTTTAAGAGAAGTAGGAGTTCATTTCAATGTTAATGAAATGTTAAAGAAAGATTTGTACAAGAAGAGACTAGAAGAAGGAGGATTAACTTTCTTTGAAATGGGTTACATGCTTATGCAAGCATTTGATTTTGTTCATTTAAATGATGTATTTAATTGCGTTTTGCAAATAGGAGGAAGTGATCAGTGGGGAAATATAGTAGCAGGCAGTGAGCTATCTAGAAAAATGAATTTTGAAAATGGTACAGAAAGGCCTTTGATGATGGGTCTTACTTGTCCTTTACTTACTAATGCTGAAGGAGTAAAAATGGGAAAGACAGAAAAAGGAACTTTATGGGTTTCTAGAGATAAAACATCATCTTTTGAATTCTTTCAACATTTTGTGAATTGTTTAGATGCAGATGTAGAGAGGCTATTGAGATTCTTTACTAATATTGATGTAAATGAGATTAAGAAAATGTGTAATGAAGATATTATTAGCGCTAAGAAAAAAATGGCATTTGAGGTTACAAAATTAGTGCATGGTGAAGAGGAAGCAATTAAAGCATTAAGAACTAGTGAAAATTTATTTAGTAAAGGTACTAGTGAAGATATGATTACAACTGTTATTAAAACAAAGGAAAAAGAAATGAATGTTATTGATTTTGTGTTTCTTAGTGGAATTATAAAGTCTAAATCAGAGATAAGAAGACTTATTGAGGCAAATGGTATAGAAGTAGATGGGAGTAAAGTGAGCATAAACCAAACAATTAAACTTGATAAAAAAGAGTTTATAATTAAGAAAGGTAAGAAGTCATTTATTAAAGTTCTGGTGCAGGCTGAGTAAAAAAAGTTGTTGAAATGAAAATATTGCAATGTTAAGATATATACAGGGTAGGTGTTAGTTGATGTTAGATCAAGATTATGATTGGATTTTAGATTTTGTTAATGTTAGTGATGAAGATTTTCATAAAGAATTATTTGAAATGGTACAAGAATTACCTAGATATGTATATAAGCAACTTAAAGAAAAAGAAAAATTACATATTAATAATTCAAATTATGAACTATATCTTAATACGATTAATGATGAGAATGGTAAAAAATTATCTTTAAATATTGATAAAATAGATGAAAGATTTTGCTTAGCAATAAAAAAGTTAACTGAAGAAGAATTAGAGAGAATAATTGATAATAATTTAGATTATGAAATTATGACTTTAGATCATTTATATATGCAAGATAATGGTGAAGTTTGTTATGAGATAAAATTACGTGTTGATGATAAAGATAATATTAATGTTGTATCTACTAGATTTGTTAATGGAATAGAAGAGTGTGAAAATTCATTCCCAATAGATTATGAGGATTTATTGCATATTGTTGAACCAAAGCAAACTATTAAGAGATAATTATTTGTTTAAATAAATATTGAAATAAAAAAATTTATATGATATGATACTTAAGACTTACTTTGAAAAGGTAATATTTTCAAGGCGGAAGGAGCGAAATATATGAAAAAAGAAGGACATCCAAATTATAAGACAGTTAAAGTTACTTGTGTTACTTGTGGTAATACATTTGAAACTGGTTCTACATTAGATGAAATAAGAGTAGATACTTGTTCTAATTGTCACCCATTCTATACTGGTAAGCAAAGATTTGCTCAAACAGATGGTAGAGTAGGACGTTTCATGAAAAAATATAATATGGAACAAAAGTAAACTTAATTAATTTGTGTATATGAGCCATTTGTAGTATAATGCAAATGGCTTTTTTGTGTTTTTGACATATAATTAAGGAAAGGAGATTTGACTATGAGCGATAAAATGATTGAAAGATTAGAAGCAATGAAAAAGAGATATCTTGAAATAGATAAAATGATGGAAGATGAAGAGTTGGTTAAAGATATAAAGAAATATACTGCTTTAGCTAAAGAACAGGGATCTCTTAGGGAAGTTGTAGATAAATATAATGAATATTTAAAAGAAAAAGATAATATAAAAGATTTAGAGGAATTAAAGCATGATTCTGATAAGGAAATGGCAGAGTTAGCAAGAGAAGAATTAGAGGAAGCTAATGCTAATTTAGTTAGAATTGAAGATGAAATGCAAGTGTTATTAGCACCTAAAGATCCATTAGATGATCGTAACGTTATAGTTGAAATTAGAGGAGCAGCAGGTGGAGATGAAGCTAATATTTTTGCTGGAGATTTATTTAGAATGTATACTAGATATGCAGAGAATGTTGGTTGGAAAATAGAAATGTTAGATGTCATGGAATCTGAGGCTGGAGGATATTCTTTAGTTTCATTTATGGTTAGAGGAGATAAAGTTTATTCTAAACTTAAATATGAATCAGGTGCGCATCGTGTTCAAAGAGTACCTAAAACAGAGAGTCAAGGAAGAATACATACATCTACTGCGACTGTATTAGTAATGCCTGAAGCAGATGAAGTTGATGTTGAAATTAACCCTAACGATTTGAGAATTGATACTTATAGAGCAAGTGGTGCCGGTGGACAACATATTAACAAAACAGATTCAGCAGTTAGAGTTACTCATATACCTACAGGAATAGTAGCAGAATGCCAAGATGGTAGATCACAACATGAAAATAGAGCTAAAGCATTAATGATGATTAGAACTAGAGTTTTAGATAGTATGATTCAAAAGGCTGAGAGTGAAAGAAGTAGTGAAAGAAGAAGTAAAATAGGAACTGGAGATAGAAGTGAAAAAATTAGAACTTATAACTATCCTCAAAACAGAGTTAGTGATCATAGAATTGGTTTAAACTTACAACAATTAGATATGATTATGGAAGGCAATCTTGATGTTTTATTTGATGCTTTAATCAATGCTGATTTGAAGTTGAAACTTGAGGGAGCAGGCTTATGATTAGTTATGGAAGACTAATTGAAAATGCTAAGAAAAAAATAGATTTAAATAATTTGGAGCATAGAGCTATCTATGCTTTTTTAGGCGATATTTTGAATGCAGATAAAGCAAAAATATTAACTTTAAAAGATGAAATGGTAGAAGATAGCATTTTAGAAAAGTTTAGTGAAATGTTAGCAGATTATATAATTGATGAAAAACCTATTGAATATATACTTGGTTATACTTATTTTTATGGTAATAAAATTAGTGTTAATGAAAATGTTCTTATACCTAGAGATGAAACAGAAGAGTTAGTAGAAAAGAGCTTAGAATATGTAAAGAGTGGTTACAAAGTTTTAGATTTGTGTACAGGTAGTGGGGCAATTGCTATTAGTATAAAAAAAGAGGTTAATGATATAGAAGTTATTGCTAGCGATATTAGTTCTAGAGCATTAGATGTTGCTAGAAAAAATGCTAAAGATAATGGAGCTAATATAAAGTTTGTGCAGGGAGATTTATTAGAACCATTTAAAGGCAAAGAAAAATTTGATGTTATAGTTAGTAATCCACCTTATGTAAGCAAGAACTATACTATTAATAATATAGTTGCTCATGAACCATTTATTGCTTTATTTGCAGATAATGATGGTTTAAGTAACTATGAAAAAATAATTAAAGATTTAGATATGGTGTTAAATGATAATGGTACAATTTTATTTGAAATTGGCTATGATCAAAATGAAAAAATAAAAAATATTTGTGACAAATATTTAAATAAATATTCATATGAATGTATAAAAGATATTAATGGTAATGATCGCATTGTAATTATTAAATTATTGTAGTGGAAAACATGTAAAATGTGTGTTATTATTTTAATGTAGGGAGGTAATTTTATGGATTGTGTTAAGCTTTATTATAAAGATGAACTTCTAGGTATTTTAACATATAAAGAACCTCAATATATTTTTGTGAAAAATGATAAATTTAGTAATCCTAATTTAATTAGTCATATTGGATTAAAAGATAAAAATGAATATTATTCTGATAAATTATTTACATTTTTTTATAAGTTTATTCCTAGTGATACTAGAGAAGATATTATAGAAAAAGCAGGTATTAAAAGTAAAGATAGCGATTTTGAAATGTTGAAGAAAGTTGCTAGATTAGATTTGAATAAGAGTCAGTTTTGGGTAGGGTTGTAGTATGAATAGAAAGATAGAAAATTGTAGAGATTTTAATGGATGTATAGATTTATCTAAACTAGAAGGATATAAAGAAAAAGGTGAAGTCGTTAATGGTAGTTATACTAAAGCATGGTATAACGTTGATGGCACACGTTTTTTGCATAAACAGTATAGTAGTATTCTTTTAGCGTTTGGAGAGGTTTTGTATAGTAAGGTAGCTAAATCAATTGGGGTTAACTGTGCTAGTTATGATTTTGCAGAATTATATGGTGAACCAGGAGTAATTACATATGATTTTTTAAAAAAAGATGAAGCGTATTATACAACTTTAGAGTTAACTAGTGAATTTACAGATTCAAAGTTTTCTTTAGCGGAAATACAAAAAAATAAAGATTTATTAGCTATGCATAATAGTAAATATAATAATTTAAAATCTATAAAAGAATTGTTGGAGAACTTGTTTCACATTAGTGATGATGAGAAGAAGCAAATTCAAATAGAACTTGTTAAAATGTTTTGCTTAGATGCTTTATTTCTTCATAGTGATAGAAATTTATGGAATCATGGTGTTATAGTTGATGAGCTTACAGATAAAATGAGATTAGCTCCAATTCATGATAATTCTCATGTTTTAAGATTAGAAAATGGTAAAGAATATATAAAAAATGCTATTTCTAGATTAATTAGTAATGAAAAAATAGAAGACTTTGAGAATAGTTCTACTTTTAATGTTGTTGATGGATGTGAGAATTTACTTGATCAATTAATTAGGTTTTATGTTGAAGCAGATGATGATGTAAGAGCGATTATTGAAGATATTTACTATAATGTAAATGTACAAAAATGTGTTGAGGAAGTTAATAATGTGTGCAAAATCGATGATGTTTCTTTATTGTGGATAAAAGCTATGTTAAATTATCGTCAAAATAGTATTTTAAAAGTAATAGAAAGTGTTAAAATAAGTGATGATGAGGCAAAGATGCCTAATATCAGTTTAAATAAAAGAAAGTAGGGAAATTTATGTTTGAATACATGACTGTTAGAGAATTATATGAATTAATGCAAAATAGTGATGAGTTAGAAAAAGAAAACTTGGACTATGTTGAATTGCAAGGATGGATTAGAACAAATAGAAATAATGGTTCTGTTGGCTTTATTGAATTAAATGATGGAACTTATTTTAGAAGCGCTCAACTAGTTTATGATAAAGACAATGATAATTTTGCTACTTACTCTAAATATGGTACTGGATGTGCAGTTACAGTAATGGGAAAATTAATTGTTACTCCAGGAAATAAGCAACCTTTTGAAATTCATGTTAAAGAGATTGTTTTAGAAGGAAATTGTGAAGATGATTATCCTTTACAAAAGAAAAGACATGGTTTTGAGTTTTTAAGAGAAATAGCTCATTTAAGACCTAGAACAAATACTTTTAGTGCAGTATTTAGGGTTAGAAGTGTTTTAGCTATGGCGATCCATGAGTTCTTTCAATCTCAAGGCTTTGTTTATGTAAATTCACCTATTATAACAAGTAATGATGCGGAAGGTGCTGGAGAAGCATTTATTGTTACTACTCGTGAAGATAATAAATATGAAGAAGACTTCTTTGGAAAGAAAGCTTCTTTAACTGTTTCTGGTCAATTAAATGCAGAAGCTTTTGCTTTAGCTTTTAGAGATGTATATACTTTTGGACCTACTTTTAGAGCAGAAAATTCTAATACAGTTAGACATGCTAGTGAGTTTTGGATGGTTGAACCTGAAATTGCTTTTGCAGATTTAGAGGATGATATGTATTTAGCAGAAGATTTAATTAAGTATTGTATCAATAATGTTTTAGAAAATTGTCCTGAAGAAATGCAATTCTTTAATAAGATGATAGATAATACTTTACTTGAAAGATTAGATAAAGTTGTTAATAGTGAGTTTAAGAGAATGCCTTATACAGAAGCTATTGAAAAATTACAAGAAGCTGTTAAAAATGGTCATGAATTTGAAGACAAAAATATATTCTGGGGTATGGATTTACAATCAGAACATGAAAGATATATTTGTGAGAATGTTGTAAATGGGCCAGTATTTTTAACTGATTATCCTAAAGATATTAAGGCTTTCTATATGAGATTAAATGATGATGGTAAGACAGTTGCTGCAGCTGATTTATTAGTTCCTTTTGTTGGAGAATTAATTGGTGGATCTCAAAGGGAAGAAAGATATGATTACTTAGTTAAGAGAATGGATGAACTAGGTATGAAAAAAGAAGGATTAGAATGGTATCTAGATTTAAGAAGATATGGTGGTTGTAAGCATGCAGGCTTTGGTGTTGGATTTGAAAGATTAGTTATGTATGTTACAGGTATGCAAAATATAAGAGATGTAATACCATTTGCAAGAACTCCTAAAAACTTGTTATTCTAGGAGAATATTTATGAAAGAAACTATTAATAGAAAAGAGATTGCTAGAAAAAGAATTCGAGGACTTATTATCTTTTTAATAGTAGTTTTATCATGCGTTTTATTTTATGATGTATATTTACTTGTAAAAGGTTGGTTTTAAATATGAAGAAGAACTATTTAGCGTTAGGGGGATTATTTGCATGTTTGCATGTAATCTTTTTACTTATGAGCAAGTTTTTAGTAGGTAGTGAGCTAATATTAGTTCTTTTTTTACCGTTATTGTCTACTATTTATACGCTTAAATGTGATAAAAAAAATGTAATTATGTTTCTAATTGCAACCGTATTAGTTTGTTCAATATTTGATGTTGTTAGTACATTTATATATGTTGTGCCTTCTCTTATTTGTGGAGTTTTATATGGTGTGCTTAGAAAATTAAACTTTAAGGAATTAGAATTATTAACTATTACTAGTTTTGGACATATGATTAGTTTATTATTTTCTTTTTTAGTTATTACACTTTTATTTAAAGAAGTTGATTTTATGGAGATATTTAGTAATGTATTTAATGTAAGTGGTAACAAGTTATTTGTTGTTACTCTTTTAACTTTATTAGTTTTAGGATATGCAGAGGCTTTTTTAGTTCATGTTATAACGGACAGGGAATTAGCTAGGTTTACTACTAGTGTGGAGAAGAATGATAGTGTTCCTAAATGGTTTTTATATTGTTCTATTTTTTGTTTTGTTGTAAGTGTTATTTTATATATTTTTAGTGATATATACTATGTTATTCCTTTAGTTCTTTTGTATGTGTTTTTAGTCCCTTTAATAATAATGGGATTTATGAATTTAAAATACAAAAAAATAACTTTTTCTTTAATTTTTATAAATGTTTTTCTTAGTTTTTTAATTTTAAAGTATATTAATCCATTAGGATATATTTTTATTCCTTTGTTAATAAGTTTTCCATTTATTATCAATAATTTTAAAGAGTATGAAGAAAAAAACTTTTAAAAGTCATATAAATGAGATAAAATAATATTAATTAAAGGGAGGGAATGTTGATGCTAGAATTTATAAAAATGTTTGGCTTAGGGATACTTTATACAATATTGTTTCCTTTTATTGTAGTTATTTTTGCTGCATTTTTAGTTTATGTTTTTTGTGATTATTTGTTTTTGGAAGTAAAAACATTAGTTGGCTTTTTCTTTGGGTATACTTTTACTACTGATACTGAATTAGAAGTAAAATTAAAAGAAATGAAAGAAAATGCTAAACTTGCAGCAGAAAAAGAAACTTCAAATGATGAAGAAAATGAACTTCAACACGAAAGTGAAGGTGATGGGCAATGAGTTACGTTAACTTTTTAATTCAACTAACAGAAAAAGATAAAAGATTATTAGTTGCTTTATTTATTGCTCTTATTATTATATTTGTTTTAATTGCTTATATTGGACAAGGAATTAAAGCACTTATGAAGAGATATTCAAAAGGAATAGATGGGTACATGCATGAATTGTGTAGTGCAAAATTAGTTACAACTCCTAAGCAATTTAGAGCACAAGTGTTTAAGAAAGAATCAAAAGTCTTGTATGCATCTACTAGATGGGTATTTAGAGTGTTTATTGTATTTACTACAGCATTTATTATTTATACATGTGTAGCTAAGCCAAGTGGTAGTGGTGCAAACTTGTTTAAGTATTTCAATGATAGTGTTAAAGGATTGTTTATAGATTTAAATTGGCCTAGAGGTGAGTTCTTTGGTATTAAAAACTTCCCTGTAGATTGGCCTTATGTTGCAAGAGGAGTAGAAATTAAATTTACTTTGCCTTGCATTATTAGTTATTTGACTTTTATAGCATGGATATTTACATTCTTTGGTTTATTTACAAGCACACTTAGATTTATTGCTAGAATTAATAGAGCTAGAGTTAAATCTGTTGAAGTATTTTCACGTAGTTTGGATAATGCAGTATTTGTTGAGGATTAATTATAGTTATGAGTAAAAATAAGGTAGTAGCACTTTTTACAATACTTTTGTCATTTATTCTTTTTGTTGCGTTAAAACCAGGTGATAATCCTGTAATGCTTTTTAGAATTGCTTCAATTGTAGTAGCTATAATATTTCTAGGAGTTATATTGTATACTAGGGTTTTATGGAGAATCGCTCCTTTTAATAAATTTCACAAAAAAATTGATATAGGTGGTAAATGGAGAGGGTCTATGGTTATGGAAGATGGTTCATCATACACTGTTGATGCCTCTATTACACAATACTTGGATGATATAAGACTAAAAATAAAAACAAATGATATTTTAAATGATTCATTAGTTTGTACCATGTCTGTTGATAATAAAGGAGTTAAATTATATGCTGTTTATAAGTCAAAACCTAGTGCAAGGGTTGATTATAAAGAACAAATACATTATGGAACATTTATTATTAATTGTGATGAGGATTATTTAGAGGGAATTTTCTTTTCATCTAATGATATATCAGGAAGAATAGAATTATATAGGAAATAAGGGTAATTTATTGTAAAAATAAAATTATAATGTTAAAATTGTTAGTAAATTTGATAGGGGGATTTTATTATGGGATTATTTGCTAGAATATTTGGCAAGAAAAAAAAGACATGTTGTTGCTGTTGTGAACACGAACACACAGAAGAAGTTAAGGAAGAGGCTGCTCCAGTAGTAGAAGAAGTTAAAACTGAGGAAGTTAGTCCTAAAGCAGAAGAAGTTAAAGAAGAAAAAGTAGTAAAGAAGGCACCTGCTACTAAGAAGCCTGCTGCAAAGAAAACTACTACAACAACAGCTAAGAAACCAGCTGCGAAGAAAACAACAACTGCAAAAAAAACAACTACAACTAAGAAAACTGCAGAAAAGAAAGAAAATTAATAAGGAGATTGTTTTACAATCTTTTTTTAACTTGATTTTTGTATTTAATATTGTAAAATATAAGTGGAGTTGATAGTATGCAAAAGAAATTAACATTAAGTAGTGACGATATAGTTAATAAAGAGTTTTCTTTACAATATAAAGGATATGTTCCTCAGGAAGTTGATGCTTTCTTAGATGAAGTGGTTAAAAATTATGAAGTTATTGAGGAAATAAGAGATTATTATGAAACTCAAAACAAAGCTTTACAAAAAACTAATAGTGTTTTGCGTGCAAAAATAGATGATTTGGAAACTAAATTAGAAATTGAAAAAAACAAAAATAATTCAATTGAAAAAGTAGATAGCACTTCAAATTTAGATTTAATTAAAAAAATAGCAAAATTAGAGAGTGAATTATTTCAAACTAAAAAAGAACTAGAAGATGCTAAAAAATAAAATATATCAATTCGAATAATCGCTGCTTGCTTGTCAAGTAGAGGAAAGTCCATGCTCGCACCTTCTGTGATTGAGGGTAGTGATTGTGCTAGATTAATAAATAAGTCTAGGTAGTTTGAGCAACTAACGGCGAATCAATCACCTAAGTCTTTTAAGATATGGTGATATTCTGAAAGTGCCACAGTGACGGAGTTATTAGGAAACTAATAAGTGGAACGCGGTAAACCCCACAAGCGAGAAACCCAAATTTGGTAGGGGAATTTCTTTTGAAGAAACGAATTTAAAAAGAAAATGCAATGCATAGATAAATGATTATTTAATACAGAACATGGCTTATAGAATTGATGCTCATAATACTAATTGTTAGACAATTAGTTTTTTTTTATTAATTTTTTATGGTAATCCCCAATTTAGTGAAATAGATTGATAAAAGATAGTAAATGCTTTATCATTATAATAAGGAAGTGTGCTTATGAAAAAATATATTAAAAATATATTTATTATGTTAGTTTCTATATTTTCTTTTATAATGTTTTCTAATAATGATATAAAAGCAATGGAATATTTGTATCAAGATGGAAATGTCTCTAATGATTATAATAAGGTTAAGGTTTATTCTTTTAATTATGCTTATATTACAAGATTTACTTCAGATACTAATTACTATAATGGTGTAAAAATAAAAGATAATAATCAGCTTCTTGATGATGTAAATTTTTACTCTGGTAGTAAGATTAATATTAATTATGATCATTATGACAAATTACTTGTAGAAGATGATGACTCGGTAAGAATATATAAATATAGTTTACTTAGAGAGGATTTTTATTCTTTATATAAATTGTTTGATAATGAAAAAGGTTCTTTTGAATTGGAAGAAGAAGGAATATATAAAATAGTATATGTTTTTGAAGATGTAGAAAAATACACAAATTATATTTTTATAAAAAAAGATTTTCATAAAATGGAAATAACTTTGGATGAAAAATATAATGAAGTTTCACCTACATTGAAATTATCATTTAATTTAACTATAGATGATGGTTATAACTTAGTAAAAAATAGGTATTATTATGCTTTTGGGAATTCTCTTTCAGATAAGTTAAATTTTAAAGAAATAACGAATATGTTTACTAGTGAAGAGATAGAAAATGATAATTATAATAATATTTCTGAAAAAGTAGTTGTTGATATAGCTAGTAATATAAATGGTGTAAAAAGACTTTTTATAAAATGCATTAGAGAATATGATAAGTATGAACAAATTGTTTATAGTGAAGAAGTAGATATAGTAAATAAAGTTCTGGGAACAATTGCAATAATAGATGATAATGGAAATACATTAAGCGATGATCAGTTTTATAGATCTGGAGATACTATTAAGTTTTCTGTTAAATTTAATGTTTTTGTAAAATATACAAACTTAGAATGTTTTTCATATGGAAATAATACTAGTTTTTCTATTTCTGATAGTGTAAATGAGGTAGATCGTTTCACATTTGAATATTTGGTTGGAGATAAAGATTTAGAAAACATTAATATTGTTTTAAGAACAAAAGGTAAAAGTGGCTTTTATGCTTTATACAATGATATTGAAATTCCTATTGAACTTTCATATTCTTTTAAGGCTATAAGGGATGAAAAAGCTCCTGAAATTTTGCTAAATATAACTGATGATAATAAGCAAATAAAAGCAGTTCAAGATATTGACTTTACTGTTAAAGAGTCTTATCTTTCTAAAATTTATTATTATGTTAAAAAGTGCGATAATGTTATTAAAGATAGATGTTCAGAATTATTTGATGATTCAAAAGCTACAAAAATTGAAGGATCTTATGCTGCTAATGGGGAATACAGAGTTAATAGAAGAGTTGGCATCTTTCCAGAAGAAAGGTTTAATGAAGTGGCTTTAGCAATATTTGTGAAGGCTGTAGATAAAATTGGTAATGAAACTGTTGAGGTATTTTACTATCCAAATGAATATATAGTTGATAATGTGATTTATGATGATGGTATAAATCCAATTGTTTATAATGAGATAGAGGATGGTGCTTCATTTTCTATAGTCAATGAGGAAAGCTTGAAAATTAATAAGGTATTGTATACTATATGGAGCGATTCCTTTGAAAACTCTAATGAATGTATACTAGAAGATAATGAGTTTAAGTGTGCATCATTTAGTGGCTTCCCATTTAGTTTTGAAATAATTGTTTATATAGAAGATATTTATGGTAATGAAGAATTTTATGAAGGCAATTTAAAATATTATCCTTTAAAAGAAGAAACTTTAATTAATGGATATAAATTTGTTCAAGTAGATGCTTCGAAAAATGATTATGAATTTACGACAGATGTTTATAATACAACATATGATGAAACAAAAAAAGTTTATTTTAATGGAGAAATGCTTAAAAAAATTGAAGAATTATTGAGCTTTAATATTATGTCTATTACAGAAAAAAAGGTTTACTTTGTACTAAAAGCAAATGAAAAAGAGATAGTGTTAAATGATAATGTTACTACAGAATTATCTTTTCCTATGTTGTTAGAGATGTATGGTAAATTAAAGGATTATGAGAAATATGCTAAGTGTTCTATTAGTGGAAATAATTGTGATATTGAGACATTTATTGTTTATCAATATAAAATTATGGAAAATTATAGTCAAACAAGAAAAATACGTGTTCTTATGAAAGATAACACTAATAAATATAGTGTTGAAGGATTTGTTGATACTATTAAGGTAGGAGTTAACGAAAACTTTGTTGATTATGATTTTGAATATGTTAATAGTTTGAATAATAAGATACAAAAAGAAAACATTGATGAAACGATTGAAATATTATTTAATGAGGTAAGAGTTCAAAATGTTGATACATCAAAAGTAGGAACTTATACAATAACAAGAACATTTATTAGTTCTGGAGTTGGTAGTTATCCTATAAGTTACACTATAAATGTTGTTGATGAAGTTGCACCTACTATAAAACTAAAAACTAATAAAAATTATGTTATGAAAGCAGGCTCACAATTAGAAGAAATTGAAAGTTGGGTAATTGTTAATGATAATTATGATACTAACTTAAAAATTAAGTATTCTATTGAACCAGAGTTAGATATTAATACTCCTGGATCATATGTTGTAAGTATATGGGCGGTTGATAGTTATGGAAATGAATCTATTAGAGTTACAAGAACTATTGTTGTAAAAGATAAAGGATTATCAAAGACAACTTATTTTGTACTTGTAGGAATCATTGCAGTGTCTTTGGGAATTATTGTAACATTTATAATAATTGAAAAGAAAAAACAAAAGAAACCAAATTAGTTTTTAAAAATTATTTTTTTCCTTGAAATATAATTGAAAATAAGAACAACGAAAGTTAAAAATATTTTTATGATCCATTCATTAATATGTAAAACTCCATATCCTAGAGCCATACCTAGAGTATGAATAATGAAACCCACTAATGATAAAAGAGAAAAGGCTAAAAAGCCTTTTTTTGTTTTAGCAAAATCTGTGTTAGATTTATTAAAAACAAATATGATAGAGAATATATAATTAAATATTAAACCCATTATAAATCCAGCACCTGTTCCTATAATAGTGGCAATATTAGATGGCTCTACTTTTCCTATAATTGTGTTTATAAAATTGTGATTATATAAAGAAGGATTAAATATGTATAGTACTAAAGCCATAGTTAACATATCTATAATAGTAGCTAAACCACCAACAATTAAAAACTTAAATATTTCATATAACTTTGGATTTTTTTCTTCAAATTTTTTTAGTAAATTAATCACATTAGTTCACCTCAGTATTTAAAAGTGTATTACTTTTTTTAATTTATTTCAATAATATTGGTTTTATTAAGGTTTTATAAGTTATTTTAGGATGTTTTTTCTTTTATATTTTGTGTTTAAAAGCTATAATAAATATGTGATAAAAGGATGGATAAGAAAATGAAAAAAAAGATGAATTTACCAAATAAAATTACTATTTTTAGAATGATAACTGTGATTGCAATTATTGTTTTAGCATTACTACCACAAGGTCATACTTTTGGCTTTTGGAAATTAGAATATGATTATAGAAGCGTAAGTATATTAGTTTTATTTATTTTAGGTTCTGTTAGTGATTTTTTAGATGGACATATTGCAAGAAAATACAATCTTGTTACTACATTTGGAAAATTTATGGATCCAATTGCTGATAAATTATTAGTCAATTCTTTATTTATAATTTTAACTGGACT
This sequence comes from uncultured Bacilli bacterium, assembly GCA_934101685.1. GTDB lineage: Bacteria > Bacillota_I > Bacilli_A > RFN20 > DUOF01 > CALVUJ01. The sequence continues at coordinate 38,261 of CAKORZ010000004.1, forward strand.
TGGAAGAATACATTGGTTAGTTACAGTTATTATGGTTGGAAGAGATATAATTGTTGATGTAATTAGATTAATTATGGTTGAAAGAGGTACAGTAATAGCTGCTTCAAAATTAGGAAAACTTAAAACTATAACACAAATGGTTTCTTTAATTATGGTACTTGCATTACCTGGTATAAATTGGGTAGCTTACATTACTTATGTTGCTGCTGCAGTATCACTAATTTCAGGATTTGATTACTTCTGGAAAAATAAAAAAGTTCTTTTAGAAGATGTTTTACAATAATTTTGCAAGGTATCGTTGTATAGATTATATAAAGGGAGGAGTTTTTTTGTGGAAACTGTAAAAAAAGAAGATGCTTTAGAAGAAGCGTTAAAACTAATTAAAAAACAATATGGGCAAGGAGCTATTATGAAACTTGGAGATAGAGTATCTGTTAATGTTGATACTATATCTTCTGGATCTTTACTATTAGATGCTGCTTTAGGAATAGGAGGATATCCTAAGGGAAGAGTTATTGAAATATATGGCCCTGAATCTAGTGGTAAAACAACTGTTGCTTTGCATGCAATTGCTTCAGCTCAAAAAAAGGGAGAAAGAGCTGCATTTATAGATGCTGAACATGCTATTGATCCTGAATATGCTAAAAGATTAGGTGTTAATATAGATGAATTAATTTTATCTCAACCTGATTCTGGTGAGCAAGCAATGGAAATTGTTGAAATATTAATAAAATCGCAATCTGTTGGGTTAATTGTTGTTGACTCTGTTGCAGCACTTGTTCCTCAAGCAGAATTAGATGGCGAAATGTCAGATGCGCAAGTAGGAGCACAAGCTAGACTTATGTCAAAAGCATTAAGAAAAATAACAGGCTTATTAAATAAGAGTGAATGTACTATTATTTTTATTAACCAATTAAGAGAAAAAGTAGGAATAATGTTTGGTAATCCTGAAACAACACCTGGTGGTAGAGCTCTTAAGTTCTATTCGACAATAAGATTAGATGTTCGTAAGAGTGATCCAATTAAAAATGGTAATGAAATGATTGGTAATGTTGTAAATATTAAAGTAGTAAAAAACAAAGTTGCAGCACCATTTAAAACTGCAAGTGTTGATTTAATATATGGACAAGGTATTTGTAAAGAAGGAGAAATACTAGATTTAGCTGTTAATTCAGAGATAGTTAAAAAGAGTGGTTCTTGGTATGATTATAATGGTGAGAGAATTGCTCAAGGTAGAGAGGCTGCTAAAAAGTATCTTGTAGATAATCCTAACGTTTTACAAGAAATTGAAACAAAAGTTAGAGAAAAATTAGGGCTAAATAAATAGCTCTTTTTTACTTTTTGGTGATAGTTATGAAATGTGTTATTGAGTGTATAAAACCTTTTAAAAATATAATGGAAATTATAACTTTGAAGGATGGTAAAATCTATTATGATGATGGTAGATATGAAAAAATGATATTAGATGATAGTGATGTAGTTGATGATATTTATGAATCGTTATTTAAAACAGTTTTTAAATGGAAACAAGAGTATATTGGAGATAGAATATATGATGGCGAAAAATATTTGATTGAATTTGATGTTAATCATAAAAAGAAAAAATATAAAATACAAAATAAGTTTCCCGAGAATTGGAATGAATTTATAGATGTTAAAAATAAGATTTTATCTTATGATGAGGAGTAGTTTATGGAAATTTTAATAAATAATATAAAAGATTATTCAAAAAAAGAGAAAACTATAGTTATTAGAGATAATGGTATTTCTTTAATTGATGGTAATTCTTGCTATGAGAAGATGCTAAGTAAAGACTTAAATTTAGTTAATAATGTGCAAAATGAACTAAAGAAAATTATGTTTGATTGGAAAGAAGAGTATATTGGTAATAGAAAGATTGATGGAGAAAAATTTCATATTACTATGGACATTAATCATAAGAAAAAGAAATATAAAATACAAAATAGGTTTCCTTCAAATTGGGATGAATTTTTGAAAGTTATAGAAGAAATTACAGGAGATGAAAATATATGATGAACGAATATATTTTGAATAATATAAATAAGCAATTAGATAAAATTGAAATTGCTATTTGTGAGTATTTGGGCGAAGAGTATTCAGAGATAGTTAATGAAAAAATAAATAGTATAGAGTTTGCTTTGGTTAGAGAAAATGGCGTTGTTTCTTTTGAAAATGAAGAAGTGTATGTTGGAGAAGAACCTATATGTATTAAAAATGAAGGCAAAAGTATTATTGCTTTACCTTTAAATTTTTTTAATAAAGAATCTAATAATATAGCGTTTGTTCATTTGTTACTTCATTGTATTTTAGATGATTATGAAAGCATTGAAGGCTATAATGAAACTTTGATTGATTATATGGCTAATGATATGGGAGATACTTTAAGAAAGTACAAAATTAATATTCTTGCAAATAAAGAACCAGTCTATGAGTCTAGTAG
>CAKORZ010000005.1 GCA_934101685.1 uncultured Bacilli bacterium
TTTTTTTATTATTTCTATTATTTTACTATGTGCATCATAGAACTCTCCATTAAAGAAGATTGATTCTTTGTTATCTTTATTTCTTATTTCTATTTTTTCTAGTCTTTTATCAAATATATCCATTCTATTATTTATACTTATAACACTTGTCATTAAATCCTTATAATTATCCTTATATTGAGTTACTCTTTTTTCATCTATTACAAAGCCTTTCATTAAGTATTGTTTTAATACTTTATTTGCCCATTTTCTAAAAAGTATTCCTTTTTGAGAGTTTATTCTATAGCCTATAGAAATAATCATATCTAAGTTATAATTTATTATTTCTCTTACTACGTCTCTTTCATTTTCCATTTGAACTGTCAAAATTTTCTTGACAGTTGCTCCTTCTAACTCTCCTTCATTTAGTATGTTATTTGCATGAAAACTTATGTTTTGTTTAGTTGTTCCAAATAGAATTGTCATTTGATTTTGAGATAACCAGACTGTATCCTCACTTGGACTAATGTGTACTTCTAATCTTACCTCACCATCACTAAAAACCTCGATAGGAAGCCACTTTTCTTCATTTTTATTTCTTAATTTATTTAATAAATCATTACTGAAGTTTATAAAGTCTTTTGTTACATCTACATTTATTTTATAACCTATTTTTTCTATTACTTCTAGTGAGTAATGTTTCTTTTGAAAGACTCTTCCGTCAGGGAGATGTTGGGCAAAATTTGCCCAACATCTATCGCTTTTATAAGTTGTATTTCTAATATACTTTCCTATCACACTTCTATCTAGATTATATAGTTTAGACAAATCATCTTGGTTCAACCACACACTTTCATAATCTAAATCTACTTTTATTTCTAATTCTACTTCATCATTTTTATATACTTCTTTTATGTATTCTTTATTCATAAAAAAAATCCCCCTTTATAATTTAATAGGGGGAATATAGTCAAAATTATTGATTTTTTTACTCTACAGTTACACTTTTTGCTAAATTTCTTGGTTGATCTGGATTTATACCTTTTTTGCAGCTAACCATATATGCTAAAAGTTGCAATGGTACGATTGAGGAAATTGCCATTAGTAAATCATTTGGAGCTTTTACATTAATAGTATTGTTTGAACTTACATTATCGCAGTTAATTATGTATTCTTTTGCACCTCTAGAAACAGCCTCATTTGCTGCATTTAGAGTTTTATCTTTTATATTATTATTTGTAGCTATACTAATTAAAGGAGTACCTTCTTCCACTAACGCTAAAAATCCATGTTTTAATTCTCCGGAAGGATAATTAGATGCATTAATATAAGAAGTTTCTTTTAATTTTAATGCTCCTTCACTGGCTGTTACACTATCAAAATCTTTTCCTATAAATATAATATCTTTTTTATCTTTTATTTCATCTGCTATTCTTTCTATCTTATTAATATCTATGTTTAAAATATTATCTGACACTTCTTCTATTTCATTAGTACCATCATCATTAGTAACAAAATGTTTAGCAAACAAATAAAGCGCAGCTAATTGACAAGTATAAGCTTTAGTGGATGCTACTGCTATTTCTTTCCCAGCACATACTGGTAATACATAATCCGCTTCTCTTGCTAATAAAGAATATATAACATTAGTTAATGCTATAGTTTTTGCATTTCTTTCTTTTACTAATTCTATAGCTTTAATGGTATCTGCAGTTTCTCCGCTCTGACTAACAAATATGTATAATGTTTGTTTATTTATTAAAGGTTTATTATATATAAATTCACTTGCTACTTCTGCATAAGAAGGAATATTCAATATTCTTTCAAAATATTTTGCTCCTACTAAGCAAGCATGATAAGCTGTTCCACATCCTATAAGTTTTATACTACTAAATTCATTTATAAAATCTTTAGGATATTTATTTAACTCCTTTTTATATACATTAGCTAGTTTTTTAAGAACTTTAGGTTGTTCTTCTATTTCTTTTAACATGTAATGATTATATTCACCTTTACTAATTTCTTCATTATCTTCGTTCAAAGTATTTGTTTCTTTATTTATTATTTGGTTTTCGTTATTATAAAAGATTACTCTTCCCTTTGTAATATAAGCAAATTCATTATCATCTAATGAATAATACTTTTCATTAAAGTTAGAGAAACAAATTGGATCTGAAGCAATTAGTGAATCTCCTTTTTTGTCAATAGATACATATATTGGGTTTCTTTTTTTAGCAACAAATAACGTATCTTTTAATTGATTGCTCATTGCTACTATTCCGTAACTTCCTTTTAATTCATTTACGCAATCTATAAAACTATTTATATCATTTACATTTCTTTCTTCTAGTAGTTGTACTACTACTGATGTATCTGTATCACTGCTAAGTGGATATTTTAGTGTCTTTTTTAAATCCAAATAGTTTTCTATTATGCCATTATGAACTATTGCCCATGTTTTGTTTCTAGATATATGTGGATGTGCATTAATGGTAGTTGTTTTTCCATGTGTTGCCCATCTTGTGTGAGCAATGCTACATGTGGTTTCTATATTACTATCAATCTTTTTCTCTAATTCATTTATATTTCCTGCAACCTTTGTACATGTAATTTCATTATTATTTAGTATTGCAATGCCTGATGAATCATATCCTCTATACTCCAATTTTTTTAAATTATTTATAATAAAACTAATTTTCTTTTTTTCACCTATATAACCAATTATTCCACACACTTATAATCCTCCTCATCTATATCTTTAATAATGTTAGATAGTCTAGTTGCTATTGTTTCACTTAGTTTATAATCTTTAGTTTCTACCATTACTCTAATGCAAGGTTCTGTACCAGACAACCTAATCATAATTCTCCCTTTATTTTCTAATTCTTTTTCTTCTTCACTTATTTTTCTTGCTAATAAATCACTATTTATAACTTTCATTTTATCATTTACTTTTACATTCATATTACATTGCTTATATAAATCAAAATCAAAGTAATTAGATAATTTTTTATTATCCCTAGCACATATACTTGCTACATGTAAAGCATTAAGTATACCATCACCAGTAGGAAGTTTATCTTTAACGAATATATGTCCAGATTGTTCACCACCTATTAATAGCTTTTTCTCTATTAATTTAGCGCTTACATACTTATCTCCTATATCTGTTCTTATTAGTTCTATTTCCTTATTATTTAAAGCTTCTTCTACTCCTTTGTTAGTATGTCTAGTACCTACTACACAACTAGGATTTAATTTGCCTTGTTTTTTATAATCTAAAGCAAACATATAAATTAATAAATCACCATCTACTACATTACCATTCTCATCTACTGCCATTACTCTATCGCTATCTCCATCAAAAGCAAATCCCATATCTGCTTTATATTTCTTCACATATCTTTGTAATCTTTCTATATGTAATGAGCCGCACTCTTTATTTATATTTAAGCCATCAGGTTTACAATATGTTGCTATTATCTTAGCACCATTATCTCTAAATACTGCTGGAGCTAATTTGTAACTAGCACCATTTGAACAATCCAATACTACCTTTAATCCTTTTAAACTTTGTTTAATACTTTTAGATAAAAATTCTTCATATTTAACTACTATTCTTGGTTCATATGAATAAGTGCCTATTTTGTTATTATCCACTACTAATTCTTTTAAAAATAGTTTTTCTAATTCTGTTTCTTTTTTATCTCCTATTTTTAATCCATTCTTATCAAATATTTTAATTCCATTAAACTCGCTAGGATTATGAGAAGCACTGATAACTACTCCTAAATCATAACTTAACGAGCTAGTCAAATAACTAATACCAGCTGTTGGGCATACTCCTATATCAGTAACAGTAGCTCCTCCATTCATTGCTCCACATGCAAACGCTAAAGTTATCATAGATCCTGATTTTCTAGTATCTCTACCAATTAATATCTTTGCATTAGGATATCTAGATGCTACTGCATTACCACACTTGTATGCTACATCATAAGATAAGTCATCATTAACCTTACCTCTAATTCCATCCGTCCCAAAAAACACTCCCATTATCTCATCTCCTTCAAATATTTATGGGCTCTATTATTCTTAATTGTTTCCCTTGCTCTACCTATAACAAAATCATCATTTTCAGTATCCACTGTAATAGTAGTACCTGCACATATATATGAGTTAGAAGCTATATTTACAGGAGCTATCACATTACAGTTACTTCCTATAAATACGTTGTCTCCTATAACACTTCTATTTTTACTTTTACCATTATAATTGACAAATATAGCACCGCATCCTATATTGCAATTCTCACCAATATCTGCATCTCCAACATAAGCTAAATGACTTGCTTTTGTTCCTTCTTTTAAAGTAGCATTCTTTATCTCTACAAAGTTACCTATCTTACATTTATTGCCTATATTAGAATTAGGTCTTAAATGTGCATAGGGGCCTATGATTGCTTCATCTCCTATAGCACTATCTTCTATGTAGCTACTCTTTATTTCACAATTACTTCCTATAACACTATTTTCAATAGTAGTATTAGGATAAATAATTGTATTATTTCCTATGATTGTTTCTCCTAATATATATGAATTAGGGTATATAATAACCCCTTCACCAATACTTGCTCTTTTATCTATATATGCACCATTTACATTTTTTAAAAAACTTGCATCACTTTTTTTCATTTTTTACTCTCCTATTTACGATATAATATGTAAGGAATAAAAAAAATTGCATAAAAAAATCATTACTGTTCAATAACAATAATGATTATTAAATTATGTTTTTTAGTAATTTTTGGATGATTAATAGTCTTGCAAAACTATAAGTTTACTAAAAATGTGTTTCAATTTCTGTCATGTACAATATTTTCTAATTTTCAAATATTTAAATAAAATCTTTTTTATATAATTATGGCATAGCTATTTAAGCATTGTTGTATCTAGTATAGTTTTCAAATTGCTACTTCCACTTCTTAATTCATCCTTACTGCAGCAGAAATCTCGCACATTAACATTTCTTATTTTGTTTTTTAATATAAAAATATCTGATTCTCTTTTTTTCTGTGAATCATCTACATTTTTCTTCAAAAACACTCTTTCTATATTTTCATAGAACCAAATAAAGAAATAGCCTTTTTCCCTAGCATATCTCATTATTTTTTCATTAATATTTATGTCTTGCATATTTCTATATTCGTTATCTAAATCTATGCACAAATATTTGCGAACACTTGAATTCAAATCTTTTTTGTTTATTCTTATATACTTAGCTATTTTTTCATTTATTTCTCTCTCTTTTTTATCATAATTTCCTTTACCATTAAGGTAAATAAATTCTATTTTATCTCCTCTTACATCATAAAAATACTTAATAAAGTCCGATATATATTTTTCATCACTTTTGCAATCTCTATTAGTTTCAACCAAAAATAAGTGCAACATAATTACTCACCTACATCAAAAATTTTTAAAAAATCATAATTTTCTATATTGAATGGAGAATCCTCTATCATACCTTCTTTATAGCAATTAAGTGGGCTATAATTACCATTTTTATTCCATGAAACAAGTTTCCCAGTTTCCCCCAAAAATAATAATGATTTAGAAATTGTTCTCATAATTTTCATTGGTTCCATATTATGTGTAGTAAAACATAAAGTACCCTTACCATATTCAATAAAAAAGTCTAATATTTTTTCCAAGAATACTCCATTTATATTAGCATCCATTTCATCTATAAAGACATACTTCCCGCCAATTGCTTGATCTAGATAATTAAACATTTTCATCAATCTTTTTATCCCTGTGCTTTCATACTCTGAATCTATTTTATAGTCCCCATAATCAAACTTTTTACTACAGTGAATCAAATTTTTATCTTCTTTTTTTTCAACTATAATTTGCTTCAATTGTGGTTTAAATATCTTTATAAATTTTTCTAATTTTTTCATTTTCTTTATGTAGTTAGAAAGTTGCGATTTAGCAACAATTTCTGTCGTAGAAGATACTTTGAAATCATCTCCCAATGAATCTTGCGTTATGCTGAGTATTTTGAATAATTTGTCCAAATCAAGATTTCTATTTTCTAAATTGTCATCTGCTTCCAAATATACATCTATGTTTTTTTCTAACTTTGCTAATCCAATTATAGCTATTAAAATATTATTATCAGCTAATTTTATATTTTTATCCAATGTCTTAATATACTCCTCTACAGTTTTTAATATTGGCAATGTATATAAACACTGTATTAAAGTATTATTTAATAATAAATTAATAGTTTTATCTTTTAATATTTTATTTATTTTTTCTGTTTCGTCACAGAATAATTCACCATTTTTAATGTCATACACTACTAGTTTTTCTTCATTATTGTATCTATTTATAGTAGACATTTTTTCCCTGCTTATATAAATATCGTCATCATTGGTTTCTAATTCAATTTCATGAGTATAATATATTTTCTTGTTTTCCTCTTGATTGTAAAATAAAAAATAGGTTTTAAAATAGAATTTTTTTAATTCCATATTAATAAAAGATAATAAACTTTTTTTATTTGATAAAATGTAGTCTTTTTCAGATAATAGCTTTTTGTATAAATCAATTGAATTCATAATTGCTGATTTACCAGCTCCATTCATTCCATAGATGGCTTTTATTTTTTGTACATTAGCAGAATTTTTTCTAAATGCTCCATTTGAGAATTCTATACAAATCTTCTCTTTTAAATTTTTCATCCCGTATGTTTCAATTTTTATTAATTTAGATTCCATAGATTTTCACCTTTCATTTTATACATTATGTATATTTTTATTATAAGCCTTTTATTTTTTTTGTCAATTTATATATCATATTATATTAATAGATTGGTAAATAAATTACATTTTGTATATAAAGTCTGCATTTAATATAAAAATTAGCAATCACGTTTCTTCTGCATAAAAAATTATTATCGCTCAATAATTAATTATTAAATTACCACATTTTATTTTTCTGCTTTTAATCTTTTCTAGTATAGAATGTTGATTTGCGATCCCCATGTTTTTCAATTAGATCTTGATTTAATAATTCTTTTAGACATCTTTCAATTGTTGTTTCCGATAGTGTTGGGCATAGCGTAACAATATCCGCTTTTGTAAATTTACCTATTTGAGTTTTAATTATATCTTGAATTTGAGTTAATGCTTTTGATTTCTTTTCAAGCAAAATTTCTGTTCTTGTTTCAAAATCTCTATATGCTTTTAAAATTACTGATAACATATATTTAATAAATTTAGTTGGATCGTTTGTTCCATTTGTCCAGTTTATAGAACTTTCTTGTAAAGCCTCATAAATTCTCCTTTTTATATATTTATGCATCATTTTAACATTTTTGATTCAATAAAAACACTTCAATGTTTGATTTATTGCATCATCTTATATCTTTCTAATTGCCTTCTTATCACAGTATTTCCTTCTATAATTAGCAAAAAAGCGTTACAAATGTAGTTTTTCCTTATTTATCAGTCTTCTTTTTTTAATTTGTGTATTGTCGTTGCTTCAGAGTATTTGCTAGGAATAGTGTTTTCAAGTATTATAACCTGAATATCTAATTGCTCTAAATCTTTAACTATTTTATTTATGATCTCTCCGACATCATTATTACTTCTAAACAGATGAGACCATAAACTATCAATCACTATTGTTTCAAGAAGATTTATTTTCAAAGATATTGATTTTAATAATATTTCTAATATAGATGCAAAAGTACAAATATTTCGATATCCTTTTGATAATAGATATCTGGAAGTTCCACTAAATTTAAAATCAAAATCTTCTTCATCAAACTGTACATTTGAATATTGTTCAATACCCCAATTTTTTAATCTTTTTCCTATATTAGAACATATCTTGTTTATTTCTCTAGCAAATGTTTCATCAATTTTCATTTGTTCTAATTTAACATTTTCTTCTTGTTTTTTATCTTCATTTTTTTTGGCAAAAATCCTTTTAATTTTTATATAAGCATCATATTCTTGTATCTTTTTTTCTAACTTATTTAGAGTTTCATTGCTTTGTTCTATCTCTTTTAATAAAATTATATTCTTTCGTTCTAAGCTTAATATTTGAGATTTAATTTTTTCAATATCATAAGTAATAATAGTTATTTGTTTTTCCAAATCTTCAACCTTTGAGGCTAAGATTATGTAATCATTATCATTTATCTCATCTTCAATAATTTTTATTTTTTTCCCACACTCGCACTCAACCGTGTAATTATCTAAAAAATCAACAAATTGTTTAGCTGATACTAAATCTTCTATTTGAGATTCAAATAATTGTTTTAATGACTTTAATCTTTCTAAATTTACTATTTTTTCTTGTTTCTCTTTATGTAGTGATTTTAGCGTTTTATCATATTCTTTGTTTTTCAATTCTTTGCTTTCTATTGTATTTTTTAGCTTTTTATATTCACTTTTTTCTTCATAAGTTGGCTGAAGTATTTCCTTTTCAATAGTTTTTAATGATAGATCAATATTCTTTTTTGATTGTAACTGTTCTTTCGTATCATTTATGCATTCTTCATCTAAAAACATTCCTGTTACTAGATACTTATAAAAATTTTTGTTCTTAGTTTTTTCAGTATAAACACTGCCATAAAGATGATCTTTTGAAGTTAATTTTGATTCGTTAAAAAATATTGCTTTTATATATTCTCTCAAAGTAAAAGAGCATATTTCATATTTTTTATTTTTGAGAATTTTTACAGGGTTATGATTAATTATAGTATTTAATAATTCTTTGTATTCTCCATCAAGTTTTTTCCCATTAGAGCTAATCTCTTGTGTTTTTGAATCAAAAGATCTTTTCAAAATATATGTCTCGTATTGATTGCCTATATTCATTTCAACGCCTTGTAATTGAGGAAAAATTTTTTTTGCCTCTAATATATCGATTTCATCCCCTTTAGAACCTAAAACAAACTCAATTATTTTAAATAATAAAGTTTTACCACTTCCACTTTCATCATAAATTATAGTAACATTATCGTTCATTAGGTAATTAAAATCTTTTTCTCCATATAATTTTATATAATTAATTTTCATAGCAACCTCCAATATGTGATTCAATAAAATTAACAGTTAATTCATCGTATATTTTATCTAAGTCAGATTCATTGATGTAATTTTGTTGAATGTAGTCTATTTTTTCTATTAGTCTTTTATTTATTTTATTATTTGAAAAATTATGTGCAAAAATTTTTCCTGACGCAGTAAGCCTTAAATTGTATCCATATGGTTCTATCAGCTTCGTTGCTAAGAGTATAGCTACTGCGCTATTCATTTGAGACGAGTAAACTTTGAAAGAATTTATGTTTTTAATATTTTTGTTATGCATTGTTCCATCTACATAAAAATCTGACAAAGATATGAAATATAATAGACTGTTTTTGGACAAATAACTATTCTTGTTTAAAAATAAAATTATTTTTGAACATAATGCATAAATATCAATTTGTTTCATCTTGAGACTCCCAATTTAAAATTTTTTCATTTACCAAATAATGGCACATCCCTTTTTTATCTGCATTATTTATAATATTTAACTCATTTTCTCCCAACAAACTCGAACAATCTCTTATTTGGACGACATTTTGTAAACATTTTATATATCGTTCTAAATCATTGTCGCTGCTATAAAATAACATTTCAATTCCTTCATAAATTTCCTTTTTAGCAATTTCAAATTCATCATAATTTCCAAAAAGGAATTTGTCAGTTTCTTTTAATGATAGGCAACTATAATAACTTTCCTTTGCATTTGACAATGCAATAGATTTTTTTGGATTATCTTTAAATAATTTACTAATTTGTAAATAGAATCTGTCTTCCTCGCAAATTGGAGTGATTTTTGGTCGATTATATCGAAATGGTTGTTGTTTACAAAATCTTATACTTCCAATATCGCTTTTGTAATATTCTATAACAATATCATTTATGTCAATATTATCTATTTTAGAATAATCTTGATCATTTAAACTTTTGATAAAATCGTTTAATGTTATGGAAGTATAATTAATTTTATAATTTTTTAAAGATTGCTCTGCATTTCTAATAATTTCTTTTTTTAGCATTTCTTTATCTTTAATCAATTTTAATGTAGCATTTGTAATTCCCTTGCTAGAAATTATATAAATTTTGGTTGGTATATCTATCTCTCCACAGTGTACATACCAAAATATTTTTATAGATATATCAATAATATCTTGTTTAGACAATTGTTTATTATATTGTTTCGCTTGGAAATATATTGTTTCTTTATTATTTTTATAATAAATATCAACTCCTTTATCTCCAGCGCCACCAATACGATACAAAAGTGACTTATCGTCCAAAACTTTTCTACAATATTTTAGCCATTCAAATAAAAATATTTCAAATTCATCGCCAGAATAAGATAAAAGTGTTTGGATCATTCTATTTGTTTCAATTCTATCCTTTTTCCTTATTTTGGGGACTGTTATACTGCCTATAGATATAGTATTTTTCACATTTGCCATATTTTTCTCCTAAAATTTTCTAAAACATTATAACAAATAAATATTAATCCATCAACATCTTGTATATTATCTTGTATACTATCTTATATATTCTTAACATTAATAAAAATTTAGATATTAAAAAAGCAAGTTTGATAAACTTGCAATACTTTTTATAAATTAATTTGATTTTTTTCAGTTTTCTTTTTGTTTAATACTTTTTTTAATGTTTCTAATACTAACGAATCTTTTAACAACAATATAATAGCAAAATATATTATTATTCCTATTAAAACCAAAATAAAGGTATTAAGAATAGTAGAGTTCATATTTTTTCCAATTATTAATAGTACTATTAACATAGCAGCACTAGAAATTATAGGTTTTATACTAGTTTTCGTTATTTCTTTTATTGATAAATCTTTTCTAACTATAATTAACATTGTAATTGTTACTATCAACTCTGCTGAAATTGAAGCAATAGTTGCACCAATTGATTGATATTTTCTAATTAATATTATATTGAGAGTAAAATTAATAACTGCTCCCATGGTTAAACAAAAAGCAAATTTTGAGTCCTCTTTTTTAGGCAATAAGTATTGTATACCTAATATATTGGACAATCCTATAATTGGTATTAATGCCGCAAACAATTGCAATAGTACAATAGACTTATCAAATCCATCTCCCAAAAACCAAGGTATTAAATTATTTGCAACACCTATAATTCCAAACATTAAAGGTATTCCTATTATCCAAACAAAATGACTAGCAGTATATATATTTTGTTTAACTTTATCCATATTACCTTGTTCTAATTCATACGTGTTTCTAGGAATCATCACCGTACCAACACATGTTACTATTGTCATTGCCATTTTGGCTATTTTTTCAGCCTGTTCATAATATCCATTTTCAAAATCGGACTTTGTTATTATTCCTATTAATGACTTATCTAGAACTACATATATAGAAGTAGCAATCGTAGGAATAAACAATTTTAATGTGCCTGGCAAGTGCTTTAATGGTTTTAATTCCTTTACTTTTATTTTTTCCACTATTTTAAAGGCTGAAGGCCATAAAGATAGATTTCCAATAATTAGAGCCAATGAATTCAATAAACAATAAATCCATAAGTCGCTTTTACCTTTAACAAAGATAAATATTGCTATAGTTGCAAATATTTTTACAACTATATTTTTCAATACTATATTTCCAAAATTTTCATTTCCTTGAAATAAAAATGTTATATCAAAAGCTATTGCTACTATATTTATCATCATTAAAGACATTAATAACGAATTTTTCCCATAAACTCCAGTTAATATTAAGATTAAATTAACTATAATACTAATACTAACTGGTATCAATCTAACTATATTTATTTCCCAAAATATTTTGCTCTGCTTTTGTTTATTGTCTTGATATTTTGCTATTTCCCTTTGTGCATAGTATCCAAATCCTAATGAAGCAAATATAGTAAAATAAGTAATAATTGAATAACTAAAGCTATATTGCCCCACACCATCTGCTAGTAATGCTCTTGAGACATAAGGGGTAACAATTATTGGTACTATCAATACTGTTATCTGATATATTAAATTATATATATAATTTTTCTTAATACTTTTCTTTGCCATTATAAATTTTTCACTTTCTCTAATGCTGCTCTTATAACTATATGCATATCATAATATTTGTATTCTCCAAGTCTTCCTCCAAATATTACATTACTGTATTTATCTGCAAGTTCTTTATATTTAGCATATAGTTCACCGTTCTTTGCATCATTTACAGGATAATATGGTTCATCTCCCAATTTCCATGTAGATGAATATTCTTTACTTATAACTGTCTTTTCTTGTTTGCCAAATTCAAAATGCTTGTGTTCAATTATTCTTGTATATGGTGTTTCATAATCTGTATAGTTAACTACAGCATTTCCTTGATAATTAGGAGTATCTAATATTTCAGTTTCAAATCTAACACTTCTATATTCTAATGGCCCATAACAATAATCAAAATATTTATCAATTGGACCTGTGTATATGATTTTAGGAGCAATGTTTTCTAGTTCCATTTTATTTTCAAAAAAGTCGCAGTTTAGTCTCACATCAGCTTTTTCTAACATTTTTTCTATTATTTTAGTATATCCACCAACAGGAATTCCTTGATATCTGTCATTAAAATAATTGTTATCAAAAATAAATCTTACAGGTAATCTTTTAATAATAAATGCAGGTAACTCAGTGCATTTTCTTCCCCATTGTTTTGCAGTATATCCTTTTATTAATTTTTCATATATAGTTGGCCCTACAAGGTTAATAGCTTGCTCTTCTAAGTTTTTAGGCTCTTCTATATGATATGAGGACTTCTCTTCTTCAATTCTTTTTTGAGCTTGTTCTGGAGTAAATACATCATTCCATAACTTAGTAAATGTATTCATATTAAAAGGCAAATTATATAATTCATTTTTATATCTTGCTACTGGAGAGTTAATATAATTATTAAACTCTGCGAATTGATTTATATAATTCCAAATTTCTTTATCAGATGTATGAAAAATATGTGCCCCATATTTATGAACATTTATCCCTTCTATTTCCTCTGTATAAATATTCCCACCTATATGATTTCTTTTATCTATAACTAAGCACTTATATCCTTTTTTTCCAAGTTCATATGCACATACAGCACCATACAAACCAGATCCTACTATTAAATAATCATATTTCATTTTCACTGCCCCTTTTCAATTTTCTTTTTATTCTATTAATTTGAGTTTTAAATGGAGTTGCCTCTATAAATTCTACTCTTTTTTCCTTAATTTTTATTTCTTTTTTATGTTTTTCTAAATATACATTAAATAATCTTTCAGATAAAAAGCCAAATACTCGTTTTTGATAATTGTTTCTTTCACTTATATCTATTCTTTTTTCTAATTCAAATAATATATCAAATAGCCAATTGGCATAATCTTCAATTATCTTTCTTTTTCCTATAAACATATTAAATAAATATATTCCATCTTTGTTCATACAATCATCAAATGCTTGCAAATACTCACTATGTCTTTCGTTTATTATTTTTCTAATTTCATCTAAGTCACTTGCATAATGCTTCTCTGCATAATAATCATATATACTTTTCCCAAAATAACCCTTTGGAGGCAAAATAATATCATATTTTTTCATTATTTTTTCTATTTGCTTAGTAGATAAAAAAGGAAACTTGCTTATATATAACAAATTATTAATGAACAATCTTCTATAATGTTCGAGTCCCAATATATCACTTTCTAAATCATTATTTATAATCCAATATAATCCTGTAAGTTCACAATAATTAGAATTTTTATTGGAAATATTTTTCTCGTTTGAATCATCTAAATACCCATTTATTTTCTCTTTGTTATAAGCACCAACCAAAAGTATTTTTCTATTGTTTGGAAAAATATTCTCTATTTTTTTATGTGTTATTACATACAAACCAGTATTCACTTTATCACCTACCTTTTAAAATAATTTTCTATTTTCTCACATTCTTGTTCTATGTCAAATCCATTTTCTGCAATAGATTGTTTGTTATCTTTTCTATTATTTTTATTATTATACATTATGTTAGCCCATTCTTTGCCAGATTTATTCAAACTTATAAAATTAAAGTTATCACTCATTTTAGATTTATCTGATATTGTATCTTTAGAAGCATAAACAGGTAATCCATTTGCTTGTGCCTCTATCAAAGCCACAGGTAAGCCTTCAAATAGTGAAGGAAATAAAAATATATCCATTGCATTTAATAGCTCTTTAACATCTTTTCTTAATCCTAGAAATTTTACATTATTAGAAATATTTAAACTTTCCACTTTTTCTTTTATTTTCTGCTTATCCTCACCATCACCTATAAGCAATAAATATGATTTATTATTTAATTTATGATACTCATAAAATATATCTATTAAAAAATCATGGTTTTTTTGGAAGTGAAACCTTCCTACATGCCCGATTACAACGCTATCATCATCTATTTTGAACTCTTTTCTATACTTTTCTCTCACTTTTTCATCATATGCATATTCCTTTAAGTTAATAGCATTGTTCACAAGCATATATTTATCTGAGGCTGTAATTTTTTTTGTATAAAACCATTTTCCTGCCTCTTCTCCACAACTCCAAAAATCTGTAGCGTATTTTTTTATTCTATGTTTATTAACTTTATGTAGTACTCCCCTTATAAACGAATCCATATTTTGTGAATTATGACTATGGATAACTCTATATTTAATACCATATTTCTTAGCATATTTTAAATAATCTATATTAGCTAAACTACATACATTAACCCAAATAGTAGAGTATTCTTTAGCATGCTTTTTAAAAAAATCATTCATATCATTATGAAATTTTCGAGCATTTTCTCTTCTTTGTGTAATTCTATATATTTTTCCACCTAAAAGATTTATCTCATCTTCATATGCAACTTTATCTGTATTACATAAAAAATCAAATTGTACATTGTTTTTATCTATATTTCTATAATAATTCATTATTACTGACTCCACTCCACCTGGATTTTCAGTAATTCCAAATACTAAAACTTTTTTCATATAACTAACTCCTTTTAAATTGTTTTTGTCTAAAATCACAAATAAGAGTTGTCAACCAATATAATTTATGCTTTAGAGTAAATAAAGTAATTTTTCTTGATAATGATAAGTTGTCATAATTACTATTTTTTATAGCTTTTCCAAACAAATCCTCTTTTACTAAATTTCTAATGTTATTTATTCTTTCTTTATATTTACAATTGTTTTTTGGGTTACAGCAGTAGTTAACGCATATTAATAACACATGGTACATTATGTAATTATACATATCATTCAAATGTGAATCACCACAAAACTTTTCCATTGCTACCATTGCATCATAATACTTGTTTTTATAATTCAAATCATATTTTCTAACTAAAGACTCATTATTCAAGCGATAATTATATAAATCATCGTTTATATCTATACACCCATTACTATACTCACATATATTCGCATTAAACAATGCATCTTCTCCAACTTTTAAATTATTATCAAATTTAATATTATTATCTCTTATTATCGAAGTTCTATATATTTTGCCTGTGCACATACCAACAGCAGTTTGAACATTCAAAATATTTTTTAAATATTCATTTTTATTTTCTATTTTAATTTCTTTGTCACATTCAAATACTTCTTCTATATTTTTATTATATATTCTCTTATATTTTGCAATTCCTACATCTTTTCCACTTGTTTTTACCGCATATACAAGCCTGCTAATATAAGTACTATCAATATAATCATCACCGTCAACAAAAGCTATGTATTTACCATTTGCTTTATTTATCCCATTATTTCTTGCACTTGAAACTCCTGAATTTTGATATTCAAAGTATTTGAAAAAATCAAATTTATTTACATATTCATCGCATATTTCTTTTGAATTGTCATTTGATCCATCATTTATTAAAATAACTTCAATATTTTTATAGTTTTGATTAACTATGCTATCCAAACATTCTTTTAAATATTTTGCACAATTGTATATTGGAATTATAATGCTTACTAAATCTTCTTGAATGCAATTGTTACCTTTTTCAACTTCTTTTTCTATTGTTTCTTTTTTTGAAATTAAATAGTTGTTAGCTACAATTAAAATCCAAACGCCATAAAAAGCATATGATTCAAATTGAATGTACAAGTATGATATTATAGTAAACATGAGAAGATTTTTAGCTTGCATAGATTTTCTAAATATCATATATATCAACAGTAAAGTTGGGATGAATCCAAACTCAGATATCATTCGTATATACATGCAAATAGTATCAGAATCCGTTTCATGATTAGGATCACCCAATTGATCAACTTCTGTTACAAATGAATTTTTATATGTTGGTCTAGCCCTTTCATACCCTTGCCTAATAGGAACAAGTGCATTGCCAATTCCATATCCAAATAAAAAGTGATAATAATCTGTTTCATATCCATATATTGCTGATTGAACTCTAAAATATCTACTTGCCAAAGAACCATCGGCATAAACACCTTTAGTCATAATATCATGAACTCTATTACTATGATTGTATAAATAATTTAGAGAAAATCCGCCAACTATAGTAGTAGCTAATAATAATACTATAGTACTTTTTTTCCTTAGGTTCTTTATCACATAAATTATTGCATAAATAGCAATAACCACAAATAAATCCAAATATAGTCTAACAGTTCTAGAAATCCCTAAAGCTAATATGAGAAAAGATATCATAAGAGTTAAGATTTTTTTGTCTTTAGTTAGTAAATATATTGGAAGTAATATACCAAATATATGCATAGTAATAAAAGATGGCTCAGTAAATAAAAATTGAACTCTAGGAATGTCAGATGTTATGTAAGATCTTTTAGAAAGCGAATCTGCAAATTTTATCATCCATTCTACATTCCCTTTTATAGCGATATATTGGAATATACCAAAGAACATGGAAATTGAGTAACTAACAATAAGAATAGGGATTATTTCATTTAATGTATGTTTTTTTTGCCTAAAAAATATGTCTAAGGAAACTAAGCAAACTGCCCCTAATCCTATAGAAATAAATGCATTTAAAACATTATTGAGTACAAAATGAACTGTAAAATAACTTATAAAGGAAAATATAAGTATTACTCCAAAAGCCACTAATATTCTCCAATACTTTTTTATTACATTTATCCAGCAATTTATGTTTAAAATACTATATAAGACTAAAATTAAAGGTGTAATTGTTGCCCACCCAGAAGCAGGAGCAAAAAACAAGTTGTCAAAAGCTATAAAAGCAACCGCAATATAAAATATTAGAGTTTTAAAATTTTCAAAATTAAAAGCTTTGCTCATATTTCTTCTTTCTAAATTTTGCATTAAGCACACCAACAACTTTCTTTATAATATTTTGTTTTTCTATACTTTCCAACTTTATTTCTTTGTACGCATATTTATTTGTATTTATCCATATATCTAATAATCTTTCGCTTATTCTTCCAAGATATCTAGCATGAAAACTATCATATTGTTTTGGATCAATTCTATTTTCTAATTTAAATAATATATCAAATAACCACTCACAATATTTGTCAAATATTTCTTTTTTCATAATAAACATATTCAAAATGTGAGCGCTTCTTCTAATTTTAAGCATTTCATACTGCTTATAGTATTCTTCATAGTTTTCCTTTATTATTTTTCCAACTTCATCTAAAGGTTCTACATACATTGTATCTTTATAATGCGAATATATTGTTTCTATATAATAATGTCTCTTTTTTGGTAAAATAATATCATTTTTTTCTAGCATTTTTTCTACTTCTTGTCTAGACAAGATATGTTTCGTTTTCCCGTTTATCTCGAATTTTAGTTTTCCCTTAAAATATCTGCGATAATGGCAAAGTCCTATATAATCAACATCTAAATTTTTCCATGCCCAATATAAACCTGTAAGTTCACAATAATAAGGATTTTTAGAAGATATATTATCACCTGTATCATCTCTTGAGAATCCAATACTTTCTTTTCCATTTGCCCCTACTTGTAATGGCAAATATAAATCGTTTTCAGGGACTTTATATTTTTTATGTGTCGCTATTAATATTTTTATATTTTTCATTTCCTACTATCTCCTATAATATAATCATAACTAGCATATTATATAAATTTATTTATATAAAGTCTAGGATATTTAAATAATAAAAAAGTGTGTAAAATAAAAAAAGTGCCTAGAAATATCAAAACAACTTAATTGAACAGACACTTCTTTAACAAATTATTTATAATGTAATAGTTTTTTTATAATTTTCTTTATCTTACTCTTTATTCTAGTTTTAATAGATGGAGAGCAATATTTTTTGCATAAACTATCCATACTATAATTGTCCAAGTTTTCAAAAAATTTTTCTCTGTTTTTATTTTTTTTTACAGATTCATAGTAAGCATTGTTGTTTAGAACAATATCTTCATATTTTACTTGCTTATAAACTATGTCTTTTTTTATATTTTCAAATAATTTTTTACCTTTACCAGAATGAATTAGTATTGCGGAAGTTCCCTTATTATCATACATTTCTGGATGCAATTGTTGTACACCCCAAAAATCACCTAAAGTAATATCAGATAATCTATTAACTTTTTTAAACTTACAAGAATAGCATGATGGACGTATATTGCATTCTGATAAAAATGATTTTATAAATAAATCATCGCAATTTTTAGTTGATATAATCTTATTTTCTACCTCTAATTTTACATTATATAATTCCCAACCATCTTTTTTGTCTCTGAAATTAATTTTTGCTCTCATATTTATTCCTTTTTCATTTAAGTATTTTTGCCATACTTTCTTAGATGGCACTCCATGACATATAATATCTTGTGTGTATAAATTTGAATACTCTATTTTTAAATATTTTAATAAACCTTCAACTTGGCATGGTGTACCAGTAAAATAAACTAATTTCATTTTTTTTAAATCATTTTCTACATTTTTATAACATTCACCAATCTCGCTTTGAACATATTTTGATTTTCTTAGTTTATATAAATCATCTATTTTATCTACCCTTATATGCTTTACATTATTCTCATCATCAAAAGCAGCCCCATACACAACACCTTTATTTTCGATAAAATTTCTTGCAATTAAATCAAAAATGCCACCCGAAGAACTATCTATTCTTGTATTAATATCTTTGTTATATGCGGCATAGCATTCAGGTATAACTTTAGAATCTTTATCACAATTTAATATTGGGCATACCTTTTCACACGTTCCACATTTCACACACTTTTCTTTATCAATACAAGGATATTTAAATCCTTCGTTATCTTCTTCCATTGTTATACATTTTTTGGGGCATTTATTCAAGCAAGCATAGCATCCACTGCATTCTTTTTTTGTATTTATCGCTATCATTTATCTTCACCTTTTTAATACTTTTCTTAAACATTTTTTAAAAAAACTAGTAGCTTTCAAAAAATTTCCTACTATGATATGTAATATATTTATTCTTTTTTGTTTTTTTAACAACTTATAAACTTCTTTTACATCATCATTGTCATTATACAAAACACATTTTACTAAGTATTTATTTTTATTTTTGTAAAAATATTCAACGTCAAAAACATTTTTAAACATATCTAATTTATTTAATGAGTATAGTTCTAAAATCGTTCTAACACACTTATGGCATTTACTACAGTTGGTTACTTCTGGAACGCAAACATTAAGATATTTTTTCACAATATTCTCATTTGATATTAAGTTTAATTTTTCTAACCTTGTACTCTCACCACCAATTGACTCGAATTTTATGTTTTCTGTGGTTAATAAAGCTGTACTTAAAATATCATAGTATGCAGTATCATGAACATCAAATTTAAAAGTAGAATATATTGTGCCAGATGAAAAATAATATTTTCCAAATAATTTTTGAAGGGCTAGTGGGACAGATAAAGTTCTAAAAGTATGTGTTGCTTGATGGTTTTGTTTAAGAAATTCGTTCATATTAGAGTCCACAGTAACAAATTCAATCCCCATTTCTTCTGCTGCTTTTTTAAATATTTTTTTTCTTTCATTAAAAATATTTCTAGCTTCATCTCCTCCAAACTCTCCAGATGCTCCTGCATTGAAAAATGTCGCATGTGTGACCCTTAATCCACTTTCTTTTGTACATTTATTATGCTTAATTATAGTATAAAATGAATCAACGCCGCATGATAAACCAGTTCCTACGCCTTTTGCATTATACTCAATATTTGTTGTTTCGGCTTTAATACTTATTCTCTTATATTTTTTTATATTTTTAGATATTGCTGGAATTAAATAATCATTTAAATGATACAATAAAATTTCGGATATTTTTCCTTTGCAAACTATATTAAAGTTATGTTCCATGCAATATAACAGCACACAAACTAAAAACGAGTCACTCACTTCGTTAGAAAAATAGTTTTGATATTTTTTATCCACTTGGTAAAACAAATCGTATTTTTGATTATTACATTCTATTGTAGAAATCATTCTAGAAAATAATTCATCACTTTCTATTCTTGGTTCATTTATTAATAGTTCCATTCCCATTATTTTTCCTCCTAAAAAAATTAGATATAATTTTTTTTTCATTTTTACTCATGTTAACCACTAAAATAATAACATAAAATACTAAATATAGCAGTATAGATAACATATATTTAATAAAACTATTTGTATCTATGATATATCTTATAAATAATCCGCTTAAAATGGTAAAACATACGATAGGTGTCATTTTTAACATTTCTTTCCAAAATTTAATCATATTTAACTTTACCCTTTTATAATAAAAAATGTTTATAATTATACAATTTATTACTAGAGAAACACAAGTTCCTATAGCAGCTCCTTTTACTCCAGTTGTTGGCACTAGTAATATAGTTAATATAACATTAAATATAGCAGTACCAAAAGAAATAACACTAATCTCTTTATGCATATTTTTTGCCCTTCTAATTTCTATTCCTGCATTTTGAGTTAAAGGAATAAGCATAGGAATCATTAAAATTAAAGCAACATAATATGACTCTCGATACTCTTCTCCCGCCCATTTTATTGTGAAATATTTCCCGAAAAAGATAAACCCAGACAAAATTAACATTACCACAAAGAATTGCATTCTTCCTACTTTAATAAATATTTCATTTAGTTTTTCATTCATATTTTCCTTATTTTCTGCTACAATAGCATTTATTTTAGGCGCAAACACACTAGAAATAGCACTAGAGAAGTTAATATACATCGTATTTATAGTTGAGGCCACTGCATAGATGGCTACTGCCGAACTATTAACCATTTTTCCTAATATTACTTTATCTGTCTGCCAATTTATTTGATCTATAATTGAATTTAAAGCTATAAATATAGAAAATATAGCTATTTCTTTTAGTAATTTCCAATCTATTTTTCCAAATGATACTTTCATATTTATTTTTTTTAAGCAATATACTACATTTATACTATCCACTAACAATGAAATAATAGTAGTAATTACAACCATTCCTATTGAACCATATCCTAAAAATAATAATAGTATTGACAACATTGGACTAAGTATAGTTTTACCTATATTCACTAATTTTTGAAATATAAACTTTTCTTGACTTGTTATATATGATACAAAAACACTTGCAGGAAATGATATCGATAAATTAATAGTTAAAAAGATCATTAGTATTTTAGCAATATGTAAATCATTTTCTGAATATGAACTATTAAAAAATATAGACACATTATTTGACAAAAATAATCCTGCTATTAAAGCAATTACGCCAATAGTAGAAAAAACTGTCAAGTATAAACCATTTAATTTTTTCACTCCGCTCTCATCATTATTTAATTTGTATTTTGAATAAAACCTCATATAACTAGATCCAAATCCTAGTGATAGTAAACTTAAATAAGAAATAATAGAAGATGCCAGATTATATATTCCATATTCACTTTGACCTAATATTCTTATCATTATTGGGGTATATATCAAGTTTATTAAAATACTCAAAAACATTTGAGCATATTGCAATATAATTCCAAACTTTATTTGCCTATTCAACTTAATCACCACCATTGTTTTTCAATATTTCTATTTTATTAGCACACTATTAACATAGTTTTCAAACTTTTGTTGTTCAGCTTTTAAATATTCTTTATTATAATTTACTTCCATTATATTTTCTAATTTATCATTTTCTTTTAAATATGTAGATTCGTCTAAATGCAATTTTTCCATTAAATTAGTTAATCTACTATTCATGTAGCCACATCCACCTTCTCTATAAAAAATTCTAAAAGGTTTATTATAAATATATGAAAATACGCTCCCATGAAATGAATCCGTCAACATTATAGAACAATTTTTTATCATATAAATAAATTCTGATGGTCCACATGAATAATACTTAGATTTTTTATCTAAGATATTAATAATTTCTAGATTATACATTTTGCTTAAATCGTTAATTATATTTTTATATTTTTCTGTCAATTCTCCTAAAAAATAAAGCAATATATATTTTTTGCTTTCTTCATGAAATTTAGGCTTTTTTGAAACTCTATCCCATTCATCACATGATATCATTAATGTTGGATCTATTAATGAAATTACTTTTTTACCCGTTATTTTCCTTAAAAGCTCAGCGCCTTGTTCTTCCCTACAAGATAAATTATCAAAATCTTTCAATAATTCTTTAAACATCTTTTCTTGTCCTACCGATAACGAATCTACCGAAATACTTGGTGCTATTGCTATCTTTTTACTATTTTCTGTAAAACCTAACATGTTTATATACATGTTAGGATACAAAAGAGGATTCCAAACTTGATCTGATCCTGTAACAAAAAAATCAAAATATTTATTAAGATTTGCACATTCACTTTCCTTTGTTATCTTTTTCTTAAAATTCTTAATTTTTTTATTAAATCTGTAAAAATTTAATACTCTTCTACACTTTTCTTTTTTTATATTAAGCATATATAGAAAAAAAGCTACTACAGGTTTAAGTTTATTTTTAATAATCTCTTTTCTTAGATTTTTGTTGCAATTTTTTAGATAAATTATACTTTTACATTGAAATTTCAATTTTTCTACAATTTGTTGAACTGCATAATTTTGTAATCTGTTTCCTATATTTCTTTCATCATATATTGTTATTATCCCAACTTTTTTTTTAATTCGTTCTCTCATTATTTTTCTCCTTGACCTGTAAAATTTTAAATTTTCAATTATTTCCTATTGTACAATTTTGTCTTATTTTAAAATTTTTACCAATAATAGTATTTTGATTTATATAAATTCCTCCTGAATGAATTATTTGAAAACCATCGCCTATTTTAGTCTCTATTGGAATCCATATTCCATATTTAAACTTGTAACTTCTAATTTTTATTTTATATAAAAAATATAATATAGATTTTTTGTCTTTGCAAAATTGTCCTTTTCTATATGCTTCTATATATTTGTAACCTGGTTCACGAATTTTCAATTTAATTCTGTTAATTATATTAAATTTTTTATTTGTATATTGCATAAAAGAGGATTTTAATGTTGATTTTAGATTCTTATTCATTTTTTGATTCCTCCATTAGTTTTTTTAAATCGCTAATAGAACGACTATATTTTCTTTTATATGACAATTTAAATGTATTATTCTCACATAATGCATCTTTATATGACTCAATTTTAATGTCTTCTTGTCTTAACAAATTATCTAACAAAAAAACATTCTCGTTGTTTTTCGGAACTCTCTCCATCAAAGTTCTATTTTTTAGGTTGCTCTTACAAGCTAAGAAAAATACACAATCGATGAAGAAATAACATGGTAGAACATTTTCTTTCTCCCAATACTTTATTATAAAAGAGTATACCCATTTAATTAAATAGTTATTTTTACCTGAAGCCAAATAAAAAGCGGAAAGTTTTCCCATGCATATGTTCCAGTCTATGCCAATATTATGCGCAATTGTAAAGAAAGTTAAATTTTTATAATCTGGGACATCTGTGCAGAAGCATGTTGAATCTATCCAAACACCCCCATGATTAAGCAATAAATTTAATCTTAAAATGTCTGAAAAATGAGTAATAGTGATTTTATTGGATGCTAATTTTTCATAAATATATTCTGGAATATTGCTGTATTCTTTTATATTATTTTTATCTAAAAAAACTATATTATAATCACAATATGCTTTTTTTATGGATTTTATACACTCATGGACTATTAATGGCGCATTTTCTATTCCTTGATACCAAAAGATAAATACATTTTTATTTTCTACTATTTGTGTACTATTAGAATCATTTAATTCATTTAAATCACTAATAACCTTACTGTATTTTTTTTCTAACTTTTTCACAACAAATAAATGCTTCTTTTTTTCAATTTTTCTTCCAAGTTTTGTTTCAGTATTAAAAGCGATAAATAAGAACTCCAAAAAACCTACAGGAAACGAAAAAAATATAAGTTCTCTTAAAGCAACATTTATTTTTTTTAATAATTTTTTTATCATTTAATCACCTTCTTTGTAATATTTACAAGAAATTTATAAATTTTTTCTTTTATTTTCCATGATTTATCAAAAGGATATAGCCCATATAAATTTTCGTATTCTTTTATAATTTTTTTTAAATAGTATTTTTTCTTATTTTCCTTAGAAAATAAAGTAATTTTATAATTAGTGCATATTATTCTCATCAATTGATTATATATTGTTATTTTATTTTCTTCATTCACAATACACATAATTTTTTTTAAAGCGTTTATCATGCTATATCTTTTCATTAAATTTATTTTATTAGTTGTGCTATTTTGGTTTATTTCATATTTATAAAGTTTGGAATCATTAAATAAAATAAAATCAATAAATTTTGAATACTCAGATACAAATAACAAGTCTTCTAATATATATATTTCTTCATCAAATTTAATATTGTTTTGTGCAACAATATCTTTTTTAAATAACTTGTTCCATACATAGCCACCCACACTATCACATATATTTGCTTCTAAAATTGGATTATCCAATTTTATTTCAGTTGTTTTCATTTCAAAGCTATCATTTCTTGTAAAACCAATACATGGCATACAATTATCATTTCTTTTGATCATTTCATATAATGTTTCTATCCATTTTTCTGAAACATAATCATCAGAATCGCAAAATGTTATATATTTCCCATTAGAACATTCCATTCCCTTATTACGAGCTGCTGACACATTTGGAATCTCTATTTGTATAAATTTAATATTGTTATATTCCTTCTCTATTTTTAAAATTTCATTTACTGTTTTATCACTCGACTTATTCTCTATTATTACTACTTCAATATTTGAGTAGGTCTGGCCTTCTATAGATTCTATACACCTTCTTATTGTTTTTTCACAATTGTGTGCAGGCACAATTACCGATATTAAATCATTATTCATTTTTGAAATTCCTTTCTTCAATTAACAAACTAAGCAACAAAATTGGCATAATTGATGAAATAAAGTTGCCCCAAATTATTTGTGTATTAAATCCAAGGCACATTGAAAACCAAAATGTACCAATTATTAGAGCAAATTTTTGCAAAACACTATTTGTATCGTTTGCTTTTGAAGAAAATTTACATGCTATAAAAATGCTAATAAAAGTAAAAATTCCAGAAAAAACTATTCCAAAGTATGAATATCCTATTGTTATCATTGGCATAATTTGAGTGGCATCTTGATTTGGTCCTTTCACCAAAACATTAAAATAGCAATTAATCCTATTAGTTTGGTCAATAAAACGTGAAACATATGGAACAGAACCTGCAAAATCATTAAAGAATGTAACAAATGTTATCTGTTTTTTAAATTCATGCGCTGTTTGTATTCCTTGAGCTACTGGTCTTATACCAGAAAAATATTCTTGAATTTGGCTAGATAAAACCTCTATTATTTTTAGAAAATTCTTTCTTTCACCATCTACGAATAAAAAACTAAATTTAGCATATGTAATCTTAACAAGAGCAATTCCTAATACTATTGCAACAATAAAATCCAATATTATAATTTTTCTTTTAAATACTTGCTTTGACACTATAAAATAAAATATGAGAGGAAAAATTATATTCCATCTACTCATACTTATCATTAAAAAACTATATATTCCTATAGCTAATATTGATAAAATCGCATATACAATATTATTTGATAACTCATATTTTTTAAAACAATATTTTAATGCTTCACATAGCAAAAATGCTTTAAACATATAAAAATCTATTTTTATTGCACCTGATACAGGGGAAACTATTGGTATAGTTTCAAACTTCCCATATAGTATAAAATTTATAGGAATAAAAGACTTCCAATAAATTATTGCCAAAGCCAAAGATACACATATGAATATGTACTTTATAACTTTTTTTGCGTTCACATTCACGTTTATATTAACTATTCTATTTTTTTTATGTACTTTTTGAAACACTTCTATTCCTAAAAAAACAGTAATTATTTCAATTAATAATAAAATAATAGCTTTTTTTGCATATTGATTATCTGGCGTTTGTCCTGTTAAGACTCCATTATTGTAATCTCTAATGATTGCAATGACTCCAATCATCACAACATATTTGACAAATGAAATAATATGTATAGTGGTAACAGCAATGTCTACAAGGAATTTTTTTGTATATTCCTTAAAAAGGATAACACATAATAAATAAAATGCAGGGATTGCCCACATCATTTTATATCCATTTACCGGTTTTAAAAAAATACTTAATAAGATACTAGTTATGCATGCAATGGATTCAATTGCAATAACAACAAATTGTTTTATTGGCTTTTTTTTATTTTCAATTAAACCATCCATGCTTTTTCACTTCCTTTTTAAATATAATTTTTTATATAATCTACTTGAAATATATAATAATGTTATTTGAAGTTTCCTTCTTAGGTTTATCTTTGAAGTTATTATTTTTAAATATTTTCCTTTTATCATCTTTTTTATCTTATTTAACAAAATTTCACTTTCCATTTTTTTGTCGCTTTTAAGAGATAAATTATAAACAGAAATATTTTGGTGAATTAAAAAAGCATAATATTCTTTTTCAATATTTTTAAACTTATTAGCAACATAATTATAGCATATTTCTGCCATTTTTATTCTATCATATTCCTTTTGTTTAAAAGATTCGCTTTGAACGATTGAACCTTCTCTTTTAACATAGTGATATAAAGGCTCATTTACAAATGAAATGCGATTTGATTCCCCTATTGCAACCGGTGTAGTTGCTAAATCTTCATAGATGAATCCCTCTGGATACTTTAAATCATTATCACAAAATATACTTTTTTTATATAACTTATTCCAGGCACATTGTGTAAAAGGTATATTTAAGTTCATCATTTTTAATAATGCCTTTTCTGGTGTATATATGTATGCTTTTTTATTATATTTATAATTTGATAATACATTTCCTTTTTCATCAACATTATCAAACCCACAAACTGCAACATCTGATTCATTTCTTATTATCATTTCATATAATACTTCTAAATATTTTCCTTCAATGTAATCATCAGAATCAATAAAGCATATATACTTGCCTTTTGAACGCTTTAATCCCTCATTTCTTGCTGATGATAACCCGCCATTTTTTTTGTGAATAATCTGAATATTAGGATTATTCTTATATTCATCACAAATTGTTTCAGAGCCATCAGTTGAACCATCATCTACTATAATAATTTCAAAATTTTTATATGTTTGAGAAAGAATAGAATTTATGCACTTTTTCAAATAATTAGAAACATTGTATACTGGCACTATCACAGAAATTAACTCATTATTTTCCATTTGAAATCTCCTTATATATATTTAGCAAAATATTAAAATTATTATCTAGAGAATACTTCACCTTTGCGCAATTATCCAAACATTCATCATGTAAATGGTTTGCTATCATCTCTATCCACAAATGTTTTTTTAAAGGTATCATATATGTATTGTCATTTATAAGTATTTCTTTTGATATTTTATCAGAAAAAACACACGTTAATCCTGCCACTTGGGCTTCAATTCCAGAAATAGGTAGCCCTTCATAATTTGATGGTAAGATAAATATATTCATTTTTGAATAAAACTTTTCAACCTCAGATGTATTATCGATAAAATCAATGAATTCTGTTAATTTATATAGACGTGCTTTATTGTGAATTTTTTCTTTCAATTCTCCATTTCCTATCCAAATAAATTTATCTATAATAGATTTTTCTTTCAATTCTTTTACAATATCTAAGATAAAAAAAGGATTTTTTTGTTTTGTTAATCTACCAACAGTTCCCGCGATTATCGAAGTATTATTACTTGATTTTTCTGTTTTAAACCTTTCTACATCAACAGCATTATTTAATACATAAAACTTTTTTTTACCAAACAAATAATTTCCTGCTGCCTCAGAACATGAAAAATAATAATTAGCATTTTTTAAGGCCATTTTCTTTAGAGGCCACCTAATAATTCGTTTAATAATTGTATCACCATTGCTAGTTGTATGAGAATGAAGTATTCTAACTTTACATCCTCTTTTTTTAGCAATTTTCAAGAGAAATGCTCCGCGGTTAATTACATTTGAGTGAATAATATCATATCCATTATCCAATATATCATTTAGTCTTTTGTTAATTGACTTTTTTGGAAAAAAATAAATATTTGATCCATTGGATTTTATTTTTTCGTAATATGGTGTATCAACATCTTCTGATAGCAAAAAATCAATTTTATGACCTTCGTTAATTAAATTCATGTAATAGTTCATCACATAGCTTGCTACTCCATTGCACAGTTGAAGATTTGGAACATAATATAATATTTTCATTTTCTCACTCCTTTAATATTTCATCAATCAATTTTTCTGTCTTAGTCACACATTTTTCTATATCGTATTTCAAATCATAAATTTTATTTAAAGAAGAATCTAGTTTATCAATTTTCTCAGCTATTTTGTATGAGTCATTGCATTCTAAAGAGTTTTCAAGTAGCTCTGGTATAGCTCCAGAATTTGATGCAACTATTTGTTTGTTTAATGCTTTGTATTCTTCAATTGCGAACCCAAAACCTTCCCATCTTGAAAACAAACATGCTATGTCAAATAAATTTACATATTCAAGAGGATTATCAACCCAACCAGTAATATAAAAATATTTATCTAAATCATATTCTAAAATACTTTTCTTTATTTTTTCTAACCAAGGACCATCTCCTACTAGCATAAATTTATATTTTTCAGAAATTGAATGGAGATTTTTAGCGACCTCCACAAAAAAATCAGTTCCTTTTTGTTCACATAGTCTTCCGCATTGACCAATAATTACATCAGAATTATTAAATCCAACTTCTTTTCTACTAATAGTAAATTTTGCTTTTTCTTCAATTATTTTTTTATAGTCAATACCATTATAAATTAATGTTAATTTATTTTGCTTGCAGATATTTCTTTTTTTCGCTTCATTTAATTCATGGTTAGATATACATATTATATTAGTTGTTTTTTTTGCTAGAAATTTTTCCATGGCTATATACAACATTTTTTTGCTTTTTTTATTATTCATATCAAAACACCAACCATGAGGATTATAAATGAGTGGTATGTATTTTTTATTATTAGCAAGCCTACCAAAAAAGCCAGCTTTAGTGGAATGGCAATAAACAATGTCTGGTTTTTCTGATTTAATTATTTTTTTTACTTCATTTACTGTTCTAAAATCCTTTAAACTAAGCGTATGCTCCATGTGTATTTGAATAGTTTTTCTAACATTTGGAAGTTTATCATACTTTTCCATATTATAGTTTTGGCTGGCCAATAAAATATGCTCATATTTATCGCCAAAATTTTTAATTAGCATGTATATATATGAATCCACTCCTCCAGCTGCTTCTGCTATATGAAGTATTCTTTTTTTCATACTTACTTAGCTCCCCTTCCAAACAATACCACTTTAATTGTTTTAAAAAATATTTTAGTATCTAACAAAAAGCTTCTTTTATTTTTGTATTCAGCCTCCATTTTAGTTCTGCTTTCAAAATCAGTATCATTTCTTCCGCCGACTTGCCATGGACCTGTTATACCAGGTTTACATTTAATAATAGAATCATATGCTTCTCCCATATCCTCTTTTTCTCTAGGAAGGTATGGTCTAGGTCCTACTACTGACATATTTCCTAATAACACATTAATGAATTGTGGTAATTCGTCAATTGAAGTTTTTCTTATAAATTTTCCTACTTTAGTAACTCTAGGATCTGGATCTAGTTTATGATTAGTAAGATATTCTTCTCTAATTTTAGGACTGTTTTTCATTAAATCTTCTAGCATTTGTTCTGCATTAACGCACATACTTCTAAACTTATAAATTTTAATTACTTTTCCATTTTTACCAATTCTTTTATTAGCAAATATTAATGGTCCAAAATCACCATTAAGCATATTAGCTAATTTAACTCCTAAAGAAACTGGAATAAGCAATATGCATCCAATTAAACCAATCACAATATCACATAAGCGCTTTATAAAATAATACAACCATTTCATTTTATTTAGCCCCCTTATGTTTTAGAACTGCAGGTACTGTTAAAAAGATTATTTTCAGATCAAACAACAAACTTCTTTTGGGAAGATACGCTAATTCTTCTTTTTGTCTTTCTCCTGAAGCATAATCCACATTACTTCTTCCATATACTTGCCAATAACCAGTTAATCCAGGTTTTACTTTCATTAACATTTGTTGTTCATATTCTGTATAATTATCTTTTAATTCTTTCATTTTAATTGGTCTAGGTCCAACTATTGAAAGTTGTCCAAACAAAATATTAAATAGTTGTGGCAATTCGTCTAAACTAGTTTTTCTCAAAATTTTTCCAACTTTAGTAATTCTTGGATCATTATCTAGCTTTCTTTCTCTATTCCATATTTCTTTTTGTTCTTCGTTTAAGTATTTATCTATATTAGATTCAGCATCTATATACATTGTTCTAAATTTATAAACTTTTATTAATTTAAACCCTTTTCCTACTCTTACATCTTTAAATAATACAGGTCCTTTTGAAGTAACTTTAATTAATACAGAAATTATAAGTATTAATGGCAATAAGACAATTATTCCTAATAATGAACAAACAAAATCAAATATTCTCTTAAAAAAGCAATACATTTTTCCACCTTTAATGGTTATCTTTTCTGTTTTTTTATGTTGCTCAGTATTACATTCAGAAACCATTACTGTTCCCTCTTCCATCTACTATTCCTCCTAAATATACAAGCAAAGCAAAAAAGCACAACCTTTTACTTTGCATCCTCTCTCTTATTCAAATACAAAATACATTAAATTATTAAGTTTTAATGTTTTTTCCTAAATTCTTAAATAGCAAAAATAAGAACTATTAAGTTCATTCTTAAAGTTCTTATTAGTGCATATATACATAACATCATTTAATCTAATTCTTTTCATTTTCTTACAAGCAATATTTATTCTAGTAATAGTTAGTATTGTGCTAACTATCATAAATAAACTTATGAAATTTGTTCTAAAGATTGAATCAATTATATTTAAAAATTTAATATCTTTACAAGGTAGTAAAGATGATATTGTAGGAAACGTATATGATAAAACAGTATTGAAAGCATCAATAAGTGTAATTATAGAAGTTGATATAATAAAAGGAAGTACAACATATGTAAATACAACTTTAACAATATTCTCAAATATTTTCAAAATTTGTTTCATATATTTTCCCTCCCTATCTTCATAAATTTTATATGAAATATAAAGAAGTGTCAAGGAAATGACAAATTCATACATTTATTGATATGCTTTTTCTATGTTTTTTTCTTCTAAATCATCTAGTTTATTCTCATCTAATGCAACAACTAACATTATAAGCAATATTTTGTTTTCTCCATAACTTGTAAAATTTTCAAAAAAGCCACATATAAATGTTGTTAAAATTAATGAAAATAGTAATTCATTGTTTTTCTTTATTTTAGAAAAAGCTAAAAGATAAATAGCAAGATAATAGATATATCCATACATTCCTCCATAATACATTGTATTGATAAACATATTATCTAATGGTCCACTTCCTACCCTTTCAATTTTTGCAAATACACCTATCTCCTTAAGATATCCATACCACAAGTTAAACCTATTAC
Source organism: uncultured Bacilli bacterium (assembly GCA_934101685.1). Lineage (GTDB taxonomy): Bacteria > Bacillota_I > Bacilli_A > RFN20 > DUOF01 > CALVUJ01. The sequence continues at coordinate 32,282 of CAKORZ010000005.1, forward strand.
TGCTTATACCATTTAACTCCCCTTGATGAAATAAAAAAGCACCAGCCACAGATATAAATGTAAATATTAGAAACAAATATGGAATATACTTTAATTTAAATATTTTAGTTGTTATTTTCTTTGGTATTAAACAAACTATTGCTAAAGCAATAGCAGCTACTAATCCTGCTCTAGAGCCTGTTATATAAAACATTATTATTCCAAGTAGTAATGCTGACAAACCATAAATTAGTTTATCTTTAAAAATAAACATTCCAATCAATACAATACCTAGGAAAAATCTACAAGCGACGTTAGGATGACTAAATCCTAGCGACTTTTTATTTATATTAAGTCCAAGTAATACCCTTTGTATATCATTTGCAGGAATAACTTTTATTAAATATAAGATAACTAGCATACCATAGCTTATGATACTTGAATAAAATATTATTTTTATTAGTTTTTTTAAATCTTTATGTATAAAATTGGCAGCAATCACAAGTGATAAATATAAGGAATCTTCCCTACATATTACTATTAGTCCTAATATAGCTAAAGTGATTAATATTCTTTTTTGCTTTTCATTATATAACCCTTGTTTATAGTATTTTATATCTTGTACTAAAAGAATAACACCACCTATAAAACTAATAATGGCACTCACAAAAACTCTTATTCTTTTTTCCACACCGCAATATCCAATATAGCTTCCAAATATTGTAAGAAAAACACCAACAATAGTTAGTTTCTCCTCTTTAGTTAATTTACTAAGCCATTCTTTCATACATCTACCTCTAACTTACTTTTTCTAAGATACTATAAATAATCATCTTTTTCAATTGTTTATTTCGTTTATATGTCTAATTTAAGAACAGCTGGTATATCTTTTATTTGGTCTATTCTTATAATATTTGAAGGCAAATCTTTTCTTTTATCTTTGCAAGTATTCATTAAAAACACTTTATTTTTACTATTTTTAAAGTATTCTGAAACCCTTAAACATGTATCTAAATCATCATCTACAAACACATTAGCGTTCTCTAACTCACAAATCTTTTCTTTATCCATTCTACCGGTATATAACTTATTATATTTTATATGATTCATTTTTAACCATTTCCTAGTAGTTTCTATTGGCCTATTGTACCAATCAGTACTTCTAGCAGTAGCAAATATTATTTCATGTCCTGCATTATATAATTTATTAATAGTTTCTACAGCGCCTTCAAAGCAATGAAAAGATAAAAGCATTTCATCACCATGTTCTTTATACCAATTATGTGCTTCCTCATAAGTCCAATCAAATTGTTCTTCTGGATATTTAGCATTTTCTTCTTTTTGCTTATAAGGTAAATTATTATTTTTAATATAATTCAAAATATATTCTTTACCATATTTACCTGTATTACTAATTGTATCATCTATATCAAAAATAAAAATCATTTTATTTCCTCCTGCTTTTTAATGAGACTAACATTTCATCAATCTTATTTAATAATTTAATTTTTTCTTTAGTCATAACGCTATTTTGAGCATTATTATCAGATCTACCTACCATAACAAGATATTTCATATATTTATATTTATCATTATTCTTAAACTTATTTATTTCATCTAACAAAACTTTTTCAGTTAATATCTTGTGATATTTATCTTGTGTATCTAAAGTGATATTTATAAAAACATCATGTCTATATACTAGATCACATATATCTCTAATTTCTACTTCATTAAAGTTAAATAAAGGAAGTACTCTTTTAGCAATTTTAGCGCTCTCTACATTATGATTAAAAAAGCTATCAATCATTACTCCATTTTTCATTCTTTTTATTTTACATTTAGGTTTCCCAATATCATGCAAAAACATAGTATAAGCAAGTAATCTTCTATCTTTTATATTTAAGTCTTTAGTTTGTTTATTCATTTCCTCTACTGAATGTAATATATGATCTAAAATATTATAAATATGCCAAGGGTTATCTTGAGGATTATTATAACAATCTTTAATTTCAGGAAGCACACTATTGATCCAATTATTAAATTCTTTATTATTTTCATATTCACTATGAAAAGATTCACAAACTGAATTTGAAAGTAATATATTATCTAAAATTTCTATATTTTCCATAGTGAGTCACCCAACAAGAGTATATCACAATAATAAAAATTAATAAAATGTTAAAGGCAGAAAAAAGATTATCCGAAAACTGGTCTTTTTCCTTAGATGTAAATGCTCTTTCAAAAATGACCGAAGAAGAAAAAGTAAGTTATTATTCTGATATTTTAACTAAGTTATCTCAAGTTCCAGTAACAGATCCTGTAAATG
>CAKORZ010000006.1 GCA_934101685.1 uncultured Bacilli bacterium
GACGGGAATCGGACCCGTGACCCCTGCCTTACCAAGGCAGTGCTCTACCGCTGAGCCACAGTAGCATATCTATAAAATTAGGCTAATTTATTAAGTTTTTAAGTCGGTATTTTTAGGCATTTCAAATCTTACCAATTATATCAGATGGTGTATCCATTTTTTCTAGACAAAATCTAGAAGCAAACACTCCAAATAAAGTAACAATAACTCCTACTATTAAACTAAATAATATTGAAGTATGAACTAATTTTTCACACTTTTCTTTATCTTGTTTTCCAATAGATCTTGCTACAGCTACATTCGCTCCTACTGAAAATCCTATAAATAAGTTTACTATTAAACTAACTAGTGATGTAGTGGATCCTACTGCTGCTAAAGAATCATCTCCTGCAAATTTACCAACTACTATTAAATCACACGCATTAAATAATAATTGTAAGATGCTACTTAACATTACTGGAATAGCAAAAACGATAATTTTTTTCATTAAATTACCGTTTAACATATCTACTTCTTTATTATTCATACCATCACTACCTATCTAACAAGTAGTATTATACACTTAAATTTATTTTAATAAAGATTAAGCTTTAATTTAATATCCAAGTTGCTAGATTTAGGCATGTTGCTATACTAAGCCATATAGGATATATGCACAATATATACCACCATATATGACTAATTTTCTTTACTTCTTTTAATAAATAGATACTTGCTATTAGATTTAAAATAATAAAGATTAACCCTCCTAATAATGTATTAATAGCAAAGTATACTAAACACCATAAAACATTTAAAACTCCATTAACTACTAATAAAACAAATAAACACTTATTAAATTTTTCTTTTTTTACTAAATATAGTAGAAATACTGTAAATAATGAATAAATAATTGTCCATACTATAGGAATAATAAAATCTTTTATCCATTCTGTTGGTCTTTCTAATGATTTAAACCAAGTCATTCCCATATTTGTAAAAATCGTTCCTAGTAATGCTACTAGAATAACACCTAGTATTGGTGTTCCATACTTTATAATATTTTCTTTTTTCATATTACTATTTTATGAAGCAAAAAAATATTTATTCAATTATTAATTTTCTAATAGATCTTCTATGCTGCATCCTAAAGCTTTTGAAAGCTTGTATAAAGTTTCTGCCTGCGCTTTATTTATATCATTTTTTCTTTGCTCATACATTTGAATTGATCTAAGTTCTACATTAGATTCCTTAGCTAGCTCACTTTGAGACATATCGCGTGCATTCCTTAACCTTTTAAGATTTGTAATGTCATTTTTTTTAAAATATGTATTTGCAACATCGATAAATTTTGTTATGTCTGCTTCATGAAGAGTATTGTACAAGTCTATAACTTTTTCTACAGGCAATGAATTATTTATTTTATAAAATGAAATTCCTTTTTTTTGTTGAAGTTGTGCTAATGCCCAACCTACCCAATAATACTTATTTTTGCTTATAGTTTCTTTTACTTTAAAGTTTTTTTCTCCATTATAAATACTATCTAAGTAATCAATAGATGAACATGTTAAATATTTTGGATTGCCATTTTCTATTTGTTTAGCTAACGTTGAATTTACAAATATATTCCAAAAAGTAATAGGATTTTCTCCACTACTAACAGCTTTTTCAAACATTGTCCCTATATTTTCTGCTACATATGGTAGGTATAAGTCACTATATGATTGTATCTCCATCTTTTAATCCTCTCCTTATTATATCAATTACAAATATGTCATCACTAATCGCAGATCCTTTTCTTGTTTTTTTCAAATATTCTTCTCTTGCTCTTTCATCTCTTACTTTTCTTTTTATATAATATTCAACTTTATCTACGACTTCATACCCAACAAAGTTTAATTTTTCATATGCTTTTTTACTTATAATAACTATTTGCTTTCCTAACTCTCCAAGTTCCATTGCTTCACTTAACTTTCTAACAGATATTGTATTATTTATAAAATCTCTTGCAAAACTGAAATACGAGTCATCTGCTCTATAACCTATTACAATATCATATTTATTAACATCAATGTAAAAATTTTTTGTCAAATATTCTTTTGCACTCCTTGATACATCATTATTTAAATCAAATGTCCTATGTTTTAAAAGAATTGCCATCCAATTTAAAATTGAATATTTTCTATCCGTTAAGTTTAAAATTTTTAATCCTTCTGTATTAATAGAGTACTTGTTAGCGATGCCATTAGTTTCATTGTTGCTGCACGCCCATTCTTTTGCTAATTCTAAGTTTTCTGTACAATAAAAACCATATCCATAATCATTCTCTGCTTTTCCACCATGATAATATGGAGTTTCAATAATATCTTTTGATCCATGATAAATAATTAGCTCATTCATAAAAGTCACCTCTTTTATAATTATTATATCATTGTAATGATACAGCGTCAATACCGTATATCATTGCAATGATATATTTATTTTATTATTATCATTTTAAAATATATTATTCATTAAAAAGAAAAAGACCTTTCGGTCTTAAATTTCTCTAGTTAAATTAATTCCCTCTTTAAATCCACAAGGACTAGTGCATTTAAAGTCACAGAATGTACACCTTGCTCCTTTAGTATATTTAGCAATATCTTCTGCCTTTTTACTATTTTTAGTTTTTAATGCTTTTTCGTATGCAAGTAGTGTATCTCTAGTTTGTTCAGCTATTTCAAGTTGAGCAGCACTACATAATCTTTCTTTACATTTTAAAATAAAATTATCATAAGTTCCACATTCATTAATTAAAACTAATTCTCCTTGAGGGGTAATATTCTTTAATGAACTTATATCCTCTAACCATTCATTTACTAGTTTTTTATCATTTTTAATAATAGGAGGAACATAGTATTCTTTATCTTCTAAAATTTGTATTTCATAATCTAATGTACGATGCCTTTGTGCTTGTGCTAAATCTGCAAATGTTGCTTTATATAATGTTGAGTATACTTTATCTCCATAATATACTTCAGTATCTTTTAAATCTTTTTTAATTAAAGAGAATTCTCTATGCTTTTCATTTTGCATTAATCCTTTTTCTAACACATTAAGTCTGTCTAATTCATTTAATAATTCTCCCATTGCAACATTTAGTTTTCTTTCAAATGGATTATTCATATCTGCTTTATCCATATATTCTTTCATCCATGAAGCAATATAGTTTATTTGTCTAAATGATGTAGTGTAAGCCATTTGTGTCGGCATAAATACTGATACTAAATATCTAGCATTTTCTTGTGCTAATTTTAATATTTTTCTATCATCAAACACATGTCCATATTTTTCTTTTATTTTATCTTTATATATTTCTATCCATTTATTATATAGTTCAACTTCTCTTTCACTAATTACTGAATCTCCACTTTTAACAACTGGTGTATATCTTGCTGATTTTTCACTAGTAGTGTACTCATGTTCATTATTTAAAAACATTGATAACATTTTAGGTAAGTTTTGAAAATTAAAACTAATAAATATATGATCATATACACTATGATGTCCATTATTTAAAGTCATATCAATTCTTCTTTTTGTTTTTTCTATTGTTTCATTTAATAAGTGGTTAAATCCTTCTTTGTCATAACAAATACCTGCGAATTTACCACATAATAGTAATGCCTTCTCCTTATCAAATGTTCCATCATCTTTAACATATCCAGATGACACAATATCTACTTTGATATTAAATTTTTCCATACACACATTCCCCCCATTTGTTTGTATTTCTATAATTCTATCTTATACAATAAATTTTTCAAATACTAAGATTAACTATTTTTTGGTTTTATAAATCTTAATACTTGTTTCATATTTTCAATTTCAAAATGTGGTCCTGTATATATTTCGCCATCTAAGCATATTTTAAAATTATCTGGAGCATCAATTGTTACTCTAGTTGCTCTACGATACTTAATACATTTTTTAAATTTAGGATCTTCTAATTGTTTTCCTACTTTGTAAGGGCCTAGTAAAGAAGCAAACTTAAAAATAGAAATAGGTTTAACAACACTTACTTCAAGTAATCCATCTTCATTATTAGATCTAGGTGCACATAAATACGCTCCACCTACATATTTACCATTAGCAACAGTGCTTAAAAGAATTCTCTTTTCTGCTAAAACTTCCCCATCTGCTACTACTCTACATTTATTTCTTCTAGCAGTAAAAATAGATTTAATAATACCTGTAGTATATGATCTTTTACCACCAATTATTTTCTTTCTTCTAACTTTGTTTGCGGTATCACAAACAGAAGCATCAAAGCCAAAATTAGTAACATTGACACTATATTTATCATTTACTTTCATTACATCTATTCTAGTTTCTATACCATTTATAATATTATCTAAGTTTAAAAAGTTATTTGCCCCACCATATACTTTTACAAAATCATTGCCACTTCCACATGGAAAGCAAGTAACAACAGCATTATTAAATCCTATAACTGCACTTACAACAGCGTTTAAAGTACCATCTCCACCACATGCACAAAAAACTGTATCTTCTTTATGAGTTTTGCAATAATTTTGAATGTATTCTATTGTTGATTCTTTACTACTACCAACAAAAGTTGAATACTCAATTTTTCCTTCATATTTTTTTAATTGTTCAAACAAGCCATCCTTTAATTCACTTTTTCCTGAATTTGGATTAATGATGAAAACATACTTCACACTACCACTCCTCTAATACATAAGACTTAATACAACTAATAATAAGCCAACAAAATAAGTTCCACTATTACATCTTAATATCCAATTTTTATGACATTTAAATTTATGTGTCATTAAGAAATAATCAGATATCATAAACAAGAATAAACCAACACCAAATAAAATCATTTTAGTATTAGCAAAATAAGCAGCTAAAGCTAACCCTAATGTTCCATGTAAAGACACTGAACAAACATAACTTAAGATAGGAATTGTTTTTGTTTTAAAGTTTAAAACTTTTAAAATTGTTAAAGTTAAAAAAGTTCCCCATGTTAACATAAATAAAGGAATAAACCACCATATTCTACTAAATGGTACATTATTCATTCCTACAAGTATCCATTCATATGAGAAAAATAAAAGATTAGAAACTATAAAAGATATGCCTCCTTTAGTAAAACTATAAAGTAGCCATACATCTCCTACATATGCCATAATAATAGCTAAAAGCATAATTAAATGAATACTAAAAAAGTCATAATGTAAGCAATACATTACAATTCCAAATACTAAAAACATTGAAGCTAAAATTATTTTGTTAATTGCCCTTCTTTTGTGGTTACCACTTGTTTCAGAAAAGAAATAACTAATTAATACTCCTAAATATAATACAATAAACACTATACATAATGGATTCATAAGTTTTCCCCTTTCGGTATATCTATATTTCTATCTTATCAAATTAATTCCTATTATTCAATTAATGCTAGTTAATTATGCAAATTAATTATTTTAAGCCTATTTTTTTCTTATAAAAACACTTAACTAATTAACAAAACATATTATACGTTGAGGTGTTAGGAATGATTAACTGGTTTATTAATTTAAGTCCAATTATGCAAGCTTTACTAGCAACATTATTTACTTGGTTTGTTACTGCATTAGGGGCTCTTATTGTATGTTTTTTTAAAAATATAAATCAAAAATTATTAGACTTAATGTTAGGGTTTGCATCAGGTGTTATGATAGCTGCTTCTTTTTGGTCTTTACTTGCTCCTTCAATTGAATTAAGCGAAAAGTTAGGATATATTAAATGGTTGTTACCTAGTGTTGGCTTTATTGCTGGAGGAATATTTGTTATCTTTGCTGATAAATTTTTAGATAAAATGATTAGTAAAAAAGATGATTGTATAGAAAGTTCTTCATCTAAAAAAAGAAGTGTCTTGCTTGTTCTTGCTGTTACTTTGCATAATATTCCCGAAGGTTTAGCTGTAGGCGTTGCTTTTGGAGGCATTGCTAAAGGAATACCTGAAGCTACTGTTATTTCTGCTGCTTTGCTTGCCCTTGGCATAGGTTTACAAAACTTTCCTGAAGGTGCTGCAGTTTCTTTACCTTTAAGAAGAGAAGGGTGCTCTATAAAAAAATCTTTATTTTATGGCCAAGCAAGTGGAATAGTAGAACCAATCGCAGGAGTACTTGGTGCACTTTTAGCTGTTAAGGCACAGGCAATACTTCCATTTTTATTAGCATTTAGTGCTGGAGCAATGATAGGAGTAGTAGGTTCAGAGCTCATCCCAGAATCAACTAAAAATAGTAAAAACATGGCAACTATTGGATTACTATTTGGTTTTATGTTAATGATGGTGCTTGATGTAGCACTAGGCTAATTTAAAAACAGAAAAATTCTTCTTTTTATTTAATCATTTTATGTATATATGTATAATAGAAACATGGAGTGATAAATATGAAAATAGCATTATTGAATTGTAATTTATTTGATGGTAATAAAGATAGTGATATTAAATTAGTTAATATTTTGCTTGATGGTGAAATAATTGAAAAAGTAGTAGATGTTAATGAAGAATTAAGTGATGAATATGTAAAGATTGATTTAGAAAATAAATATGTAGTTCCTGGATTAATTAACTTACATTCACATTTATTTGGAAGTGGGAAGCCTAGTAAAACACTTGGTGGTAAAAGCAAGAAACAACAAAGTATAATTAAATTTTGTGGTACTAAATTAGGACAAAAAATACTAAAAGGTTTAGTGAAGAAACATGTAAAAGAAGAATTATATTCTGGAGTTACTACTTTAAGAAGTTCTGGAGATTTTTACTATAGTGATGTTAAGGTTAGAGATTTAGTTAATGAGGGAAAAGCTGTTGGTCCTAAAATGATAGTTCCAGGTCCTGCGATTACTGTTAGTGGTGGGCATGGTGATGGAACATTTGCTATGACTGGTGATACAAAAGAAGAATTAACTAATTTAGTTAATCTTAATAAAGAACATAATGTAGATTATATAAAAATTTGCGTTACTGGTGGAGTTATGGATGCTAAAAAGAAAGGTGAACCTGGAGAGTTAAAAATGAATTTAGAGCAAACTAAAACTATATGTGATTTAGCTCATAAATATGGCTTTAAAGTTGCTTCTCATACTGAAAGTAATGCTGGTGTTAAAGTAGCCCTTGCAGGTGGAGTTGATACTATTGAGCATGGTAGTTTTATTGATGAAGAAGATATAAAAATGTATAAAAAAACTGGATCAGTAAATGTGTTTACTATTTCCCCTGCTCTTCCTTTATCTAAGTTTGAACCTAGTGTTACTCTTCTTGATGAATTAAGCATTTATAATAGCGATGTAGTAGTTAAAGGCATGATTGATGGTGCTAAAAAATGTTTAGAGAATGATATTTTAGTAGGTTTAGGTACTGATGCTTCTTGTCCATTTGCTACTCAATATGGCATGTGGAGAGAGGTATATCAATTTGCTAAATATGTAGGTGTTTCTAATAAATTCGCTTTGTATAGTGCTACTTTAGTTAATGCTAAGATATTAAATATGGATAAAGAAATAGGTAGCGTTGAAGAAAATAAAATCGCTGATTTATTAGTGCTAGAAAATAACCCACTTGAAGATTTGGAAGCTTTAAGAGATATAGATATGATTATTAATAAAGGAACAATTATAAATAAGCCAAAAATAAAAAAGAATAAGTATATAGAAGATAAACTTGATACATTATTATAAACAAAAACAGGATTATTATTTCCTGTTTTTCTTTTCTGGTTTTATATATTTTTCGAATCTTTTTTTATTATTTTCATTTAATACTCCATATATTTTTAATTGATTCTCTCTTTTTGCTCTTTTAAAAGCACTAGTAAACCATGCATTTATATCCATATCCAAATCATCTTCTTTTATTAAGTTTATAGATCTTATATCTTTTTTTATTGCTATTTTTTGTGATTCATAATCAGGCATATTTATTTTGCTTATTAACCTATAGTCTTTATCTATAACATATTTTTGTACTGATGCAGTAGGATACTTGATATATTGAACAACATTTTTATTTAATTTAACTGCTGCTAATTGAACTTCTTCAGATGGTTTTCTTATATATCTAATAGAATAAGGATTTTTCTTTACTGCTAATAATTGAACTTTTAGTGTAGGATTTTTTATATTTGCTATACTTAATGTATTATTTTCAACTGCTGCTAATTGAATTTTTTCACTTGGATCATTTATATATTTAACTGAAAAGCCATCTTTTTTTACAAGTTCCATTTTAGTTTGCTCTGTAGGATTTTTTATTCTTGGATAATTAACTAAATGATGCTCTACTATATAACTTTGTGCTTCTTGTGATAATTCCATATCTACAATTGATTCAATGTTTCTTTCGATTGCAATAATTTGAGTTGCACTTGATGGATTATTTACAAGTTTAATATTAAAAGCATTAAAACTTACTGCTTTTTGTATAACATTTTCAGTTGGATTGTTTATAAGTTTAAAGTTACTATAACTTTTCTTTAACATATCTATTTGAATATTTTCAGGAATATTTTTAACATATTGCATAGAAGCTAGTTCTTTTTCATAACAATATTTTATTATTTCATTAGTAGGGTTATTTATATACTTAATATTATTTGGATCTTTTTCTACTAAATATTTTTGAGCAGTTACACACATATTTTTTATATTAGATCCCAAAGAGTAATCTTTACTTATTAATTCCATTTGTTCTTTTAATTTCATTAACTGCACCTACTTTCTAGTAAGATTATATCAAACATATAAAACTTTTCAATAAATTTTTATAAGCCCTAATTTCATTTAAGTTAATCGTTTATGTTATAATTGTAAATGGTGATTAACTATTATGAAAGCTTATTTAGTAGGAATAAACTCAAAGTATATACATCCAGCCATGGGAATATTTGCATTAGTGTCTAATAGTAAACATCCTGTTATATATGATGAGTTTAATATAAAAGATAGTAAAGAAAAGATAATAAAGAGTATCTTGGAAAAAGAATACGATATTTTAGGCTTTAGTGTTTATATATGGAATAGCACTTTAGTAAAAGAAATAATTACTTATTTAAGAAATAATGGATTTAATAAAAAAATATTTTTGGGTGGCCCTGAATGTTATTATAACGCTGAACTATTTCTTAAAGATTATAAAGTTGATTATGTTATATTTGGAGAGGGAGAAGAAACTTTTAATGAATTAATAGATTACTTAGATAACAAAATTAGTATTGATAAAGTTTCTAATTTATATTATTTAAATAATAATGTTTTAACATATACTTATTCAAAACAACCTGATTTAAATAATGTAAAGCATGATATGAGTTTAATAAAAGATTTTGAACATAGAGTTGGTTATATAGAATCTAGTAGAGGGTGCCCTTTTAAGTGTAGTTATTGTATGGCTTCTTTAGAAACTAGAGTTAGATTTTTTCCAATTTCTCAAGTAAAAGAAGAAATTAAATATTTACTTGATCACAAATGTAGAACTATTAAATTTTTAGATCGTAGTTTTAATATTAATAAAGATTATATGATTGATATATTAGACTTTATTAAAGAAAATGATAATGGGGTTTCCGTTTTTCAATTTGAAATAGTTGGTGATCTTTTAAGTAGAGATGTTATTGATTATATTAATAAAAATATTAGAAAAGGGCTTTTGAGATTTGAAATAGGAGTTCAATCCACAAATGAAAAGACTACTTGTGCGATAGATAGAAGACAAGACTTTAAAAAATTAAAAGAGAATATGGATTTATTAAAGAATAAGGTTACAATGCATGTGGATTTAATCGCAGGTCTTCCATATGAAAATCTAGAATCATTTAAAAATTCATTTAATGAAACTTATTTATTAATGGGTGATGAACTTCAACTTGGCTTTTTAAAAGAATTAAAGGGAACTAAAATAAGCAATACGAAAGAAGAACATGATTATAAATTTGAAAGTAATCCCCCTTATGAAGTTATTAACAATAAATATATATCTGAAGATGAATTAGATGTTATAAGAGAAGTAGAGAAATCTTTAGAAAAATTTCATAATAAAGGATTTTTTAAAAGAACATTAGAATACTTATTTATAAAGAAAAAGCTCATCCCATTTGATACTTTTTTGCTTTTAACTAGAAATGCTAGTAAAGAGTTAAAGTATTATAATGATGATGAGGCTTATAAGTATTTATTTGATACTTTAAAGGATAAAGTAAATGAAAGTGAATTACTAAATTATATTAAACTAGATTATTTATTAAAAAACAAAATAAGGCCTAAAATATGGTGGGAATATTCTTTAAATAAAGAAGATAGAAATAAATATTTTAAGTTGTTTAATAGTAAATTTAATATTGATTTACAAACTTTTTATAATTATTCTTACTTAGATATTATAGACAATAATATTTTACTTTTTATATATAAAGATAATAAAGTTACATTATTAAAAGGAAATTAAAATTCGAATTTATATTTACTAAGTCTTTTATCTAATTCATTTATAACCTCTATTTCTTCTTTTTCATCTTTTGCTTTAAAAGTCATAGAAAATCTAATATATTTACCTTCATTATCATATGGTATTACCATTATGTATACGTTTTCTATTAACCATAAAGCAAATTCTTCAGCGCTTTCAAAACTAACACCATTACATTTTTTAGGAATATTCACATACTCATAAAATCCAGCTTTAGGGACTTCTGCTTTAAAGCCATGTTTTACTAACACTTTACTTACTAGTTCATGTCTTCTTTTATATATTTTTTTATTCTCATTTGTAATTAAATCATAATTATTTAAAGCAGTAATGCATGCTTTTTGAATAGCTAAAAATTGCCCTGAATCCATGTTTTCTTTTACTGTGCCATATGCTTTAACAATATCTTTATTTCCTGCGATAAAACCTATTCTCCATCCAGTCATATTAAAGCCTTTAGAGAAAGAGTAAAGTTCTACCCCTACATCTTTTGCTCCTTCAACACTAAGAAAGCTAACTTTATCTATATTATCAAAGCACAAGTCAATGTATGCCGCATCATGAACTACAATAAAATTATACTTTTTAGCATATTTAACTACTTCTTTAAAGAACTCTTTTGTTGCTACTGCTCCTGTTGGGTTATTAGGATAATTTATATATAATAATTTACATTTTTTTAAAATATTTTCTTCAATTTCATCAAAATCAATTAAATATTTGTCAAATCTATTTAACTTATATTCATATACATTACATCCTAACCATTTTCCCATGTTTGACATTACACTATATCCAGGACTTGTTGTAATAATATAGTCATCCTTATTAATAAAAGCTAATGGTAAAATATTCAATGCTTCTTTAATTCCCATACAATGCATTACTTCACTTTTATAGTCTACATCTACATTATGCTCTACCCTTAAATATCCAGCACATGCTTTATTAAACTCTAAACATCCATTGTCTGCATACTCTCTATTTTCCCATTTTTTAGCTTCATTATATAAAGAATCTATAACTAAATCATTAGCCTTTTTATCAGGTTCTCCTATTCCAAAATCAATCACGTCATAACCATTTCTAAGAGCTTCTTCTTTAGCTTTTTTTATCTTAGTAAATCTATAAATATTAGTGTTACTTAAATAGCTTTTACCACCTATTCTACTTGCAAATAATTCATTTATATCAAACATTTATATTTCCCCCTTATATACTAAATTAGCTTCACCTTTAAGCTTAACTATATTATCTAAAATTTCAATTTCTAAAGTTCCTCCATCCATTTTGCAATTAACTTTATTATTAATTAAATTATCTTTATATAGTGCTGATGTTACCGCTACTGCTCCACTTCCACAACCTAAAGTTTCTCCTACTCCTCTTTCATTAACTTTAACTTCTATATTATCTCTATCTATAATTTTTACATTTTCCACATTACAATCATATTTACTTCTAACTCTATTAATAAAGCTAGTAAAATCTTTTATATTAATAGAAAAAACATGAAGATTACCACTATTTACTACATAGTAATCATCCTCTTTTTTTATATCATTAATTCTATTAAAATCCACTTCATAGATATTATCTTTTATATGATTTACATTATAAGTGCTTGCTATTGTCCTTACTTTAAAATTTTCTTTATTTGATTTAGAGTGTAAATAGTTTCCTACACATCTAAGCCCATTACCACAAGTTGTAGCTTCACTACCATCTGCATTATATATTTTAATATCTATAATATCTTTATTTATATCTTTAATAACAATAACTCCATCTGCACCTATAGCGCTATGCCTATCACATAACTTAATAACATCAACTTCACTATTAACAATTATAAAATCATTTTTGATAGCTTCATATTTTTCAAACTTCATACTTTTCACCATTAATTAACTTATTTAAAATCATCACAGCATTATAAGCTGCACCTAAATATAAGTTATCCCCAACTATAAAATAGTTAACAGCATATTCACTAAATAAGTCTTTTCTTATTCTTCCTATAATTGCTTTTTTATTATAGTAACAATCTCTTACAAGTGGATATTCTTGATTTACTATATCATCTTTAAGTTCTAAGTATTCATCTTCTTTTATTTTACTTATAAACTCACTTATATTTAATTTATTATTTAATTCTACATATACACTTTCAGCGTGCCCTCTATATATAGGAACTCTAACGCATGTTGCTATTAAATCTATATGATCACCTAATATTTTCTTTGTTTCATTAGTCATCTTTAATTCTTCTTTTGTGTATCTACTTTCTAAATCAAAAGAATCTATTTGAGGTATTACGTTATCTTTTATTGAATAGTGTTTGTTACTTGAAGGAAATGGAAAAGAAGTATAATTAGGTAAATTTATATGTTGATTTATAGAGTATTCTTCTAATGCTTGTTTTCCTATTCCACTTACACTTTGATAGGTTGACACTACTACTTTTTTTATACCATATAACTCATCTAATACTTTTAAACTTCTCATTAACTCAATAGTAGAACAATTAGGATTTGCAATTATTCCTTTATGTGAATATATTTCCTTATCATTACTACCAATACTAACTAAAGGCACTTCTTTACTCATTCTATAAAAAGAAGAATTATCTATTACTATACACCCCTTACTAACTGCAACAGGTGCATACTTTTCACTTACTGCATTTCCTCCACTAAAAAGAACATAATCTAGTCCATTAAAACTATCTTCAGTTAATTCTTCTACTTTATAACTAGCTTTACTAGTATTTATTATTTTGTCTTTACTTCTACTTGAAGCATAACAAAAAATATTGATGTTTGGATTATTTAATTCTTCCAAACACTTAATCATCTCTATACCTACTAATCCAGTAGCGCCTACTACTCCCACATTTATATCCATATTATCACCACTACATTATATGTATTAACTACCTAATATATTTATCTAATATTTCATCTATCTCTATATTTTTACCTTTTAAATAAACTATATTTTTAACAATAGTTAAATCATCTAATTTAATCTTTTTATCTATTATTACTTTAAATATTTCATTAAATATATTCATATCCTTAAAAACTATTTTTATTTCATTATCTTCTTTATTTACAAATAAAATATTTTCATCACTTTGAATATCACTAATAATAGTTCCCTCATCATTATCTATATTTCTAATATCAATAGTGACTTTATTATCTTTAGCGTATTTTATTGTCTTTTTAGAAAACATTTTACTACCTGCATTTAATAAGCTAATCATTTCATCATAACTAACATATTTAATTACTTTATCTAATTTTTCTATACGAGGATCTTTTTTATAAACTCCATTTACTTCTTTAATAATATTAGCTTTATCTAAATTAAAATATTTAGCAATAATAACTGCGGTTAAATCACTTGTGTTTCTACCTAAACTTATAATTTTTCCTTCCATTGATTCTCCAATAAAGCCTGGGACTACTACTATATCATTATCATTTATAAGTTCACCTAAATAACTCATATCAATACCAATGATATTACCATCTTGATAATTATTATCACAAGTTATACCTATTTCATCATAATAAGCATTATTTACTTTAAAGCCTTCTCTTAATAATTCATTTTTTATTATTAAAGATGAATATATTTCCCCAAAAGTCATTAATTGATCTTTATCATAATTACTTAATAATTCTATGTTTTTCGCTAAATGATCAGTAGAAAAATAATCTTTTTCTCTACCAAACGCTGACACCACCATAAAGATTTTTATTCCTTCATTAATTTTATTTTTTAAAAACTTATATATTTTCTTTCTTTTACTTTCATCTTTTAAAATAGTTCCCCCATATTTATATACCTCTATCATTATTTTCACCCATTACATAATATGAATTAGTTAGACTTTTGACATAACTCTAATTATATTTATGAAAATATGTTATATTATTAGTGTGATGTGTATGAAAATAAAAGTATTTAGAAATATTGATGATATTTACTATAATGTAGATAATTTCCCATCTAGTAATAAAATTCTTTTAATAACTGGTTTATCTGGAAGTGGAAAAAGCCATTTATCTAAGGAGATTGCAAAAGAATATAACGCCATTCACTTTCAAGTTGAATGGTTAATACATAAAAGCCATGTAAGTGATGAATGCAAATACATACTGGATAGTTTTTTAGATAAGTATCCTTCAATTGTTCCTCTAGTAGATTCTAAATGGGATAATGTGAAAGTAGAAGATAACAATAAACTATTAAAACATTATATGAATCTTTTCTTCAAACATTTTTTGGAAGTAAAGGATCCTAATAAAGCTTATATAGTTGAAGGTCTTCAATTATTTACTCTTATAGACTATGATTTAATAAAAGACTATCCCATTATAATAAAGGGAACTTCTTCTATTAATTCATTAAAAAGAAGGCTTAGAAGAGATTATAAAAAAAGGAAAAATCAAAAATTAAATGTAAGAGTAAAATTCTTATTTAGGGTTTTAAAGCAAAGTCGTTTATATCAATTTAAACATAGAAAGAAATTGAATTTATTTATAGAAAAGAGGAGTTGTAATGGAAAATAGTTTTGAGTATTCTAACACTAACAAAAGATATCATACATTTGATTATTATTTAAAAAATAAATATCATGAAAAAGTATTTAAAGTATCTTTAAATGCTGGTTTTACATGTCCTAATAGAGATGGTAAAGTTGGATATGGTGGATGTACATTTTGTTCTAATTTAGGTGGAGGAGAAAATGGTGGTAATATTCATGATGAATTAGATGTTCAATTTAATAAAATGAAAGATATTATGCATCTTAAATGGCCTGCTTCTAAATATATTGCTTATTTTCAAGCTTTTTCTAATACTTATGCTCCTGTTAATATTTTAAAAGAAATATATGAACCTTTCGTTTATAAAGAAGATGTAGTGGCTATTTCTATTGCTACACGTGCTGATTGTTTAGAGGATGATATTGTTGATTATCTTGCTTCAATTAATGAAAGAAGAGATTTGTGGGTAGAAATCGGTTTACAAACAAGTAATGATGGAACTGCTAAACTTATTAATAGAGGTTATGATTATAATACTTTTGTTGATTCTGTTAATAAACTTAGAAAACATAATATTAATGTAACAGTTCATATTATTAATGGTTTGCCTAATGAAACTAAAGAGATGATGATTAAAACTGTACAAGATATAAATAAGCTTGATATACAAGGAATTAAAATTCATTCTTTAAATATTTTAAAAGATAGTGTTATGGGAAATGATTTTTATAATCATCCTTTTAAAATATTAAGTAAAAATGATTATATTGATGTAGTTATTAAACAACTTGAAAATTTAAGAAAAGAAATAGTTGTTCAGCGTCTTACATCTGATCCAATAAAGGAAAATTTAATTGCACCTAAATGGAATACAGATAAAATTCAATTGTTAAATGATATAGATAAAGAGATGGTTAAAAGGGATACTTATCAAGGTAAGGCTTTAGAGATTAAAGAAAAGAAGTTATCTCCTTCTGTTATCTATTATCATGATTTAATAAATAATTTTGCTAGTAAAGAAAAAATAGCAATAGATGCTACTTTAGGTAATGGTAATGATACTTTATTTTTAGCTAATTTATTTAAAAAAGTATATTCTTTTGATATACAAGATTTAGCTATTAAAAGAAGTAAAGAAAAATTAAAGGATTATGATAATGTAATAGTAACACAAGCTAATCATATGTATGTAGATAATTATGTGAAAGAAAAGGTTGATTTAGTTACTTTCAATTTAGGATTTCTTCCTGGTAGTGATAAAAAAATATGCACTAATAGTTACACTACTATTAATGCATTAAAAAAATGTTATGAGTTATTAAATGATAATGGTCTTATAATTATTACTACTTATAGTAGACATTTAGGTGGTAGTAAAGAAGCTAATGATATTGATGACTTTTTGAGTAATAGTAATTATAAATATGATAAAAAAAGATTTGATTATGAACTTGTGTATGTGATTAGAAAAGATCATTAGTTATAATAAATTATTAAAATTTCTTTTCATTTTTAATGAAATCCATTAAGTTTTCATGAATTATGCCATTTCTTTTTTGTAACAATACATCTGTTGTAAGCAAATACTTAGGATAATTATCCCAAGTAATGCTTTCTAAGCTTTTGTATTCTCTATCTTCAGTTTCTTTGCTAGCTAATATTGTATATGCAACTTGAACATATGAATAATTTAGTTCATTGTCTCTAAGAATGAAATCACACTCTAATTTACCAACTTTACCAACACTAATCGAATATCCCATGCTACTAGCGTATATATATACTAAATTTTCTAATGCTGGTCCGAAGTTAATTCTATTGTCTGTGTTTAATGCATAATAAAAAGATAAATCTGATAAATAAAATTTCTTTTCTCCACTTAAAGACTTTCTGGATTTCATATCAAAACGATTGCATGGCATGATTATTTTTGCACTTACAAGTGCTTCAATATATTTATTAATAGTTTCTCTTTTAATAGAAATGCCATTTTTTTCTAAATCATTAACAATATTTTTAATACTCGTCGTAGATCCAAAATTATTAATTATATATGTCATAACCACATCAAAGACATATTTATTTTTTATTTTAATTCTTTGCTTTATATCCTTTTCAAAAATTTCATTTATAAGATTTTTTGTATAATTTCTCTTATCATCAATGGAATCAAGCTTTAAAACATATGGAAATCCACCTTCTAATATATAATTTCTTAATTCAATCAAATTATCACTTGATACATTTTTCTTAAAAAATGTTTTAGCTTCAATATACTCATCAAATGATAATGGTAAAATATTGAACTCAATATATCTACCAGTTAGTTTAGTTGCGAGTTCTCCTGATAATAAATAAGAATTTGATCCTGTAATAAAAATTGAAAAGTCTCCTTCTTCTCTCCAAGCATTTATAATTTTTTCAAATCCTTTTACATTTTGAATTTCATCTATAAATAAATATTTTTTTCCTTTTGAATAACAATTTTTTGATATAATTTCATCAAGTTTTTCAATTGTATCAACATTTATATATGGTTTTTTATCTAAATTAAAATATAAAATATTATTTTTATTTACACCTTGCTCTAAAAGTTCTTGCATTATTAAATTCATTATAGATGATTTTCCACAACGTCTAACTCCAGTTAAAACTTTAATAATTTCACATTCATGATAAAAACCACGTATCTTTTTTAAATATTTTTCTCTTTTATATAAATCGTTTTTTATTTCAAGTTCCATATTATATCACCTATAATATTTATACTACAAATAATGAAAAAGCGCTAGTTATGGGGGTATATTTTTAATTTTTTCAAAAAATACCCCCATAACTGACATTTTTATACATTTTTTAGACAAACAAAAAGACTTTATATTAAGTTTATAAAGTCATTTTTAATATCTATACTATTGGGTCTATTCTATAAACATTTAATGTTGCTACTACTGAAGTTACTTTACCACTAGTATCTTTTTTGTATTCTAAGTTACCTACTTTATAATACATTTTTCCTCCTACTACTGGAGTTGTAGCTGACTTCCAATCCACTTTACCTACATCTTCATATTCTATATGATCAACTTTAAAATATGAAGTGTAATTAGTAGCCCAATCTGCTGGTGCTGCAGTTAGTAGTGTATAAATATAACTTCCTTCAACACCTGTTCTTGTATAGTATGTCCTTGTAGCAAATGTAGGAGCACTTTCTCCTGTTACTGCTACATATACATTTTTAGGAGTAGCTATTATTTCTCCATAACTATGAGATATAAAATATGCTGTTCCTTTTTTCTCTCTTTCAAGATTTTTAACTGTTTGATTTACACTACCATCATCATTAGCACCAAATGTTTGGGTAATATAATACTTGCCATCATCAGATTTTTTTAATGTATAAATGAAATATCCTACATCTATACTTCCATCCTCATTATTAGTCGCATGTAAATATGTACCTTTATATTTATTCATTGCTGTAATAAGAGAATCTCCATCTCCTTTTACTGTTTTATAATCTGATTCTGAAGTTACTGATGAACTAGTAAATGTATCTGGTTTCTTATCATCTTTTCCACATCCTACTAATGATAGTGACATTAATGCAGCTAAGCTTAATAATCCTATTTTTTTCATAAATTTCCTCCATTCAATATTATTATTTTCTATATTTTGAAATTTATGAGTATAAAAAAACTCAATTACGTTTGCAGCCATAATTAAGTTTCTTTTTTATTTTAATTTTAACTATTTATATTAGTTATTGAATGTTAAAGTTTGTTGTGACATCATACCACAAGTTAAAGTAGTATCCAATGCAAATCTTCTTGCCCAGTTTGTTTGAGTAGTATATTTACTTGCATCTAATGTAGCAGCTTGTTCATCACTAATTACAGCACCTTTTGCTCCAACGCCTTCAACTGCCTCATTTAATACTTTTCTAGTTTCCCAGTCACCATATGCAGCATTAATTAATGCATAGTTATTAGCAGCATCAGCAGTTAATGCAGCATTTTTAGCAGCTAATTTAGTAGCCCAGAAAGATTCTCTAATAAATGGATATCTACTAATATCTCCTGAATATACAGCACATTTAGCATGACTCTTAGCATCTGCTTCTGTAGTATAACTATATAATGATTTACCACTCATTGAATCATAAGCAGCTGTAATAACAATAGTTTCAGGAACAACATAATATACAGTTCCTCCGCCATTAATAACTTGGTTAGCAAAAGCTAGTTTTTTAGCATCAGTATCCATTGCAGCCCATGCAGCAGCTTGTGAAGCAATTGTTGGAGAGTAATGACTAAATACTTCTAATTTTTCAGCATCAGAACTAGATGCATTTAAAACATGTACTTTACCATTGTATTGAATGCCATATGAATGATAGTAATCAGCTTCTGTAGCATATCCTGTTGGATAAGCGCTATCAGTTGAATTTAATTGTCTTAACCATGTAATACTAACATTTTGGTTTACTGCGAAATCGTTTATTTTACCTGTTCCACTTTCACCCATACCATATAGTTTGAATGAGTTTGGATCTATTACTAATTCTACATTTGTATTAGCAACCTTTACTTCTGATTTACCATTGACAGTAGTTGGTACTGCTGTAGCAACTGAAAACATAGAACGATAATTATATCCTTTCTTTGTTCCATTAGGCAATAATAATTCATCACCTTTTAAGAATTCTCTAATTGTTTCTTTCTTTAATTCTTCTGTCCAAGCAAAAGCACCCATATTAATTCCTTTTCCTTGTTCAGTAGCAGATGTTGCCATATCTACTGTTTCAATCCAACCATGATCTCTTGCCCATTTAGCATATTCTTCATCTGTTGGTTGTTTGTTACATCCTGCAACCCCTAATACCATTAATGTAGCTAAAGAAGCTGCTCCAATTTTAAGTCCTTTTTTCATAATTTTTTTCTTTCACCTTTCCTTACTTATATTTTACAACATTAAATAACAAATTCAATTTTTCTATATCTTTTTTTATGTTTTTTTAATGGATAGATATTTTACTATCCTTATAAATAATTATTAACCAAAATATCTATCTGCATGATAGTTGAATACAGCATGAAGAATTCTTAAGATATTATTAGTAGATACTGATGCTCCTGAAAATGCATCAAATGTTTCTTGATCCATTACATTTGCTGTTTTTAAATCATCAACAAAATTATATTGATCTAATTCAGCTTTTGTTTTTCCTATTAATAAAGGAATATAATCTTCTCTTATACTAGGATAATATCCACCATCTGGATTAGCTGTCTTTTCAAAAGTAGCAACAATTTTATCTCCACTATAAATAGGAGAAGAATCACCCCAGAAACCAGCAGTATAGTGTCCTGTACCATCTCTATCAAATGATAATTTTTGAAGTACTGATTCTTCTGCATTTTCACTCTCTGGAATAGTTAATTCCATGTATGCTGTTTGCCAATAGTTAACATCAGCTGTTCTACATGTACATGATAAATAAGTAACTTGATACTTAACATAGTTTTCTACTCTATCTCTATAAACAAAATTTACTAAAGCATAAAATTTCCATTCATTTCTTGGTCCATTTACATGGTTAAATGGAATAATAGCAATAGGATTTGCTTCATCCATATTTAAAGTCCCATTTAGCATTTTATTAATGTCTTCAACTGTAGGATTTTCTGTGCATCCTTTAGAAGTTCCATTATCTTTGTCATCACTTTTGCCACATGCAGTAGTTAATAACATCATGCAACACATAAATAATCCACAAATAGATTTAAATATTTTTTTCATTTTATCTTTTCCTTTCCTTTTTATTTTATTGGTGTTAATTCATCTAATATTCCAAAGTTAAATGTATATTTAACATCTCCACATCCATTAACAAAATATTTGTTAGTTGTAATACTTTTATAGCTTGGAATACCTTCTGAATTAATTACTCCACCTACATTATAAAGTAAATTTCCATCATATCCAAGTTGTATAAGCAAATTTATCATATAACTTGATTCAGAACCTGCTTGTGATATTAAAAATATATATTTATCTTTAGAAAATAACGATTTAACAATTCTTTCCGATTCTTCATATTGAGCGACAAAACCTCCAATTTGCCCTGCTGGTATGTTTTTACCTGCTGAATCAGTTGTCGCCTTCATTCTATACAAAGAGTCATATTCATTAAAAGAAGCTATAAATGATAAAAAAGGAATAAATTCGAAACCTGCAACATGTCCTTCTTTCATTATAGATGTTGGACTTCTAAGATCCACATATTGAACATTTTCCATGAACATATATTTGTCTATATTTTTGGTATTAATAGGGCTTGTCAAAACAGAAGTATCATTTGCTGTTTCTTTTTTTGGTATAACAAGATTTTCTTCTTTTTTACAGGAGCATCCTGTAATCAAAAGCATAACAAGTAAAAATATAGTTAATCCTTTTTTCATATAACTCTCCTTAAAAAAATAGAAAGGGAATGCCTTTCTATTTTAAATACAAGCATTAATTAATTATTTAGATAAAGCATCTTTTACAGCTTTTAATACTCTATTTGATGATAATGAAGCACCTGTAGCTACATCTGATCCACTTGCTGTGTTAGTTGTACCTAACATAGTGTTAATGTCTGCTAAAGTTTTACCTTTTAAACCATTTAAGAAAGTGTATTTAGTTTTTAGCCAAGTTTCAGGAGTCCATTCTCCTCCAGCTGTACCTGTAAATTCTTTATCTCCTACAATATATACATTCTCAATTTTTCCTTGTGCATCTACAACTACTTTTACATTTGCAGTATAAGTTGCTGTTCCAACTGTTTCAGTATAAGTTCCTTCTTTATATGTAACTACAGTTGAGCCTAATTCTACTAAATAATTCTTATAATTATCATAGTTAGCATCTTTAATATAGTTATTATATCCACCTACATTATATACTTTTGACATATCCCATCCATATCTTTCTAAAATTTTCATCATATGTACTACACGGCCACCACTCGCACATGATAAGAAAAGAATTTGATTTTTTGGAAATAATTGTTCTAACAATGCAACTGAATTAGTGTATTTAGGAGTATAATCACTGTTGAATAATTGTGTTCCCTCAGCAGTTGTACTATTATAGATATCACCAAAGAAATCTATATGTTCAAATCCTTTAAGAGTACCTGTTTTTAATACTTCTTCTGAATATCTACGTAAATCAATGTATTTAACATCACTTCTACCTAAATATTCATATAAGTTATGTACATTAACTCCTGAACATTCATTACTATAATCGTTTGATAAGCATACACTACCATCCTTAGTTTCTGAAAGTCTTGCTGCAGGTAATTCAGGTAGTTTATCTTTTTTGCCACATCCTGTTACTCCACCGAATACTAATAATGCTGCTAAAGAAGCAGCTCCAATTTTAAGTCCTTTTTTCATAAATTGTTTTTCTCCTTTATTCTTTTATTTATTTATATTTTACTAATTAAAAATATTTAATTCAATCTTTCTAACCTTTTTTAATTAAATATTAAAATACTATTTGTTTTTTATACCAAAATATATTTTTGTAAACTTAGTTTTATTTTTATTATATGGAGGGTATTTCAAGTTAACTTCTTTTGAAGCACTTTTCTTTAAAACACTTTTTTTATGAGAAAATACTTCAAATGATTTTTTACCATGATATGAACCCATACCACTTAAGCCTACTCCTCCAAAAGGAAGTTTTTCTTCTGTTAAATGCATTATTGTATCATTAATACATCCTCCCCCAAAAGAAACATTTTTAATTACTTTTTTATAGTTTTTACCAAAATAATATAGTGCTAGTGGCTTATCTAAGTCTTTCAAATGATTAATAACATCATCTAAATTATTAAATTCAATGATAGGCATTATAGGTCCAAATATTTCTTCTTTCATTATTTCATCACTAAATGAAACATTTTCTAATATTGTAGGTTCTAATGTATTATTTAGAATATTACCACCAAATACTAATTTATTTTTATCTATTAATGATAATAATTTATTAGTAGCCTTTTCATTTATTACATTAGTAAAGTTTTCACTAAGTTTATTCTCATTATAATAAAATTCTTGAGTATATTTAATTGCTTGTTTTATAAACTCTCTTTTAACATCACTATGTACTAAAATGTAATCAGGTGCTACACAAGTTTGCCCTGCATTTAAAAACTTGCCCCATACTACTCTTTTAGCGGCTTTACTAACATTGCAATCTTTATCTATAATACAAGGAGATTTACCACCTAACTCTAAAGTCATCGGAGTAAGATATTTAGCTTGTCTAGACATTAAATCTTTTGCAACACTTGGAGATCCAGTATAGAAAACATAATCAAATTTTAAATCAAATAATTTATCCATATTTTCTTTAGTATTTTCCATTACATAAATGTATTCATCACTAAATACGCTTAATATATTTTCTATTACTTTAGTAATTCTTGGAGTATTTCTAGAACTCTTTAAATACACTGTATTACCACAAGCCATTGAAGCAATTAAAGGCATCATTGTTAATTGAAATGGATAGTTCCATGGTGATACTACTAAAGTATTTCCATATGGTTCACTAATTATGTATCCACTTGAAGGAAAGTTAATTAAAGAAGTTCTAACTTTTTTAGGCTTTGCTAATCTTTTTAAGTGCTTTATAAAATATCTTATTTCTTTTATAACTAATCCAACTTCAGTAGAGTACACATCAAATTCACATTTATTATAATCTTCTTTAAATGCACTAATTAAATCATTCATATTATAATAAATACTTTCTTCAAGCATCTTTAAACACTCTATTCTAAAATTAAGATTTAAAGTAACTCCACTTTTAAAGAACTCTCTTTGCTTTTCTAATATACTATCCATAACTATTTTCTCCTTTTACTTATTTATCATAAACATAATATAATTGATAATATTCTTTATTATCACTAGGTTCACTTTTAACTACTTTTCCACCCATTTTCTCATAAAACTTTTTGCCATTTTCATTGTAATAATTACAGCAATTATAATAATTAGTATAATTATTTTTTATATATTCAAAGAACATTTTTCCTATTCCTTGTTTTCTATATTCTTTTTTTACTCCTAAATCATTAATGCATGTTTTGTAATTATCTAACGAACCATGAATTGGTTTACCAATCACTAAAAAGCCTACTATCTCATTACTATTTTTACAAACATATACATTTTCCTCATTACTTAATATATAGTTTTTATATTTTAATTCTGTTTTATCAAAATTAAAATTATTTATTTTTTCATCACTATAAATCCCTCTATAAGTATCTTCCCATATACTTTTCTTTAATTTGCTTAATTCTTTGCAATCTTCAATATTAGCTAAAGTTATTTGCATGAGTTTCACCTCTAAACAATTTTAGCACAAAATAAAAAAGTAGCAGTGCTACTTTATACATTTTATTTATTTTTTATAAATACATCCATTTTATTATTAGGAATACCAATACCATTAATATCAAATTCTCTTTTTATTTCTTCAAGCAAAAAATAATATAAATCCCAATATTTATCATTATCACACCATACTTTTAATACTATTTCTATAGAATCTTTTTTATAAGAATTAATATTAATAAATGGTACGATATTTATATAATACATGTTAGACTTTTCTATACTTTCTCTAATTGCTTTTTTTACTACTAATAAGTCACTATCTTTATTTACATCTATTAACATATCTAATCTTCTTAACTTTTTACTAGAATAATTGATTACAAGTGAATCTGCTACTTTACCATTAGGCATAGTTATCACTTTATTATCTATCGTAACTATATATGTATAGAATAATTTAATGTCTTCAACTGTCCCACTTACCCCATTGCACTCTATATAATCTCCAAGTTTATATGGTCTCATAACTAGAACGATTACTCCTCCTGCAAAATTAGCCAAAGAACCTTGCAAAGCTAAACCTATCCCGAGCCCAATAGAAGTAATAGCAGCAGCAATTGAGGAAGTTTCTATTCCTATATACCCTAAAAAGCATACAAATGCTAAAAACTTTAATACTTTTCTAAAAGCACTTAATCCAACTCTAGTAATAGTTTCATCTAAATGTTTCTTTTTCTTTTTTATTCTATTTTCTAGCCTTTTAGCTAAAAAGTTAATGAGTTTAAAAGTTAGATATAAAATAAAAAGAGCAAGCACTAATCTTACTCCTTCAGTAGTTATCCAATGTATAATTTTATCTAATATTTCTTTAAATGACATTTATATCACCTATAATAAGTATTAACAAATTATAAGTGCATAAACATTATTTTTCAAAATCATAACTAACTATTTTAGCGTTAACACTTCTAAGTGGGTAAACATTGCCATCTTCAGGCAAACCATTAAAATAGCAATAAATTGCTCTCCCTATATCATTGTGGCCAATAACTAAAATATCTTTTCCTTTATATTCTTCTTTTATTCTATCTAAAAAAGCATATACTCTTCCAAATACTTCAGATAATCTTTCTATATTTTTCTTATTATCATCTTTAAAATAATTCCAATACTTTTCAGGTTTCATTTTAGTAACAGGTTTATTTTCATATTTACCAAATGATCTTTCTACTAAACACTCCTCATAAATAACTGGAGCATTATGATATTTATTTATCTCTTCACATGTTTGTCTTGTTCTAGTTAATGGTGAGCAAAAGATAATATCTATATGTAAATCTTTTGTTTCTATAGCTTCTTTTTTAGCATCTTCAATACCTTGTTCGTTTAAAGGTATATCATATCTTCCCGACAATAATCTTTTAACATTGTTATCTGTTTTACCATGTCTCATAAAATATAGCATGCATATCACCCACTTCTATTATACATAAAATTTTATCTTTTAATATATTATACGCTGTGATATAATTTTTTTAGGTGAGATTATGGGCAAAAAGACTTTTAAAGCATATATAGATGATAAAGAAATAGAATATGAAATATTATGCACATATACACTAGTAGATACTAATAAAAATTACATTATTTATACAGATAATTTATATGATACTAATAATAGCCTTAATGTTTATGCTTCTATTTACTACCCAAATGATCTTAGTAAAGGTTTTGATAATATAGAAACAGATTATGAATGGGAAAAAGTAAACGAGATGTTAAAGCAGGTGTTTGTTAATGAATAAAGATGAAAAATATTTATTAGATGGTTCTTCTTGGCATACAATTGTTAATTTAGGTTTAATAGGAGTTGAATGGGTGGTTGCTTATCTTGTTTATATAAGGCCACTAACTAATAAAAATTATAATTTAAAAAAAGATTTTAATGCTAAAAAAGTTAAAATTGTTGATTTTCCTCAAGATATAATTGAAAACACAAATGAAGTAAATTCTAATAAAATTAATCCTATAAATGAGGAGCAAATAAAAAAATTTGTTAGTGTTTTAGGAAAAAATACGAAGGAAGAAAATTTAAACTTATTGAATAATAATTTAAAAACTTTAAATATTAAAAAAAGTTCTTTTTTCTTACATAAAATGCTTGGTGTTGATACAATTGCGTCATATGTTGTTGGAACTAATACTATTAAACTATCAGAAAAAAAATATAATGATGCCATTTATCATGAACTTTTTCATTTAGCTAGTTCATATTATTATAAAAAGAAAAAGATTTATTTTTCTGGATTTTCTGTTTTATATAGCAATAATCAAGGTATGGGTAATGGTATAAATGAAGGATATACACAATTATTGACTAATAGATTATTTAATGATACTTCTCCTTGTTATGTTATGGAGCAAAATTGTGCTTCTATAGTAGAAGCTATTGTTGGCAAAGAAAAAATTATGGATTTATATTTTAATGCTGATTTAAATGGTTTAATAAACGAACTTAGTAAATATTCTAGTAAAGATGATGCTTATAATTTTATTAGAAATTTGGATATACTATCTGCTCATATAGCAGATAATCATTTAAATAAAAAATCTAGAGCTTTATTAACTGATTTATTATATGATGTTAATACTTTTTTAACTGATTCATTTAATAAGAAATTAGTCTCTATGGGATACACTGATTCAGAGAAGGAAGCAATATTAGATAAATTTTATGGTGCTTTCCCTTATGAAGTTACTTTTAATGGATTTACATATAATGTTTTTTATTCATCTAAACAAAAGAAAAAATAAAATTAATAAGTTTTTTAATTATTATATTATATAATGATAATGGTGATTTTTATGAATTATAAAGATATTTTAAATTCTAGTTATTTTAATGAAACATATTCTAAAATTAAAGAATTAAAAAAAGATTTTCCTGTAGATCATGCTTTTATTCATATTAATAATGTTATTGAATACGCTAAAATGTGTGCTTCTATTTTTAATCTTAATAATAAACAAAAAGAACTTTTACTAATTGCATGTTGCTTACACGATATTGGTTATTTAAAAGGTAGGGATGATCATGCTTATACAGGTAGTATCTTAGCTAGAGAATATCTTTTAAAGAATAATTTTAATAATGAAGATATTGATACTATATGCAGAGCTATTTCTAATCATGGGGGAAAAGAATTAGATAATTTTAGTGATCCTGTTTCTTTATGTTTAGCTATTAGTGATAAACTGGATTTTACAAGTAGTAGATACCGTATAAATGATTTAGAATATCCAAGTAGTCAAATATTTCCTTATATTGAAAAGAATACTTTAAACTATGAAAATAATAATCTTATTTTAACAATTAAAGTTAAGGATGAATTTAATAAAGATTTGTTTATTCAAAGTAGCTATTATAAAAAATTAAATAATTTCTTTAAATTAGTATGTGAAACATTAAATTGTTCTTTTAATATAAATTATTTATATTAAAAAAATACCTTTGTTTATTGGAAATGCCCCTATAAAAATTGTAAAATATTATTAAAGATAGGGGGAAAAAGGTATTATGCCTAAATTTGATGCAGTTGTAATTGGTGCTGGTACTGGAGGATTATCCGCAGCATTAACTCTTGCTTCTAATGGCAAGAAAACATTACTTTTAGAACAGCACAATTTACCTGGAGGATGCTCTACTAGTTTTATACGTGGTAGATTTGAATTTGATGCATCTTTACATGAATATTGTGCAATTGGTTCACCTGATAATTGGGGACAACCAGGAAAAATTATGATGGAGGATTATAAGTTAAATATTAACTGGCTTCTTATACCTGACATGTATAGATGTATCGGTACAACTAGAAGTGGTAAACATTTTGATGTAACTCTTCCTGTAGGAGTAGAAAATATAATAAATAAAATGGAGGAAGTTGTTCCAGGTTCTAAAAAGCCTATGGAAACATTTTTTGAATTAGCAGAAGAATGTAATAAAGCATATGAATATTTTGGAAAACATATGGATGTATTTGATAAAAATGGTTTTATTAAAGCTGATAGTATGTATTTTATGAAGCACTTTCCTAATTTCTTAAAAGTAGCAGAAAGACCATTTAACTTAGTTTTAAGAAAAATAGGAATGCCTGAAGATGCAATTGATATTTTAAATGTATATTGGACTTATATAGGTGCTGATTATGAAAAGATGAGTTTTATTCATATGGCATGGATGTTTTATATGTATGCAATTCATAAACCTGCAATTTGTGAATACAATGCACATGGTATGACTGTTGCTGGAGTTGAAAGATTTAGAGAATTAGGTGGAGAGATTTGGCAAAATGTTAAAGCTAATAAAGTAGTTAGTGATGATAATGGTAATATTATTGGAGTAGATACTACAGTTGGCTTTATTGAAACTAATTATGTTATTGCTAATGTTAACCCACAAACAGCATATACAACATTACTAGATAAAAAGATTAAAATTCCTGAAAGAGAATTAAAGAAAGCTAATGCTCAAAAGCATGGTGTTCGTTTCTTTAATGCTTATGTTGGATTAAATAAGAGTATTGAAGAATTAGGTATCAAGGATTATACAATCTTTATGCCTGGTAGTTTTGATAATCAAAAGAATGTTGCTGATAGTAAAACATATGAAAACAATGATCATAGTGTTGTAGTTATTTACAACGTTGTTAACCCAGATGCTTCACCTAAAGGCACTACAGTTATGACATTTACTATATGCTACACTGAGGAAGTTTGGGATAAAGTTAGTCAAAAAGATTATGTAAAGAGAAAACAAGATTTGTTTAAAAGAGTAATGGATAATTTTGAAAAAGATACAGGCATTATTATTCATGATTGTATAGAAGAAATAGAATTAGCTACACCTTGGACTTTTGCTCATTATTTAAAGACACCTCAAGGTACTACTTATGGATATGATATTAATAACTGGGATACAATGGTTTCTAGATTAATGGCAATTAAAAAAGATCAACCAATAAAAGGATTTAGAACTTGTGGCGCTAGTGGTGCTAGAGGCGATGGATATAGTCAAACATATATTAATGGTAATGATATGGGCAAACAAATCCTTGAAGAAATGGAGGGTAAATAATTATGGCTAAAGTAAAGATTAGTTCGATTGGTTTAATTGATATGTTATATTTTAAGAATAAGCCAAAAGAAAGAGAAAAAGTTATTCAAAAAACTGAAATTAAACCTTTAGTAGCAGAATATGAAACAAATAAGAAAGCTGAAGAAAGACATCCTGAAAAGCAAGAATTTGTTATTAGCGATATTGTAGAACATAATAAAGATGTTAAAACTTACTTTTTAAAAAGAAAAGATGGCAAGAATCCTGCATTCTTTAGAGCAGGTCAATATGTTGTAGTTAGACAAATGATAGATGGTAAATTAATTGCTAGACCTATTTCTTTATCTTGTGGGCCTTCTTATACATTAGATGGTAAATACGCTATAACAGTTAAAAGAGTTAAAGATGGATTTATGAGTAAATACATTTTAGATAATTGGAAAGTAGGAGATGAAGTTACTACTTCTGGTCCTCAAGGCGTATTCTTTTATGAGGGATTCAGAGATTGTAAAGATGTAGTTGCAGTAGCAGGTGGAAGTGGTATTACTCCAATTTTATCTATGGCTTATGCTTTATGTGATAATGATGAAGACTTTAATTTAACTGTGCTTTATGGTAGTAAAAATAAAGAAGAAATCTTATTTAAAAAGGAATTTGATGAAATTCAAAAGAGAACTAATAAGGTTAAGGTTGTATATGTTTTATCTGATGAAGAAGATAAAGATTATGAGCATGGATTTATAGATGCTAAAATGATTAAAAAGTATGCTCCTAAAGGTGAATATAGTTTATTTGCATCTGGTCCTCAAGCAATGTATAAATTTTTAGATAATGAAGCTAATAAATTAGGTTTAGATTATAAGCATTATAGAAAAGAAATATTTGGCGCTAGTAAGGAACCTTGGCTTGAAGAAGGGTATCCAAAAGAAGCAAAAGATAAAGTATTTAATCTAAAAGTTAAAATGTGTGATAAAGAGTATGAGATTCCTTGTAATGCTAATGAAACTATTTTAACTGCATTAGAGAGAGCAGGTATTGCTGGCCCTAATAGATGTAGAGGTGGAATCTGTGGCTGGTGTAGAAGCAAACTATTATCAGGAACTGTATTTATTCCTAAAGAAACTGATGGAAGAAGACAAGCTGATAAAGTATGGGGATATATCCATCCTTGTGCTTCATATGCTACATCTGACTTATACATTGAAGTACCTAACAATAAATAATTTTGTTTATGTTTATTAGAAAAGGAGAATGATTTTTTTCATTCTCCTTTTTATTTATCTTACTTTTTGTGCTTTTACTATAAAGCCTAATTCCATCATTTTTTTAACTTCTTCATCCTTTAAATATTTTTCAAAGTTTTTATACTTCTCATATGTTTCTTTATTCATAATATATGTTTTATTATTAATAAAGTTTGTTACAATATAGCCTTTTTCTCCCTCATACTCATAATTATAGATTGAATATTTATACATTATTTATCCTCCTTAAATTTTTATAATGCTTTTTTATTCTCTTTATAGGATATTTTGATAATTAAAATATTATTATAAATATTTATATATTCTCCCCATAATTATTAAAATTATCCATTATTATTAACAAATTATTTCCCCAAATAATAAGTTAATTTTAACACTATTGTTCTTCTCTTTTAAAAAGGGCCGAACAGGTATTTATCTTACCATTAATTACCCTTATATATAAAGCGTTTTCGACATTTTTTTATCTTTTTTTCACAATGTTTTTTATTAGTGAAATTGCTATTTATTTTTGTTGCAAATTTCATTTTATTTATATATACTAGTAGTGTAATATTTCAATTAGACCATTCGCGATGTATTACATAAGAACAATAATAAAGACTAGGTTAAAATCTTCTTTATGAATGGCAAAAATATAAGATATGCAATTTCTTGGTTGTGTTTTTGCTATTTATTAAAGGAGGTTTTTTTATTTATATACAACCATTGTAATTAGAATAAAGGAGGAATTATATTATGATAAAATTCAATTACAAAGATGTAGCTAAAGAGCAAGGTTGGTCGTTTGAAGCAATAAATCCTGTATGTGAGTATTCTAGTGATTATTACTATTACAAAGAGGTGGCTAAAGAAATAACTCCTGATGTAGTAATGCTAGATATAGGATGTGGTAGTGCAGAAAAAGCATTTGGTTATTATGAGAATGCTAAAAAGATAATAATGTTAGATAATGAAGTAGAAATGTTAAAGAAAGCAAAAGAAAATTGTGTCACTAAATTAAGTGAAAAGAATGCTAAAAAGTTTTCTTTTGAATTAGGTGATGGAACCACTAAGTTAAACTATCCTGATGAAACATTTGATTTAGTTGTGTCTAGGCATTGTGGAGGAAACATAAACGAAATCTTTAGAGTTTTGAAAAAAGGTGGTGTTTATATTTCTGAAGACATTGATCACACAGATGCATTAGAATTAAAAGAATATTTTAAAAGAGGTCAAGGATACGAAAATTTAAAGACTAATAATATTGAAAAGAGAAAAATATTAAACGAAAGTTTTGATGCTGGTTTTTCTAATATTGAACTTAAGAATTTCTACTATATTGAGTATTACCCTAATAAAGAACAATTAAAATATCTACTAACACACACTCCAATACTTGAATATCTAGATGAAAGTGATGAAAAAACACTAAATTCATACATAAAAGATTATTCAACTGAAAAGGGAATAAAATTAGTAAGACGATTATATGCTTTTAAACTTGTAAAGTAAAAGGAAGTTTACACTTCCTTTTATTTTATAATTACAAATGTTTTTACTTCATGTAAATTATTATTTACATAATATTCTTTTGTATCTTCATATTCTAATACTGTGTTAAATAAAGTAAATTCTTTATTATCTTTAGTAACTTTAACTTGATTAAATATATATGTATTTAAAGGATTTACTCTTCCTTCATCATAGTAATCTCTATTTGCATCAAATTTCTCTTTAAATTCATTTATTACATGAAGTCTATTAGAATCACTATTTATATTTACATACATATAAAGTTTGTTATTTGAAGAGGTTAATACTTCTACACTTTCATAATTGCTACTTGTCACATGTATCCATTTATCACTTGAGTCTAGAACCATATCACTTTCGCTTGTATTTCCTTCTAGATCTTTTAAAATATAGAATTCTATTTCACTATTATTAGAGTCTTTATATATTTCACTAAAATCTAATTTTTTCTTTTCTTTGTTACCACTTACTACTGCACTATATCTAAGTCTTAAAGTATCTTTATTTAATGGTGATATTTTATAAGTTACCTCTAAAGGAGTTGATATAGCTTGTGAAGAACTAACTGCATATAATCCTGTATTCTCCAAAGTATTGTTAGTAGATATAACTTGTTTCCATTCTCTTCCATATATTAAACTATCAGTATAATCTTCTGCTTTCATTTCTAATTCGTATACAAATGTTCTTTCACTTTGCTTTAATACATAATAGTAATGTGCATTATCTTCATTTTTAGTTATCTTATAGCCATATGCTGTTGTGTACGCTACTACATTACTTGTATCATTATATAAAGTATTAATTACACCATATAATTCAGTTGTATCACTCATTAATTGATCAGTTGCTGTTATTTTAAATGTAGCTACATCAAAATTATATAATTGTATAAGTTCAGCAATATTTTTTGATAAGTCTTCTGTTCTAGTTTCTGCACTATTAGTTACAATTGCATCTACTGTTAATCT
>CAKORZ010000007.1 GCA_934101685.1 uncultured Bacilli bacterium
CATCTAAACTCTTATGAATACTTCCTGCATCAGTTCCTCCTCTTGATATAAAATATTGACATGGAACTTTTGCTTTTTTACACATTTTCTTTTGATAATTAATAAGTGATCTAAATGCTAACATATTAGCATCTTTAACTCTAAGTAACACGCCTTTTCCTAGTATTCCATTACCATTTTCTGCATCACTTGGAGAACAATCTAAAACAATTGCAAAGTCTGGTTTTACCTTATTAGTAATAGTCATTGCTCCTCTACATCCAACTTCTTCTTGAGCACTAACGCCAACATACAAATCAACATCTAACTCTACATTCTTTAACTCTTTTAATAACTCTACAGTTAAAAAACAACCATATCTGTTATCTATAGCTTTAGATAAAACTCTGTTTTCATTTAATCTAACAGTATCACCAATAAAATAAACATTATTACCATAACTTATATTATGCTTTTGAACTTCTTCTTTACTATCAAATCCAAAATCTAAAACTAAATCACTGATTTTATTGCTAGATGTATTAATATCAATTGCCCCATTAAATAATTCATTATTATCATTTTTTAAAACTACTCTATTAGATAATAAAATTGAAGGATTTATCCCACCAATTGCACTAACCTTAATTGTACCATTATTTTGTATAGCATTAACGATAAATCCAACCTCATCAGCATGCGCTAAAACTAAAACTTTCTTAGCATTCGCTTTCTTACTTTTTTTTAAAGCAACCATACTACCTAAATTGTCATAAATTATTTCATCACAATAATCTTTATATTCTTTTCTTAAAAAAGAAACTAAATCTTTTTCATCTCCACTTACAGATCTAGTCTCACAAATAGCTTTAAATAAATTAAAATTAAATTTTCTCATAAAACTCCTCCTATTAAGAGTATTTTACCCTTTTATTGCTTTTAAATAATGAATTGGTTGTCCCATACTTCTAAACTTTTTCTCATATTCTGTTGGGACATCATTTTCATTATCAGTTAAAGGATAGTTATAATTAACATCCTCTAAAATCCATCCATTTTCCTTAAATGATTCAACGCTATAATCAAAGAATTCTCTATTATCAGTCTTAAAAATAACACATCCATCATCATTTAAAATGTTTTTATACATCTTTAAAAATTCTGGTGAAGTAAGTCTTCTTTCTTCGTGTCTTGCTTTAGGCCAAGGATCAGAGAAATTAAGTCTAATAACATCTATTTCTTTAGTATCAAATATATTTAACATTTCATTAGCGTTAACTCTAATAAGTTTAACATTATTTAACTCTTTATCTATTACTTTCTTTAAAGCAATAGCAAGTACAGTTTCAACTTGTTCAATACCAATAAAGTTAACATTAGGATTTTTACTTGCAAGTCCACAAATAAAATCCCCCTTACCAGTACCTATTTCTAATACTAACTTATTATTATTTTTAAAAACATCCTTTATAGGATTAGTTAAAAAATCTAGTTTAGTAATAACTATCCTATTAGTATAATCATCTAACAAAGGCTTTGCCCAAGCTTTTTTTCTAAGTCTCATAAAATCACTCCTAAATTACACTAAAAATAATAACATTAAATAAATATAATATCTAGAAAGTTAATTAAAATTATAAAAAAAACTGATTTTCATCAGCTTTAATTATCTTTTTTTAGTATTATTGTATTTTTGAGTAGCTTCTTCTAATATCTTTTCTCTGCTTTCTTTATCAAATAATTTATCAATTTCAAAATTATGCCCTACTAATTTTTTATAATATTTCATAAAATCATAATAATCAACAACCATAATATTTGTTTGTAATTGATAATATGCCATTTTTGTACTTTTCTCTTCCCACCAAAAATTATTTTTTAAAGCATAAGGCATAAGCTTACTAACTACTTCATCTATAGTGTCATTGTATGCACTATAAGCTTCCTTTGGTTCATAGTTTTCAAGAACTAACTTTTCATAATATTCTCTAATTCTTTCTTCTAATTTTTCTTCATTCATGTTTATAACTCCTTTTAAGATTTTTACAAGCTGATTATAACATAGAAATTTTGTAAAATAAAGAAGATTTTTTTAACCTACAACACTGACATATACTTTAATCCAACATCATTCAATAATATAACTATTTTTTTATTCTCGTTTTCTTTAAGATATTTTATTGCAGCTTTTAAATTTGCACCACTACTAATACCTGCAAATAAGCCTTCTTCCTTAGCAAGCTCACTCATTCCTTCAAGTGCTTCCTCACTAGAAACTACTATTTCTCCATCACTAAGATTTTTTTCTTCAAATGGTATATCACTAAAGTATCCACCACCTTGAATAAGATGATTCTCTTTATCAGGAACAACTTTAAAACACAAGCAATTATTGTACTCTTTAAGTTTTTTAGCTATTCCAACAAAAGATCCCCCAGTACCTACAAAATCAATAAAAACATCCACATCTTTTAAATCACTAACTATTTCCTCTGCTGTACTATAATAATGTGCTAAAGCATTATCTACACTAGTAAATTGATTAACAGGAAAAGCATTTAATTCTTTAGTTAATTCATTAAATCTAACTTTAACAGCTTCCATATCTTCTTTTGAAACACCAGGATTAGTACTAACTTTATCTACAAGTTCAACTTTTCCTCCAAATGCCTCAATCATTTTCACTCTTTCAATGCTATTTCCTTTTGACATAACTGCAACAAAAGGATGATGTAAAAGTGAACACACTAGTGCTAAACCAATACCAGTATTACCACTTGTTTGCTCAATAACTATTTGATTATCTTTTAATTTTCCTTCTTTTATAGCCTTTTCAATAATATATTTTGCTATTCTATCTTTCTTAGATAAACCTGGTGAATAATACTCAACTTTAGCGTATATCTCACCTTTTAAATTATACTTTTTTACAATATTATTAAGTTTAACTAATGGTGTATTACCAATAATTTCTAATGCATTATTAAAAATCATAATATCTCCCCTAATTATTATATGTTTATACTAAATAATTGCTCACTTTGACTCTCACAAATTGTTCCTTATTATTAGCTTTATAATAAATAAGTAAATAATCAATTTTATCACTATCTATAATAGTTAAATTAACTCCCATTAATTCTTTTTTCTCTAAATTATTATTTTCCTTAACAAGAGAATAATCCTTATTATCTATAATACCAAAACTTGGAAATGTCTCAACATTATCTTTTGTACAATTATTATTTAATACTAAAATTTTAACATTGCTTTGCTTCTCACTAACACCATCAAAAGTAATAACATAGTTATATTTGCTAGCTTCTTCAATCTCATCAATACTTAAATTAACACCCTCTAAAGTATCCAAATAATCTTCTTTCTCTACTAAAGAATTATAGTATTTTTCATAATCATTATTATCTTTCTTATCATTAAAAAAGATAAAGTAAGACCCTATAAGTAATAAAAAGAAAACTCCTACTATAATATATCTTCTATACATAAAATCACCATTTAAATCTTACCACAATAATTAATCTTTATAAATAACTAGTGCACTAAAACAATAGATTTGTTCCTTATCCATAAACCCAACTACACTAACACAATACTTAATATCTACTATTTTATCCTCATTTATTCCTTTTAAAAAAGAATTTAAGTTATCTTGTAAATCTAATTCATGGTTTGCATCAAAAGCCCTAACTTTCATATTTCTAATCACCATAAACATAATACTATAATTATATGTCAATAAAGGTCAAAAAAAGGAGATGTTACTCTCCTTAAATTGCTACTATATTAACTATTTTATTTTTAACAACAATAATTTTTTTAATTTCTTTTCCTTCAATATTACGTTTAACATTTTCTACTTCAAATGCCGCTTTCTTAACTACTTCATCATCTTCATCTTTATTTACTTTAATAGTGCCTCTAAGTTTACCATTAACTTGAATAGCTATTTCAACATCACTTTTTTCTAACTTACTAGCATCATAACTTGGCCAAGTTGAAGTAGCTAAACATTCTTTATTACCAAGATATTCATTTAATTCTTCACTAATATGAGGAACTAATGGATTAAGTAGTTTTAAGAATCCTTCAGCATATTTCTTTGGGAATACATTTTCCTTATAAACAGCATTAACAAACACCATCATTTGACTAATCGCAGTATTAAAGTTCATAGTTTCATAATCATCACTAACTTTTTTAACTGTAAAGTTATATACATAATCAAGATTTGGATTATCCTCATCTTTAATTTTATTTTCTTCAGTATATAGTCTCCATATTCTCTCTAAAAATCTCTTAGATCCCAAAATTCCACTATCATCCCAAGGCTTGCTTGCTTGAATAGGTCCCATAAACATTTCATACATTCTAAGAGTATCTGCTCCATATTCATTAATAACATCATCAGGATTTATAACATTTCCCCTAGATTTAGACATTTTTTCACCATTACTACCTAAAATCATGCCTTGATGAACAAGTTTCTTAAATGGTTCTTTAACTGGCACTAATCCTTGATCATATAAGAAATTAGTCCAGAATCTAGAATATAACAAGTGACCTACTGCATGTTCACTACCACCAACATACAAATCAACAGGTAACCAGTGCTTTAATAACTCTTTATTAGCAAATTCTTTATCATTATGAGAATCTATATATCTTAAGAAATACCAGCTACTACCAGCACTTCCTGGCATTGTACTTGTTTCTCTTTTCCCTTTTACTCCATTAACTACAACATTAACCCAATCACTAGCTTTTTCAAGTGGTGATGCACCATCTTTTCCAGGCTTATAATCATTTAATTCAGGTAACACAAGAGGAAGATCTTTATCTTCAACTAAAACATCTTTACCATTTTCTAAATGAATAACAGGTACAGGTTCTCCCCAATATCTTTGCCTAGCAAAAATCCATTCTCTTAATTTGTAATTAACCTTTTTCTTACCAATTTTTTTACTTTCTAACCACTCAATCATCTTATCAATTGCTTCTTGCTTACCAAGGCCATCTAAGAAGCCAGAATTAACATGAACCCCATCTTCTGTATACGCTTCTTTAGTAATATCTCCACCCTTTAAAACTTCAATTATTTCAAGTCCAAACTTTTTAGCAAAAGCATAATCTCTCTCATCATGAGCAGGTACAGCCATAATTGCACCAGTGCCATAACTCATTAAAACATAGTCACTAATCCAAATAGGTATTTTCTTGTTATTTACAGGATTAATAGCGTATGCACCAGTAAACACACCTGTTTTATCTTTATTTAAATCTGTTCTTTCAAGATCTGACTTTCTAGCGCACATTTTCTTATATGCTTCAACTTCAGCTTTTTTCTCTTTTGTAGTTATAGAATCTATAAGTGGATGTTCTGGAGAAAGTACACAATAAGTTGCTCCAAACAAAGTATCACATCTAGTTGTGAAAACAACAAAGTTTTCCTTAGTACCAGAAACATTAAAAGTAACTTCTGCTCCAATTGATTTACCAATCCAGTTTCTTTGCATTTCTTTAGTAGATTCAGGCCAATCTATTTCATTTAATCCCTCAAGTAATCTATCAGCATATTTAGGAATTTCCATTACCCATTGCATCATATCTTTCTTAACAACAGGGAATCCTCCTCTTTCACTCTTACCATCAATTATTTCATCATTTGCAAGTACAGTACCTAATCCTTCACACCAGTTAACAGGCATATTAACGTATTTAACATAACCTGCTTTATATAATTGCTTAAAAATCCACTGTGTCCATTTATAGAAAGAAGGATCGCAAGTTGAAACTTTAGTATCCCAATCATAATCAAATCCAGCTTCTTTTAGTTGCTTAGAAAAAACCTTTATATTTTCATTAGTAAATGTTCC
The DNA here is from genome assembly GCA_934101685.1 of uncultured Bacilli bacterium. GTDB lineage: Bacteria > Bacillota_I > Bacilli_A > RFN20 > DUOF01 > CALVUJ01. The sequence goes on from CAKORZ010000007.1 coordinate 5,874, forward strand.
TGGATGATTACCTGTTTTAATTGCATATTGTTCTGCAGGTAAGCCAAAAGAATCAAAACCAACTGGATGCAAAACATTAAACCCTTGCATTCTTTTCATTCTAGACATTATATCTGTAGATGTATATCCCTCAATATGCCCAACATGTAACCCTTCCCCTGAAGGATATGAAAACATATCAAGTGCATAAAACTTAGGACGAGAAAAATCCCATAAATCTGTTTTAAAAGTTTTATTTTCCTCCCAGTATTTCTGCCATTTCTTTTCAATCTCTTTAAAGTTATAATTACTCATAATATTCCTCCATTCTAAATAAAAAAGTCCCTATTAAAAATAGGAACTTGATAATTTTATTCAATACTAAATCAAGCGGTACCATCCTAATTCATAGAATTTCTATGCTCTTAATTAGTTCTTTAACGTAAACAACACGATGCTAACTTATCACTAACATAGCTCCAAAGTAAGTTCCTAATCTATCTATACTAATTTACACCATCCATTAGCTCTCTATAATAGAATCAAAAAGTACTACTCTTCTTCATTGCAGATGTGCTTATTATATCATTTTTAACTTAAAAGTACACATTTTTATTTATAATTATTTAAACATATTTTCCAAGATTCTTTCTTTTTATCAATTGTACCTCTTCTAGGAGATGGACTAATAACATATCTAACTTCAAAATCTCCTTTAATATTCATCTTATAAAACATTGATTCAACAAATTTGCTATTAACTATAATTATCTTTATTTTAGAATTATCAATTATGTTTTGTATAATCTCCTTGCTAGTTTTATAAGGATATTCCTTGTTATTTAAAATAATATCAATATCCATTGAACTATTATTATTAAAATAACACTCAGTAAAAACATCACACATAGCAATATTTTTATCAAGCAATGCTTTACTAAATAATTTTTTTATTCTCAAGCGATTACTAATAAACTGTTCACTAGTAATTTCATTATTTTTAAAAGATTCATAATTATCCTTTAATTCATTTTTTAGTTTCATAAAAACATCTGTATTCATACTATAATCCAAAAGTTCCCATAATTGATTCCTATAACTTGCATAATAAAATCCTTTATTCATTCCATCAATTGCAGTAATAGAACCAAGCATTAATATTCTACAATTTTCATCCCATACAGGAACAATTCCTTCATCCTTAGGTCTTCTAAATACAACATTTTTATATTCCTTCATAAAATTACTCCTTTAAATTATTTCTTATTAAAAAATTCTTTCATTGCGCATATCTTATCACTAAAACAAACCAAAAAAGATTCTTTATATTTTGGAAACTTAAAAAATGTTAATGGCCACATATGAGACAAAATAATATCTTCTTCTATCTCATTTAAATCATTAAATTCTTTTCTAGCATTCTCAAGTGCTTTTTTAGGATGAACAAAAACGTGATTTAAGTTTTTCTTTTTGTTTTCTCTCCAATCATATAAATAAAAATCATGTAAAAGAGCTCCTCTAACAAGAGAAGCTAAATCTACTTTCATATTTCTTTTTTTAGCATATATAAAACATTTAGTAGCAACATTTATACTATGTTCATAACAATTAAAATATTTATGTTGCTTTATTTCTTTCATTTTCTTAAATTTTTCATTATTTGCTACTTTTTTTACTACTTCCTTAAATTCATTATACTCTTTCTCTGTTATCATTAGTATTAACCTTACTATTATTAATACGATTCCTAGTAACAAAAATAGATGAAATAACAAGAAGAACACTAATAACTACATTAGAAATTGCAGTAATTAAATGATTACTTAACTTATAATTTGAATACGCCATAAGTTCATTACTAAGATTTAATAAATTATATGGTAAAAAACTATTAACTTTAGGTATAACGTCAATTATACTAAGACCAAAATATACCAATACAACAAATAAATATGATTTTCCTTTTTTCTTAGATGCACAACTAATAAACATTGTTATGCATATGTTAACAACTAATAATAAGTATAAATAAACTAATACTACAAATCCTCTTACGCCCATTATTTGTTTAAAAAGCAATATGTTTAAAGGTACAAATAATGCTACACTAACTAAATAGCAAACAGTTACTAAAATAATTTGAGAGACTAAATGTGCAAACACAATTTCACTATCACTCACCTTATTCATTTTCAAAACATTATATGTTCCCTTTTCCTTTTCTCTAACGATAGTAGCAGCAAACATTAAAGGAACAAATAAAACAGCAATCTGCCCTATATTACTAATAAATTGAACATATGAATCTGCAACTGTAGAAGAAAGAATTAAAGAATCCGTTCCCTCTATCTCACCAGATTGAGTAAGTATCCATTTAATTAATTCAGGTAAAAATTTAGCACTCACAGCACTTATAATTGAAAAGAAAACAAACACAATACCAAATATTAAAACTCTTTTATTTCTAATCATTTCAACTAAATTCTTTTTTAATAAAATAGCAAAATTACGCATTGTTTTTAACCTCCCTTAAAAAGATTTCTTCAAGATTATCTTTTTTAATAAGAACGCTTTTAACTAATACTTCTTCTTTTATTAACAATTCAAAAATGTCCTTTTCTAACTTATTAACATCACTATAATTAATCTCCAAACAATTTTCTATACTATCACTAAAACTATTTTCATATTCTAATTTATCTCTAATTTTTAAAAGATCTTCCCTATTTTTAAATTCAACTTGAATAGTTTGCTTATCTGAAAACATATCTTTTATTGCATTTGATACTATAATTTTTCCTTTATTAATTAATATTACATAATCACACACTCTTTCAATATCAGTTAATATGTGAGACGAAAATATAATTGTTACTTTTCCTCTTAATGCATTAATAGTATCAAATATCTCTTTTCTACCAATTGGATCAAGTGCAGACACAGGTTCATCCATTATTAAAACATCCGGTTCATCTACAATAACAGAAGCAATTCCTGCTTTTTGTCTAAGTCCTCTAGACAATTTACTAATCTTATGATTTATATAATCACTCAAATCTAAAAGTTTTAACACCTCATTAATTCTATATTCTTTATCTTTTTCATAATGAGCTATATCAAGTAAAAAATTTAAATATTCTTTAATAGTATAAAATTCATAAAAATTAGGAACATCTTGCAAATACTTAATTTTCAAATTTTTATCATACTCAATATAACCCTCATCACATTTAACTTGATTCATTATCATCTTCATAATAGTAGTCTTACCTGCTCCATTAGGCCCTAAAAGACCACAAACAGTACCCTTTTGAATATCAAAACTAGCCTTATTTACTACTTTTCTATTATTATATATTTTAGTTACATCATGTAAACTAAGTATATTTTCCATATATATTCCTCCAATCATTAAAAGTTTAGCACATTATTTTTAAATTATAAATAAAACTATTCTTTTTTACTTTTCTTACATTTTTTATTTTTACACAAATAACAATTATGACATAAATTATTTTTTGATTTAAAAACAAAAAGCATAATTATACATATTAAAATTATATTAATCATAAAACACCTACTATTAAAGAGCCTATTAAATAAATTAAAAAAGATAAAAACCATGCCACAACAAATTGCACTAACAAAGCTAAATATATTTTTTTATTATTTAACTCTTTTTTCATTGTTTTAACTGCACTAATACAAGGAATACTAAATAAATTAAAACTAACAAAAGAATAAGCAGATACTTTATTAAAAAAAGAAAAAGAAGCACTTTCAAATATATTATTACTTTTAGCAATAACAGCCATTGAACTAACAACTTGCTCTTTAGCTATTAATCCCTGTATTATACAAGCTGTAGCCTCATAGCTATTTTTACCAATAATGGGATAAAACACCCATGATATACACTTACTAATATTCGCTAATATACTATCATTAACACTAACCCCATACTCTAACTTAAAAGAAAAAGACATAAAAAACCATATTGCAATTGATGAAATAAAAATTGTGCTACTAACCCTTTTTATAAAAGATACTACTTTTTCATAAACATCTCTAACAACATATTTTATATTAGGAACTTTATATTCTGGTAATTCACTAATATATGTATCATTTTCTTTATTTTTAAATATTAGTTTTAATATAAAAGCAATAATTATAATTAACATAATAGAAAGAAAATAAAACGATGCACTTATAAAACCATACTTATCATTAAAAAAAGTTGAAGCAAATAAAGATATTATTGGGAGTTTTGCACTACAAGGAATAAATGGTGTAAGCATTATTGTATTCTCTTTTTCTAGTTTGTTTTCTATAGTTCTAGTAGACATTATTCCAGTAACGCTACACCCACTACCTATAAAAAAAGAAATAAGTGATTTGCCACTTAAACCTATCTTTTTAAATAAACAATCAAACATAAATGCAATTCTAGACATATACCCACTAGTTTCAAGTATTGCTATACAAAAAAACAAAATAATTAACTGTGGTACAAATTTCAAAACAACACTAATGCCAGTAATAATACCATCATTTATTAAACTAATTATTGCTTTAGAAGCTTTTAATTTAGTGAGAATAAAATTATTTTTATAAATTATTGTAGTAATCATTTCCCCAATAATGTAATCAAATTTATTACTAGTTGCACTAATTAAAAAATACATAAAGAATATAATTATTATAAAAATAGGTATTCCTATCCACTTATTCAAAACTATACTATCTAATTTATCATTAATATTTCTTTTATTTATTTTATTAAAAACGCACTTTTCCTTTATATTACATGCATATTTATATCTATAATCAATAAACTCCTCTAAATAATCTTTTTCTAATAATCTTATACTATAAAAACGCTTATGACTTAAATTAATATTTTTAGAGTATTCTTCAATTTTACTCTCCATTTTATAATCAAAAATTTTATTATTATAACTTAAATTATTATCACTAATGCTTTCAATAAGCTCACTTATCCCAATATTTTTGGTAGAACTCACTTTAATAACCTTAATGTTTAGCATTTGACTCATTAACTCAGTATCCACTACTATTCCCTTTTTATCTAACAAATCAACCATATTAACTACAATTAATATAGGAATATTTAAATCCATTAATTGAGTAGTTAAATACAAACTTCTCTCAATCAAAGAAGCATCAATAACATTGATAATTAAATCAATGTCTTCATTTAAAAGATAATCTCTAGTTATTTTTTCTTCACTAGAATATGGAAACAAAGAATACACACCGGGCAAGTCAATTACCTCAACATTAGTATTTTTAATAATCCCCATTTTCTTTTCAACTGTTACTCCAGGAAAATTTCCTATTTTTTGATTTAATCCTGTAAGAGTATTAAATAAAGTAGTTTTACCAGAGTTTTGATTGCCAACAAGCGCTACCTTCATATTTTTAAAACCTCAATATTACTTAAATCTTTTCTTCTAAGACACAATTCATACCCTCTAACCTCAATACTAATAGGATCATTAAAAGGTGCTATTTTCTTTATACATATAATAGTATTCCTAGTTAATCCCATTTCTAACATCTTTCTTTTTAAAATATTATCACTTATATTTACATTAATAATCTTAGCTTTCTCTCCCTTTTTTAATTCGCTTATATGCAAAAGTAGTCACCTCTTTACTAAAAGATATGAATATAAAAAGTAATATATTTCATATAATTTAGTGGTGATAAAATGAAAATAGGTATAACAACTAGAACTTTTAATAGTTCTACTAACGCAAAGTTAAATGCTGTACCATCCACTTACATAAACATAATAAACGAAGATAATTTTCCCATAATTATTGATAATAATATTGATGCAATAAAAAATAAAGAATATCTTTTAAACTTAATAAAAGATATTGATGGATTTATTTTAGGTGGAGGAGATGAAACTAGTGAAGTAGATATGTTTATAATAGATTATTGTTATAAAAATGATATTCCTTTACTAGGTATCTGTTTAGGCATGCAAGAAATAGCTTTATATTTTAATGAAAAAGGATTAAAAAAGTTAAATAATTTATCTCATTTTGACATGAATAGTGATTATTTACATACAGTTAAATTAAATAAAAAAGGATACTTATATAACTTATTAAAACAAGATAGCATACCTGTCAACAGTAGACATAAATATTGTGTTTTAAACAATAAAAATTTTGTTATAGAAGGTAAATGTGACAATGTAATTGAAGCATTCAAAGTAAAACAAAAAAAGTACATTTTAGGAGTTCAATTTCATCCCGAAATAATGTACTTTTATGATAATAATGCAAAACAATTATTTAATGATTTCTTTAAAGCTTGTTCTAAAAAATAAACTCTTTCTTTATACTTCTCAAAAATAATTTATTTAGTGAATCTCTAGGATCTTTATTTTCATATAAAATACCATAAACAACTTCACATATTGGCATATCAATATTCTTTTCTTTAGCAATATTCATCATTGCTTTAACTGTATAATAACCCTCTGCTAAACTGTTGTATTCTTCTTTTTTAACAAAAAGTTCCCCAAACATTCTATTATGACTATGTTCGCTAAAAACAGTAGCCTCATAATCCCCTAAATGGCAAAGGCCATAAGCAGAGCGTTCATTTCCTCCCATTGCTTTAATAAATCTAGATACTTCAACTGTTCCTCTAGACATAAGTGCACCTTTTAAAGAAGATAACCCAAGACCATCTAACATACCTGCAGCTATACCAATTACATTCTTACTAGCAGCACCAATTTCATTACCAACTAAATCAGTACCATAATAAAATCTAATTAAACTACTAGAAAATTCTTTTACTAGTTCTTCTTTTAATAAATTATTTTTAGAATCTATAACCATGCAATTAGGAACACCCTTAACAAACTCCTCTACGTGCCCCGGCCCAATCCACACAGCAATTCTATTAGTCCCATCACAAAACTCCTCAACTACTTGACTAAGCCTATACCCTGTAGATATTTCTATACCTTTCATACACAAAATAAATGTCTTATTTTTTATTCCTACATTTACTAATTCCTTCATTAAATCTCTAACGCCTTGTGAATTAATAGATATAACAATAGTGTCATTTTCTAATGCTTTCTTCAAATTGCTTTCTAATTTCAAACTATTACTAAGCACTACTTTACCATTAGTTCTAGTCTCTTTAAATCTTTTAAAATCTTGTGAAGACTCTCTACCATATAAAGTAACATTTTTACCTATTTTGTCCAAATAATAAGCAATAAAGCTACCCCATCTACCACAACCTATAACTGTAATATTATCCATATTTTCCTCCGAAATAAAAAGTGAATTGCTTCACCTTTTTATATTTTAATTTTTCTTACAAATATACAACATATGAGAACTATATCCAAATAATTCTTCTCTTTCACACCTAGTTAAGTGATATGCCATATAAACTCCAAATTCCGTTTCATTAAATGAATCTATTTGATCTGCTAATATCTCTGATAAGCCATCACTAGATACTGACATAACCTTAGAAACATTATTCTTATTAACCATATTTTCAAAATCTTTTACATTAGTAGAGTAGAAAATTTCATCTTGTAATGGTTTAAAATTAAAATCAGCATCACAAAGTTTTTTATAATCCATAATATTTCCCTTTTGAACCATGTATCTTTCAAACATTGCATCATTAGTTAAATATGAGAAAATTATTATTCCATCTTTCTTAGTAACTCTAATAGCTTCTTGTATTGCTTTTTCAATATCTTTTTTATTAAAAATATGATACATAGGTCCTAAAGACAAAGTCACATCAAATAGTTCATCTGCATATATTCCAAGATCAACAGCATCAGCTGATCTAACTTTTAAATTTTTAACCTCTTCACTAGCAGCATTTAAAATTTCTAAATTATGTTCACTGATTTCTACAGCTTCTACTTTATATCCCTTTTTTGCTAAATATAAAGAATAAGCTCCAGTACCTGCACCAAGTTCTAATATTTTAGCACCCTTTTTTGCAAACTTTTCTATATATGTTACATTAGTAAGAAACTCTACTTTACGATGGTTCTTTAAAAATCTTTCATCTTCTTTATATGTATTATAATAATCTTTTACAATAGCTTCTCTTTTATCTTTTTGAGGCATTATTATCACTCCTAGTAATAAAATAACATAAAAACAAAAAAACTCCAATAAATCGCTTTAATTCATTGAAGTTTTTAATAGTTTATCTTTTCAAAAGATTAGAATAGTTAAATGAAGATTTCTTTGCTTCCTTAGACATTAATAGTTTTTTAGAACGCTTTATAATATTTTTATATTCATCTAAATTAATATACTCTTTTAAAGTATGTGGATTGTAATAAGCGCTAGACAAGTTAACAGCAGCTTTATTTGTTAATGGCGCTAAAATTGAAATATCACTATATGTGCCATTTGCTTCTTCCCATCCCTTTTTACATATAAACTTTTTAAATTCATCATTATTACATCTATAAAAAACTGCATCATTATTTCCTTTTCTATCAAATTGAACTATAAAATTAGAGTTTTTAACTTGCTCTAATAATTTACTATTTTTAATAGCCTCTTGCATTCCTAAACATCCTTTTTCCTCATCTTCAGTAAATATAATCGTAGGTTTAAGTCCTGCATTAACAAGTTCACAAATAATACCAACACCACATCTATCATCTCCACCAATTCCATTAATCGATGACAAACAATAATTATTATCTTTAGTAAAACTAAATATGCTACTTAATGTACATTTATTTTTATGAACAGTATCTAAATGTGCAACTAAAGTATATGGATCACTACCCTTAACATACAAATACCTCTCTTTAAATGAAACATCATTTCCCTTATATTTCTTTTTCAAAAAATCGTGTAAAAATAATTTGAGTTCATTTTGATCCATACATAAAATCTCTAATAAAAGTTTACTTACATTCATACAAACAATTACTTCCTATTATTCTTTTTAGCTTCAATAATCCTCTTTTTCATCTCTTTAAGTTGCTCATTGTATATTGAGTTAAAAGATTTTCCATAAAATTTTTCAATATAAGGAATATACTTATCATAATCATAAAAATCTATCATTGACTCATATTCATCACTAATAACACCATATATATTTTCTTGTGCCTTTTTAATATCTAAAAATTGTTTTAACACAATTTTGCCTTCAAGTAAAGCAAATGGCTGAATACTATATAGTAAAAAGTTTTCACTATCTTTAACATAATTAATTAATTTTCCATTATTAGTATACATATTTATCTTTATTTCTTCTTTAAGTTTAGGATTACAATCCTCTTTGTCATTAATGATATCAGCAACTTTAGTTTGAAATTCATATGTAAATAACATATTTAATATACCTAAAATATCATTTCTAGAAAATAAGTCTTTATTTATTTTTATACCTGAATTACCTTTTTTATCTATTTTAACATGCGTATTTTTGTTTATTCTTCTATCATATTCTCTTAAAATTTCAACTTTATAATCATCATCTAAATAACCCCAAACATAAACAGAAAGCAAAGAATTTATCTCTTCAAATGACATTTCCTCTAAATTCTTTTCCATAATTTTACTAGCTATTTTTATACACTTTTTTTCAGTTTCAAATTTTTTATTATTTGTATTAAATAAATTAAAAACTTCTTCTCTTTTTTCTTCTCTATTATTACAATACAAATCTTCATTAGAAAAATATATCATTATAGTAGTAGCAAGTCTTCTTGCATATATAACAAACTGCTCATCCTCACCATATTTTTCCTTAATTATCTCATACGCTTTCTTAGTACATGATAACCCTGTCTTAAAAGCATCTTCTTCAACTGGTTGATAATAGTATAAATGACCATTTTCTCCTACATTACTTATATAATTACTAAAGCCCATTGGAGAATTCAAAAAGTTTATTTTCCAATCTTTAATTTGTTTTTCACTAGCATACTCAATGTCACTCAAATTTCCATCTACCGCTCTATGTTGAAAGTTATGTCTAAGTTCATGAAATAAAGTATCCATAACATCATATTGACTCTCTGAACTAATGCCATCCTTACTAACAGAAACAACTGATGATAAATCCTCATATACACCCGCATTATGTCCTAAATTAATATTTTGCATTTTTACAGAATCCATTTTAAATATTTCACAATATTTATTAATAAAGCTTTGTATTAATTCATTTCTAGCTTTTATATCCATAGAATTCCAAAAAGAGGAATGAAATTTATATATAATATTCAAAAATTCTTCATTATTAAATAAATAATCATAAAATTTGTCATATTCAAACATATTATCTTCCTCCTTTTCTAACAACTTTTTCTTTCAAAGCATTGAATTGAAGTTCTCTAATTTCTTCATATGATTTATTAAATGTAAATTGCGCAAATGCTTCTAATTTACTATCATCTTCCCTCTTTAGTGAAGAATATCCATCATTAAATATTTCATTTTCCTTAATACACTCATTTATAACATTATTGTAATAGTTAACTAAAGCTACTTTACATTCTGTATATGCAAAAGCTTTGCCCATATACTCGCATTCTATTTGATCACTATCATTTTTGATTTTCACGAAATACTCTAAGCATTCTTTAGCTTCACTCTTCAATTTTTCATCTTCTATTTCCCATAGCAAATCATTTTCTATTTTAAGACTTGCTACATACTCCATTAATCCGTTAATTTCATATCCTTCATCAGCAATTATTCCTTTATTGCCTATAATTAAAATATTATTTCCTGTTTCATCCTTAACAATATTCATTGAATTAAGTAACTCATCTAACCCATCATAACCTGCTAATGTAGTTTTGCAAAACCATTTATATAAATTTAATCTAAATACATCATCTAAATTACAAATAACTTTATAATTAAATAAAGAAAACAAAAGTTTAGAATTTTCTTCATCTATATGATCATTACAATAATCTATTAATTTATTTAACTTATCTACTTCTTCATTTATTTTTTCAAATCTTTCAAGCATAACTTTATAATTTTCATCAACAATTTTTTGCTTTCTTTCATTATCAAATGAAGCAGTCATAAGACTAGAAACTTGCTCTCCAATGTATTTATCCATTCCATATTTTTTATGCATATATCTAAGTAAATCATATGTAAATAATTGTGCTTCCTTACTAGCTTCATGAACAATTGGTTGAAAAAAGAAATTTTTGCTTTCCCTACCAAAATGGTTATTCCACTCTCCAAACATTGAAGAAGCATAATTAACAATAAATGTCTTTTCTTTTTCACTTTTTGCTCTATTAGGTGCATCACAAGCACTATAATTTTTTTCAATAGCTAATTCTAACATATAATTAGTAATTAAAAGATATGGATTATAAGTTCTACTCAATAGTTCATCTTTTATTAATATACAATCTGCACATACTGCTACATTTTGATAAATTAACTCTTCAAACAATTCTTTTTCTCTCATTACTTTACTAGAAAAATAAGGATCAACTTTAGTTATAACTCGTTGCAATTCTTTAAATATTTGCATTCTTTGAGAAACAGTTGCCTTTTTCCAGTTTTCTTCTTTTAAAATAGGTAAAATTTTTAAAAATCCTTCATCATTATACAATTCTTTTTCAATTTTTCTAATATTCATTTAACCACATCCATACACAAAAATTATAACATCTAAATATTCATATTACAATCTAAAATTTGTATGCAAAACAATGCCAAAAATGGTTATTTTTTAATCAATTGCCTTTTTATTTAACAGTAACGAATTACTAACAACACTCACCGAACTAAGAGACATAGCTAAACCTGCTACTATTGGCGATAGTATTCCTACCATTGCTAATGTAACACCAATAAGGTTATAAAAGAAAGCCCAAAATAAATTTTGCTTTATTTTTGTCATAGTAGCCTTTGATAATAAATAAGTTCTATAAATACTATTTAAATTATTATTCATAATAACAATATCCCCAGATTGTATAGCAATGTCTTTCCCACTAGACATAGCAATTCCTACATCAGCATTTGCTAAAGATGGAGCGTCATTTATTCCATCTCCAACCATTGCAACAATTCCTTCACTCTTATATTTATCTATAATATCAAACTTATCACTAGGTAAAACTTCACTATAAGCATTATCTATTCCTACTTCTTTTGCAACTCTCTCACAAACTAATTTATTATCTCCACTTGCTAAAACTACAGTAACATTATTTTCTTTTAGTTTAGTTACTACCTCCCTACATTCTTCCTTTATATGATCAGAAAAGTAAATAACACCAATTAACTCATCATCATATTTTACTACAACACAAGTTTTATCTTCACTTTCTACGCCTAACCATTTATTACTCCCTACTTTTATAGTTTTATTATTATAATTACCAGTTATTCCTTTTCCTGGTATTTCCTTAATATCTGTTATATTAACTTTATTTTTATTAAAAGTTTCTACAATAGTTTTAGCAAGTGGATGTGTAGATTTTTCCTCCAAGGAAGAAACAACACTTTCAAACTCTTCTTTACTTATATTATATATTTTAACATCACTAATCTTTAATTTGCCTTCTGTAATAGTACCAGTCTTATCCATTACTATTGTTTTTAAATTTGAAAATTTCTCTAAAGCATCAGCATCCTTAATAAGGCTTCCTTCTTTTGCACACCTTCCCATTCCTACAATTAATGCAGTAGGGGTAGCTAACCCTAAAGAACAAGGACAAGCCACAACTAAAACTGCAACAGCTCTAGATACGCTTAAAGAAATATCCTTTAAAATTATATAATTAATAATAAAGGTTAATATAGAAACAAAAATAATACTAGGAACAAAAATCGCCGATACTTTATCAGCTAATTTTTGTACTTTTGCTTTACTAGAATTAGCTTTCTCTACCATTTTAACAATTCCAGCTAAAACAGTTTCTTCCCCAACTTTACTAGCCCTAACCTCAATTATTCCTTCATTACAAGTAGTCCCACCATATACACTATCGTTAATAGTTTTATGTTTTAGTTCACTCTCACCAGTAAGCATACTCTCATCTATATAAGACTCTCCACTAACAATAACACCATCACTAGCAACATTTTCACCATTTCTAACTATAAATATATCATTTACTTTTAATTCACTAACATCAATTTCCTTTTGTTCATTATTAGTAATAACAGTAACCTTTACAGGCTTTAAATTAATTAAAGAATTAATGACTTCATTAGTTTTATTTTTAGACTTTAGCTCTAATAATTTTCCAAGATAAACTAAAGTAATAACAAATGCACAACTTTCAAAGTAATACATATGAATACCATTAATTAAGTTATATAAACTATAAAAATAAGCAACACTAGTTCCAAGCGCTACTAAAACATCCATACTAGGACTTTTATTCTTTATACTTTCATATGCTCCTTTATAAAACTTATATCCTACAATAAATTGTATTGGAGTAACAAATGCTAATTGAAAATATCCATTATGAAAAATATTATTATGCTTATTAATAAACATAAAAATCATCATAATTATAAAAGGAATAGTTAATATTAAAGAAAAAATAAAAGTATATAAAGTCATTTTATATTCTTTATTTTTATTATTTTCATCAATAACATAATAACCACTTTTTTTAATTATTTTTACAATTTCTTTATAACTAATAATATTAGAATCATAAACTATATCAGCTTTACTAGTAGCGTAACTAACAAAAATACTCTCTATTCCTTTTTTATTTTTTAAAGCATTAGTGATTGCATTACTGCATCTAACACAATGCATACCACCAATTTTAAGAGTAATACTTTGCATTAGATAACCTCATATCCTGCTTCTAAAATAGCTTTTTTAATTTCTTCTTCATTAGTTTTTTTCTCATTATATTCCACTACTACATTTTTATTTTCTAAACTAACTTTTTCTTTTTTTACTCCCTTAACACTCTTAACAGCCTTTTCAACATGTTTCTTACAATTTTCACACATCATTCCATTAACATTAATTGTTATTATCATAAACATTTCTCCTTTTATTATAAATTTTTACCATAATATAACACTAATGGTTTATCTTCTTCACTTTCATCAATTTCATACATTAAAAATGTCTTATAACCAAAATGAAAATAAATAGATAAGTTTCTTGTTTCTCTTGCCTCTGATCCTATAGTTATATACTTATAACCTTTATTTCTAGCATATTCTTCGCCCATTTTAACAAGTTTAGAAATATGGCCTTTACCTTCATATTCTTCATCGCATCTGAATGCATTCATATTACAAATACATTTATCGTCACATAATTTTTTTCTTCCTTTAACACACTTAACTTTAGAAGAAAAAACAACACTAATTTGAGCAATTACATCATTATTATCATTAACTGCTACAAAAGTTTTTAAATTACCATCTTTATTATGATTTATATATTCTTTTTTCCATCTAACCCACCTGTCATCATTAGGATGCTCTCTAATATCCTTATCCCATACATTTTCTAAATCTTCCCTTGTTGCTTCTCTATAAATCATAAAAGCACCTCCTACTTCTTAGAATACTCTTTTACTAAACTTCTAACATTATTTACTTTTTCTTCATCATATACATATTTTTTCCTAGGTTTAACAAAATTATTAGAGCCTCTCTCTTCATAAGAATATCTAGGTATTAGTTGAACATGATAATGGTTATTTGGTCCATCACACATTGTGCACAAATACACTCTCTCACACTTATAAACTTCCTTAATAATATTCATCAAAGCCTTACTATACCTAATAATTTTTTCATTTAATTCATCAGGTGCCTCACTCATATCATGATAATGAGTAATAGATGAAATCATCATATGTCCTTCTGCTCTTGGATTAGGAACATATAAGCATTCAATATCTTCATCTTTATATATCTCTAACTTACTAGAATCACCAAAAAAAGCACCATTTGTTCTTCTATCTAAACAAGTTGGGCATACACCATTGTCTACTAATTCATTCATACTGAGTTTTAATAAATCTTTATCTTCCATAATTTCACTCCTCAAAGAAAAGATCAGCAATATCCTTTAAATACTCACCTTTCTTTAACTCTATTTTATATCTAGCAGTTGTATTATTTACATTTTTTTCATACAATTTTTTAAAGTTTTCTTCACTAGCATTACTCTCAATAAAATTATCTTGATTTCCTCTATTTTTCATTCTTCTAGCATACTCTTCTCTTGCATCTAATGGAGCATACACTAAGCAATAATCCATACCCTTATTAATAATATAATTAAGAATTTTTTCATGATATGATAAAAGAATACATTTACCCTTTTCTAATTCTTCATCTATTCTTTTAATAATATACTCACTAGAATCAGTATTAACTACACCATTTCTATTAAGTTTTCCTCTTTCTAATTCCTCATTAGAAGCATTAAAAAGACCATATTTATATTTAGCCCTTTCATCATCTAAATCAACAAATCTAGAATCTGTACTAGCTAAATAAGTTTTACCAACAGCAGGTCCACACACAATAACTCTAACATTTTTCACTATTATTTACCCCCTATCTTATTGTTTTTAGCGTAATCTAAAACACTTTCAAAGTTTTTATCATCTTTAAAATGATATCTATCACACTCAATCCACATACTAGACCATGAATCTTCTTTACTCATAAAATACTGTACTCTTTCATCTTTACAAATTGGATTACTATCTTGATTCTTTAATTCAACAGTCTTTTCTTCATCATATAACTTACATTGTAAATCACACTCTAACTTATCGATGTGATAAGCAAATAAAGCTTCCTTAGTAACCCTTGCATCAAATTCTAATACTAAACTATTAATTTCTTCTTTATTCATTAAATTCTTTAACACTTCTTTTACTGCCTTATGCCCCATAATTTCTTTTTCTTCTTTACTAATTTCATAAGGAGTTAAATCTCCAATTAATATTTCTTCAAGTTCATGACACGCTAACATAAATAAAACTTTTTTTAAATCTAAATCATATTTATATTCACTATACATTGCTATTGCTAACATTTGTGTCCCATAAATATGTTCTGCAATACTCTCTACTCTCTCCTTATTAACTCCCCATTTAATCCAACCAGTTCTTACAACATTTTTTAATTTATTACACAAAACATAAAATTCTATAACATTACTTTCCTTACTCATTTTCATTCTCCTTTACTTCAAAACATATAATAGATGCATTTCCCATTGCCATCCAAGTGACCCATTCTTTCTCCTTAAAAAAGTACGCTGCCATTGCATATGAAATAGAACTATGCCCTACAAACAAAATATTTTCTTCTTTACTACTATTATTTATAACTTCATTTATTAAACTTTTTACTCTATCAAAAAATTCTTTACTTCCCTCTACATCTTTACAAGAATAATTCATATTTAAATAATTCTTAAACCATTCTTCTTTATCATTATCTCTTAAAGAAGCTATTTTACTTCTTTCATTTAATTCCTTTTTAACTTCAAATTGTTTATTTAATACTTTACTAATAATCTCACTACTTTGAATACATCTAGTCGTAGGGCTACTATATATTTTACCTATATTGCATTTCTTCAAATACTCACTAGAAAACTTAACTTGCTTTTTACCAAGCCTAGTTAATTTTTCTTTGTTGTAATCTCCATGTCTCATAAGATATATACGCATATTATCACCAAGACAATTATATTACATTTTAAATTATTATTGAACTATTGTTCGCTTAATTTATCTGCTCTAGAATTTCTTATTTTAATAACAAGTTCTCCTAAGAAAAAGTAAAATACAGCTATTAACCCCATAATAAATAAAACTAATAAACATGCTAAAGTTTGATTATAATTACCTAACTTCAAAATATTCCATACTTTATGAGAATCAAATATAAAATAAGGATACCATGTTTTTAAAATAAACTTCCCTCTAATAAAGGTAATAATAGAATATGTTAAAGGAAGTATTAAAAATAAAATACTATTTTTATATTTTAGTTTTCTATCATCATTTAAAAATACTGCTATAAGAATTCCAATAAGAGGAGTAACAATATGATAAAATAAATCTCTCAAATTAGAAATAACAAAATATTTATTAGTCCATACTTGTAATCTATATATTCCACTAACAAAAGATCCAAAAACAACTATTCCAACAAAAAATAAAAGTGTAGATAAAGAACATACAATTAAAGGATGCGTTACTTTCTTCTCCAATTTTTTTAAATTAAAAACTTTTGATATTCCTACAATTAATGCCCATATTCCCAATAATCCATTAGATATTTGTGTTAAAAAGCAAAAATTATTCCAAGTAGAAAATTTAAACTTTTTAGTTGCAGAATTTACACTTTTTCCTCCAGACACATTATTACTTTTAAATTGTGGAACCCCTCCATTTTTCTTAACTCCACCCATTGCTTTAATCCCACTTGCAGTATAAAACTCACTATAAAAAAACAAGAACACTAAAATAGCTAATACTATAAATAAGATTCCAAATATAATTTGTTTCTTTTTAGATTTCATTTTTAGTCCCTCATTTCCTACTCATTTAATTATACTTCATTTAAAAAAATAAATACTAAAATAACTATAATATTGTTAATTGAAAATATTAAAAATATTTCAAGATTATCTTAAATCAATGTATAATATTTTTATGTAAGGAGAATGTTAAAATGCTAGAAAATTATATAGAAGAATTAAAGCCATATGTTATTGATTTATTTAAAAACGATTCTTCAGGTCATGATATAAGTCATTTAGAAAGAACTATGAATATTGCTTTGTATCTGCAAAAAAAAGAAGGTGGAGATAGAATTATTATTGGAATATCTGCTTTTTTACACGATGTACATAGAATAATGCAAAATGAAAGTAAAGTATTTGTTTCCCCAAAAGATTCTTTAAGTAAAGTAAAAGATATTTTAAGCCATACTAATTTAACTAAAGAGCAAATTGAAAAAATATGTTATTGCATTGAATATCACGAAGAA
This sequence comes from uncultured Bacilli bacterium, assembly GCA_934101685.1. Classification (GTDB taxonomy): domain Bacteria; phylum Bacillota_I; class Bacilli_A; order RFN20; family DUOF01; genus CALVUJ01. Next base: position 23,915 of record CAKORZ010000007.1, read on the forward strand.
TATAATTGGAACGGAAACAATGTTAATGATATAAACACTCTAATTTTGCAAGATGCTGATAATTTAGATGCCATTGGTGCTATAGGTATAGGAAGAACATTCTCTTATAGTGGAGCCCATAACATTCCTATGTATGATAGTACTATCCCCTTAAATGAAAATAATGACTATTCAGAATCCACAAAAAATGATCCCTCCACTATTCATCATTTCTATCACAAATTATTTAAACTAAAAGAAAATATGAATACTAAAACAGCAAAAAAACTAGCTATTAAAAGAACTAAATACATGGAAAACTTTATTAAAGAATTTCTAGATGAATGGAATGGAAATAAATAATAATTTGGAAAGAGTTTTTTATCATATGAAAATATATAATTAAAAAAATAAAATTGAATTTTTAGAAGAAGTTGCAAAGTTAGAATATAATGAATGGGCAGATTCTAAAAATTATAATACAGAAAAACGCCTTAAAAATAAAATAAACAAAATAAAAGAACTATTATCTAATAAATATTTCTGTAAATTAATTTTGGTTGATAATAAAGAATTGATTGGATTTATATCTATTTTCCCAAGTGATTGTGATGAAGAGGAAAATCTTACACCTTGGTACGCAACAATGTATATAAAAGAAAAATATAGAGGAAAAGGTTATTCTAGAATACTAAATGATACTATTTTAAAAGAAGCAAATAATAGAGGATTTGACAAATTATATTTAAAAACAAATTTGAATAATTATTATGAAAAATTTGGTGCTACCTATATAAAAACATTAAAATCAGGAGAAAATTTATATTATATAAACACTAAATAACAAATTACAATTCATTAAAATTTTTTATATAATTTAACTGATGATTTTTCATCTTCGACTAAAAGTCTCTTCTACTAGCTAACACTAAAGTATTATATATTCTTCTATTTTCTTTGTATTTTTTCATACTGTATCTGCATAATCAAAAAAAGTAGCAACGTACAGCTATTTCTAGCTAATCCTACTAAAAGGACGTTTACTACTTATAGATATTTTATATTAGTAAATTATTAAAATCAATACCCATTATAAAAAAGGAGTTAATAATAATTTAGATTCTTTATAATTTGTAGTCAAAGGCAAAATTTATAATAAAAAATCCTAGAGTCTCTAGAAAAAAATCAATTTTGGAGCAGACAAGGGGAATCGAACCCCCACAACAAGCTTGGGAAGCTTGTGTTCTACCACTAAACTATGTCTGCATATGGCGCCTAGTGTAGGACTCGAACCTACGACCGATCGGTTAACAGCCGATTGCTCTACCGACTGAGCTAACTAGGCATTTTTAATATTGGTGGAGCCGAGGGAAGTCGAATCCCTGTCCAAATAACTTCAAGTAAAGACCTCTACAGTTTAGTCTTTAATTGTATTTCATTATTAAATTAGGTTAAAGACCAACCATTTAATAACTATCCTATTAGATTTTCGAGTTTGATTTATAGAAATCACCAAACCTTATTCCTTGTATATGACGTTACTATTAAAACCAAGGACAAATCTTAACGTAACGCGCACTTCTTCGCTATTGAAGATTAAAGTCTATGACTAATATGCGTAAGAATAGTTATAATTGCCATTTAATTGGCGTTTGATTACTAACGAAATCACTCGACTGCAATCCTTACCCTCCACTACCTGTCGAAACCATGACGGCCCCGTAGTGTATACACATAAGTGCTCTTATATTATAATAAAAATAATAAAAAATATTCAATGTTTTTTATTAATTTACACAATTACTTTTTAATTTTTCCTTTTTCAATACTATTAAGTAGTTTTTTTAGTTGTTCATCTTTTAAGCCTTGACCTGATAACATATTCTTTTTGAAATATGAATTAATTTTAGTCATATTATAAGCACCAACTTTTTTTTCTAATTCTACTACACTATCACTTAATTTAGCATTTAACAAATCATCCCATATATTGCTACTTTTCAAAATTTCAACAAGAGAAAGCATTGGATCATACACAGTTCCTGCCATTTCGCCTTCATTCTTTATATCTAAAATATCTCCATTTAAATATTTAATTGCCTTTAAAGAAAGGTATTCGGTAATAGCCTCATTTATTAAAGTATATTTATTTGTAAATGAGTTTCTTCCATTTTTATTATGAGCATCTACACTATGAACAAATTCATGCATTATAGCGTCATTTATTGATTTTACTGGTGCTGAAAATAATATTTCCGGGAACATACAATATACTACAGATTCATGATTTTTATCAAAAAATTTAGAACACATCGCAGTTGAATTCATCAATGAAGCATACGCTCCTGTTAAAGAACCAATATTTTTTGAAGACACTCCTAATTTTTCTATAATATTTTTCCATATATCTTCAGAAAAAATCACATTAAAAGCTTCAAGATTAAAAATCTCATCTAATTTATCAATCATCTTTTTAGCTTCTTCACTACTAAGTGAAAAGTTCTCATCATTAACTCTTTTACATAAAGCTTTTCTATTATCTAAAATAATTTTCTTTTCTTCTTCACCATAATTATTTTCATTTACTGTATAAGAAAGTAATTCGTTTCTAAAATCAATAAGATCTTCTATAGATTTGATATTGTATTTTTTAAATACTTTATCAAATGATTCAATCTTTTTTTTATAATTAATCGCATCTATAAGACTAGAAAAAGATCTTTTAAAATCTGATAAATAAGCTTTTTTTACTATTTTTTTTATTTTAGAATCAATAATTTTCATTCCATCATCTTTATAAAAGAAATATAAAACTTTATATTTATCAAAGTTTATTCCTACTCTTTCATATAAATCAATATTTTTATTATATTTATTAATGATTTCTGTATCTTCATCTTTTATATATGAACTACTCATAATTCTAATTTTATTATTTATATATGGTTCTATATCAAAGAAAACAAGTTCATTCACTTCTTCTATTAATTTATTAAGTTTTTTATCATAAGTAGATTCAAAAAATGGAACAGTTGGAGCAATTACTATAGCTGAATCAACTCTATTTTTTACATATTTATAAATATCATCAAATTTTAAATTAGAGTTATTAGCTATCGCCATAGCAATACAATACGATATCTCTTCTTTTTTAGAGTTAATTAAATCCACTCTATTCATAACTATCACCAACCAAAACACCTAAATATGCTTTAAATAACATCCAATTTGAAGGAGCCTCATTAAAACAAAACTTAGTTACATTGTTATTTTTATAAAAAGAAACCTCATATATTCCTTCATCTATTTCATTATTTTCCCATTCATTAGCAAGTGAAAAAAGGCCTAAAACAGTATTAAAAATATTTTTATATTCTACTTCTATTCTTTGTTTATGGTTATTTTCTATTAACTCCACACTATCCCTATTAATAACAAAATAACGATAACCTATACCCTCTATAAACTCTTTCACTTCTACTAACATACAATCACCTATTAATTTCTTTAATCATTGATTTAATATTTCTATTTATCGTCTTTTCCTTTTCTACTTCCCTTTTATCATAATTTTTCTTACCTTTTGCTAAAGCAATCTCTACTTTTGCCTTACCATTATTTAAATAAACTTTAGTAGGAACAATAGTGTATCCCTTTTCTTTTACTTTAGTATCAAGTTTTCTAATTTCTTGCTTATTAAGTAATAATTTTCTAGTTCTAGTAGGATCTGGATTAAAAACACTGCCATTTGTATATGGAGAAATATGCATATTAATAATATATGCTTCCTCATTTTTTATTTGAATATGACTATCCTTTAGATTAACATTTCCTCCTCTAATGGATTTAATCTCACTACCCTCTAATACAATACCTGCTTCAAAAGTAGTTTCTAAAAAATAATCAAAACTTGCTTTCTTATTAAGACAAATGTTTTTTATTCCTTTTTCCATTTCAGTGTTTTCTTCCTTTTCTCCTATTTTCTCTATTATCATTATCAGTTTTTTTAGGCTTATAATCAACTGGAGCAAAATCAATTAAAGATTCACTCTTACTATCTCTAGCTACTCTAACCTTAAATTCACTACCTACTTTTAATAACTTGTTAGTTCTCTTACCAAAAGCTAACATTCTATCTCTATCATAAACATATGTATCATCTCTTAAATATTCAAACTTAACATATCCCTCAATTGTATTTGGAAGTTGAATAAACATACCTTTATCAGTAAATCCAGAAATCTTACCAATAAATGTTTGACCAATTTTATCTTCCATATATTCTGCCATCTTCATCTTTGTAACATCTCTTTCAAGTTGTTCTGCTCTTCTCTCTTGCATAGATGTAGATTCACCTATTTCATATAAATAGTTTAATATTTCATCAAAGTTTAAATTTTCAAAATTTTCTGGTTCAAACAAATATTTTTTCATTAAACGATGCGCTACTAAATCCGGATATCTTCTAATTGGAGAAGTAACCTGCATATATGCATCACTTGCTAAACCAAAGTGTCCAATGTTTTCAGGACCATAATATGCCTTAGGTAAACTTCTTAAAAGTAATGATGATAATACTGTTTTAACTAATTCATCATCTTCCTTATCAAGGATTGCTCTAACATCGTTACTATGATATCCATTCTTACTATTTCTAACTTTATGTCCCATACTTTTAGCCATATGAACAAATCTTTCAATTTTTTCTTCAGCTGGGGCCTCGTGAACACGATACATGAAAGGTAATCCCATACTATCAAAAGTAGAAGCAACAAATTCATTTGTTAAAATCATTAAATCTTCAATTGCTTTTTCTGCTAAGCCACGATATCTAAGTTTAATATCTGTAGGATGACCATTTTGATCTGTAATTACTTTAGCTTCTGGAATATCAAGTTCTAATTGTCCTCTTTCATCTCTATCTTTTCTAATCGCAGCACTTGCTTTAATCATTGCTTCTAACATAGGGACAAATTCTTTATCCTTTTCAATTGTCTCAGGGTCGTTTTGTTCAACAATCCTGTTTACCTCATCATAAGTAAATCTTTTCTTAGAATTAATAACGCCCATCTTTATTTCGCCATCTTCTAATTTACCATCTTTACTAACATTCATAATAAAACTCATTGTTAATCTATCTTCATGAGGCATTAATGAACATTTACCATTAGATAATATTTGAGGAAGCATAGGAACTACAGAATAAATTAAGTAGATAGATGTACCTCTATTTACTGCATCATTATCAATTGCTCCTCCCTCTTTAACATAAGCAGAAACATCAGCAATATGCACTCCAACTTTAAATCCGCCATCTTCTCTTTCATATACTTCTACTGCATCATCAAAGTCTTTAGCGTCATTACCATCAATTGTAAAAATCATATGATCTCTAAAATCTGTTCTTGTTTTTAAATCTTCTTCATTAACATCTCTAGATACTTCTTCTGCTTCTTTAAGACAAGCTTCACTAAATTCAATTGGAGCTTCAGCTTCAATTAAATATGCCCTAATATCAACATTAGGATCATCTTTATAACCAATTACTTCTTTTATAACAGGTTCAACACCTGCTTTTGTATCTACTAATTCATATACAACTTTATACCCATTAACTAAATTTTTACATCTACTTGGATCTAGTTTTAATTCAACATTAAGTTTCTTACTTTGAGGTAAAATATAATAATCATATTTACCTGGTTTAACTTCTTTAGTAACTATTTCACCAACTAATTTATTAATATTATGTTTAATAACTTTAACTAAAGTTTCATCTTCTGCTAAATGAATTAATACTTCATCTTTTGGTAATACTATATCTCTTCTCTTCTTATCTATCTTTAAATCTTTTTCATATTTATCAATTTTAACAAAAATATAGTCATCAAAAACTCCAGTAACTACACCTTTAAAATATCCTTTAGTAGTTGCTAAAACTAAATTTCCTTTACTACTTTCCATAATTACATATTCTTCTTTTAATTCTTTTAAAGCATTAATAACTTCTTCTTTACTATAGTTAGAAAAGAATTCAACAAAGTCTTCTTCCTCTGCAGGAATATATCTTTTCTTACTCATCTCTGCTATTATCTCATCTTTTAACATTACTAGTCACATCCTTATTTATATTGTACAAGTTTTTTATTCACTTAGCAATTAAAAAAATGCTATCACTAGCATTTTATTTACTATTTTTTAATTTATTCTCAAACTTCAAAACTTCTTCTTTATTAGCTTCAACACCAATACCATACTCATAACATAACTTTAAGAATGAATTAACCATGTAATTATCTTTGTCCCTAAGTTCGTTTAATAGTTCAAATCCTACTTTATAATCCCCATTAAACAAACAACAAACAGCATAACTTTCTATAGCGCCATCAGCATCTTTTTCATATGCCAATTTATATAGTTTTTGAGCTTTCTTATAATTAACTTTACAACCCTTACCATCCATATACAAATCGCCTAGACTTACAAGAGCTTCATCACATTCATTTTTATAAGAATACTCATACCATTCTTTAGCCTTTTTATAATCTATTTCACATAAATTACCAAACTCATAACACTTTCCTAAGAAATATTGAGAATAAAAATCTCCCATTTCTGCAGATATATTTAATAATTCAAAAGCTTTCTTTTCATCTTTTTCTATTCCAAGACCTACTGCATAACAAAAGGCTAGATTGTAGTTACTAACAGAATCACCTAAATTTATACCATCAACAAAACACTCTATTGCCTTCTTATTATCTTTTTCTGTACCAACACCATTTAAATAGCAATATCCAAGTGCACTATTAGCTTCAATTACACCTTCATCTTTAGCTATATTAAAACATATATAAGCTTCTTTTTCATTCACTTCGCACCCTAGTCCATATAAATAGCACATACCTAAATCATACAAGGCATCACTATCACCTTCACCAGCTACTATCTTTAATAATTTGAATGCAAGATCTTTATTTTCTTCGCATCCTTGGCCAAATTCATAACACTTAGCTAAATAATATGTAGATTTCATATTGCCCTTTTTCGTAGATATTTCAAATAAATCAAATGCTTCTTTATACATACCATTTTCATGATAATACAATCCTAATC
>CAKORZ010000008.1 GCA_934101685.1 uncultured Bacilli bacterium
CCCCTTAATTTATTCTACTCCAATTATGTAACTATATACTGGTTGTTGACCTAATTTAACATCAACTTCAACTGGATACTTTTCATTTAAGTAGTTAACTATTTTCTTAGTTTCATCTTCTTTAGCATCCTCACCAGCAATAAGTGTTACTATTTCGCTATTTTCATCAATCATAGAATCTAATAGTGTAATAGTTGCATCTACTTTATCTTCTTTACAAGTAATTATATTTTTACCATCTAATCCCATAAAGTAATTTTCTTTTATTTCAATTCCATTGATATTTGTATCTTTAATTGCAAATGTTACTTGTCCTGTTTTAACATTCCCAATAGCTTCACTCATTTGTTCAAAGTTTTCATCAACTTCACAATATGGGTTAAACATCATACACGCTACCATTCCTTGAGGTATAGTCTTAGTAGGAATCACTTTGCAGTTAACTCCTTCTACTACTTGACTAGCTTGATTAGCAGCCATAACAATGTTTGAGTTATTAGGTAAGATAAAGATATTTTCAGCATTTAATCTATTTATCGCTTCAACGAAATCTTCAGTAGATGGATTCATTGTTTGTCCTCCGCTTACAATTTCATCAACTCTTAAATCTCTAAACATTTGATTTAATCCTTCACCAACTGATACAGAGATAATTGCATATTTTTTCTTTTCTTTCTTTACAACTTCAGTTTTTTCTTCTTTTTTATCATTTTCAGTAATATGAGAATGTTGTAGTTGCATATTTTCAACTTTTAATGTTATAAACTCACCAAATTGTTGAGCATAGTTGAAAATATTACCTGGTTTTAATGTATGAATGTGTACTTTTACCATATCATCATCCTGTACTACAACTATTGAATTACCATGGTTTTGCAATACACTAGTAAATCTAGATGATACAAAGTTTTTCTTTCCTTCTTTTTCTGGAGAAAGTTTCATAATGAATTCTGTACAATAGCCAAACTCTTCATTTGCAATTTTACTTTGTGCTGAAGCAGTTTTATTTTCTGTTTCATTTTGTTGAACTGTTGCTTGGAATCTTTCAATAATATGATCGTTTAAAGCACTTTCAAATCCTTCTAATACTTTAATTAAACCAGCACCACCTGAATCTACTACTCCAACTTCTTTTAATACAGGTAGTAATTCTGGTGTTCTTTCTAGTGATGCTTTAGCTTCCTTTAATAAAATAGCCATGCATTCCTTAATTGTAATAGGTTTTTCTAAATCATCTACATATTTTTTTAATGCAACTGTACTTTCTCTTATTACAGTAAGTATAGTTCCTTCAACTGGTTTCATTACAGCTTTATATGCTACATCTTTAGCAGAAATAAGTGCATCTGCAAAATCATAACAGTTTGCTTCTTTCTTTCCTTCTAATCCAATTGCAAACCCTCTAAATATTTGTGATAAAATAACTCCAGAGTTTCCTCTAGCTCCCATAAGCAAACCTCTAGAAAAGGTTTTAGCTACATCATAAATATTTGTTGTGTCTATATTAACAACTTCTTTTGATCCAGAAGTCATAGTTAAATTCATGTTTGTTCCTGTGTCTCCATCCGGTACAGGGAACACATTCAAAGCATCTATCTCAGGATAACAGTTAAATAAGTTATTCGCCCCAGAAATGATCATTTGCTTTAAATGATGACCATTTATAGTTTTCATTTTATTTCCTCCAAAAAATTATACATTTTTAATATCTTTTACAAATACATTAATTGACTTAAATTTTATATCTAGTGTTTTTTCTAACACGTATTTTACTTTCTTTTGAACTTCGCTTACTACTTCAGTAATTTTTAATCCGTAAGCTACTACAATATACATTTCTACTTCTACGCCACTCTTTGTCTCTCTAGCAAAAACTCCTTTGTTATAATTCTCAATGCGTAGTAGTTCAGCTATACCAGCTCTAAAGCCAGTTTTAGGTGCCATACCTACTACACCATAGCATTCTGTTGCAGCATTACCTGCAATTGAAGCGATTGCATCCATAGTTATAGAAATACTTCCTTTATCACTATTTTTTTCAATTGTCATAATAAGCCTCCTACTAAATGCGATAATATTATATAAAATTGTTTCAATTTTGTAAACCTTTAGCCATTAATTTTACTATTCTTGGTAAATTATACTATACATACTCTATACTTATTATAAAAAAATTATGGTATGTAGCAAAAAAATATTTTACATCCATTTAATCCTAAGTTATAATAATTTTAGTAGGAGTTGTAGTCATGAATAGTAACTATTATTTAACATTGCTTCACAAAAAAGCTTTAGAACTAAAGAAAATTCTTTCTACCATTGATCAAGAAGGATATTCTAGTGAATATAAAAAATATTTGATATCAAGTTATATTATAACTTTGGATTCTATTTTAGAAATTGGAATTGGTGATTTACACTCTTCTAAATTAGATGAATTAACTTCATTAATTTATTACACTAGACAAAAAGCTGTTCACTATGGTTACTTTAATGGCATGCACAACATTGAAAATATAGCTAATAAAATTATTGAATTAACTGAAGAAAACTATAAAAATGAGCTTGAATATTATAAAAAACTATTTAATAGCGATAATTTTTATAGTGCTTCTAATCTTGTTATAAAGAATTCTCCTCAAGTTCAATTAGACACATATTTTTATAAGTTAAAGAGTAAAGATAATAAGCAAGTATTATGTGTCCCATTAAGAAAAATGTTTTCTTTAACAAGTACTAGCAAAGATAAAGTTATTGAATATATAGTAGATACATCCGATCCTATATCTTTATATTCATATGAAGAAGGCGGAAGAGTTGGAAACCATACTCTTTTATATACTGAACAAGCTAAAGAATTTATTAAAAATAATTTTGAAATTGTTAATGAAGATTATAATGAGCACAATAATGAAATGATGAAAATTATTTCTAGTTTTATATCAGATCCAGTTAATTCAAATCAAATAATGGAATATGCTTCTCATGATACTTTCTGTAGAAACACAATCGATGTAATAAAGGAATTTATTGAAGAAAGAACTATGTTAAAAGCTTATTTAGACAGCAATCATTTAATCAAAGATAAATATACTGTTAGCAAAAGTCAAAAAACAGATTATGTAAAACTTCAAAACAAATTTAAAAAGTCTGCTTTACCTTTTGTTACACAAAAAGATGCCTTCTTTATAGATATGACTATTAAAAGAGCTACTTTTTATAGAAATTCTTTAATTGGAGATGTAACTTCTGGATTAGCTATTGATGATAATATATTGTGTCCTATTTTAATTCAATTGTATGAAACAGGACCTAAGTATTTCTCTAATCAATTTAAGAACTCTAGCCCTGAATTTAAAAAGTGTTGTGATAACTTACTTAAATATCGTATTATATTTTCTCACTATTTATTAAACACTAAAGAATATAAAGAAAACTTACAAAACTTTAAAGAAGAATTCACTAAACTAATTCAAATGATTTCTATGATTAATACTGATGATGTAAGGATACCAGTGTCTGAAAACTACGATACTTATAGACTAATAGAAAGAGATAAATCAGAATTTTTCAACTATAAACATGAGCAATTCTTGCATATTAAAGGAAATACTTATATTGGCAAAAAAATATATTATTCATCTAGAAATTCTGAAAGTAAAAATTTAATTGCTATTATTCCTAGCAATGATTCTTGTGTCTCTTACTATGAAAAGGACGCTAATGGATATTTAAATATAAAATACACAATAGATGAAAAAACAGGAAAGAAAAAACCAATTCATAATCTATCAAGTTCATTAAGAGGTTCAAAAGAGGTTTCAATAGACTTTAATTTATCAAATTTATTTAAAGCTTACAGCATGTTAAAAAGAATTAAATCTAATGGTGATATTTACATTGGTTTTAACAGTTGCGAAGAAAACAATAAAATAGCGCATTATGATGATTTGGATAATGTTATCTTACGTTTTTATAACCAAGGATACTTACCTGTAGAGTTATTACAGCCAACTAAATTAAGCACTACTAACTATGAAAATACAGGAATAGTACACTTGTTAGATGATAAAGATAATGTTATTGCCACTATTATTAATAAGAAAAAATGTAAATTTAGCTTTGATTCTAAAAAAGATGAAAAGAGATTTTTCTCAAGAATCGATGATATTACTCATGATTTTTCAAGAAGGAGGCATAACAGATGATCACTACTGAAGGTTTAAAATCTATTTTTAGCTCATATAAAATAGATAGTGTTGTTTTAGTGGAAAACACTAATGAATTAGACTTTGTTATATCTAATATGAATTCAAGTATTTCTTTAAATGAATGGGAAAATCTAGAAAACATTTTAAAAGATATTTATAAAAAGGATGTTAATATAATGTCTAAAAATCAATGTATTAAATATTTAGGGAATGACTTTTTAAGCAAAGGAGTTGTGATTCTATGAAAAACGGGTACACTTTGCTTAACACTCTAACTACTAGTTTAAATAATAGTGAAAGTATAACTAACTCTATAATTAATTGTGACAAGGAAGCCTTTTCAACTAATGATGCCCTTGTAAATTTAGGTATTGGCTTATTATCTGAAGTTAATGACATTCTTACTAATCTAGATGATGAAGTATATATACTAAGTAACAAGTTATACAATATTGTATATCCTATTAAAGAATATGCTAGAACTATGTTTAATTCTTATAAGTTTGTTAATACTTATAAACTTTATGATTGTATAACTATTGATGTTTGCAATTTAAAGAATTATCTAAATTCATTAAAATAAATAAAAAAAGTTAAAAATACTCTTGAAATTATTGCTCATATTATATACAATAGTAGAGCAAATGCAGATGTAGTTCAGTGGTAGAACACAACCTTGCCAAGGTTGCTATGGGGGTTCGATTCCCCTCATCTGCTCCATAAATTGAATTTTACCTAGAGAAATCTAGGTTTTTTTATTAAAATTTTTGCTATTGAACATATTTTTGAACATATATTTTAATCAAACGCACTTAAAATCTTATCTTTTTGATATATATTTCTCAACCTAATAAATTGTAATTTTCGTATCAAAATATTTTACTCCCATTTTTAACTTTTCTTTCTGGGTTTAGAATTACGCATCCTTCTTTTGTGTCTGCGCCTAAAATTCTGACTTCACTTTTTACATCTGCTATTCTTATTGGTTCAAAATTTGTAACAACTATTACTTGCTTTCCTATTAATTCTTCCATTGAATATAGATCAGTTATTTGTGCTGAGGAGTTTTTAATTCCAATCTCATTTCCTACATCTATTTTTATTTTGTATGCAGGTTTTCTAGCTCTTTTGTTTACTGCTACATCAATAATAGTTCCTACTCTCATATCTACTTTATTAAAATCATCAATACTTAACATTTTTTCTTCTCACTTTCATATTTTATCCATTAAAAGCCACTATTTTCTTGTTAATTACTTTTTTATTTATATTAAACACGCTACTATTCCAATTACACCAACCATAGCTAATCCTAAACTAGGCATTATAATGCCAGGTAAATCTTGGAACTTATTAGGGTTAATTTTTCTAAATGTTTCACCTATAATTAAAAATATTATTGAGTTTAATAAAAACATCCATTTAGGCACTCCTAATGATCCATTTAGTACTGCTACCATAACACATATATCTGCAATCATTAAAGCACAATATAAAATCATAAAAGGAACTATTATAGCCTTATAATATCCTTCTAAAGTATTATCTGCTATTTCATAGTTTACTTTACCATTATCAGTAATTCTTTTATAGATAACTGCTTGAATACATAATAATGCATGAATAAACAAGCCTCCTACACAACCTATAAACCCTGTTATTAAAAGTATGTTAGATAACACTACATTACTCTTTCTAATTATATCTGCGATAGAATAAAAACCAAATCCTATAAGTATTACTCCAAGCATAGCAAATAATATAGATAATCCAAATCTCCATTCTGACATTTTACTCCAATTGCTATCAATATTCTTTGATGTTCCTAATTTCTTATTACCTTTTCCTTTTAAATCAAATAGTAAATCTCCACAGCAACATAATAATCCACCAACTAATCCCATAATACTAAAACATAAATTCATAATTTCACTCGCCTTATATTACTTTTTATAAAAATGGAAATCACAACAATCTTTGCCATATCCTAAAGTTTTTGTTCTTGAAAAGCCTAGCTTTTTAAGTTCTCCATATGTAACATTATCTACATCACAAAAAAGATGACATAAATCTTCACAACCATTTTCTACACATGCTGTGTGCCAAAGGCATTTTTTCATTGTTACATCAAAAGAAGTTTTATCGTGTTTTTGTTCACTTTCCCATAAATCAGTTTTTTTAACAACTTTAAGAAATATTTTGCTATATAGTGAATAAAACCCAGGAATTTTCTCCATTTTCACCATAGATGAATGTTTTTGTTTTGCAACGATATCAATCATATATTTTCTCATAATTTCATATGTTTCATCATTTTGTAAATCACTCTCTAAAAGCACTTTATACAAGGCAATTCTAGGAAGAATTGTTTGAATAAGTGTTTTCCTTTGATTCTCTGACTTATCTTTTATATTTTTTATAATTTCATCTAATATTTCTTCTTGTCTATTAAATATAGTGTTTCCTTTATCATTTCCAAATTCTTTAGTTAAAAATAATTTTATTTGTTTTTGTTGTTTTATTTTCATATTGATTCCTCCTAATTATTTATCCCATTTAGAACCTTTTTTACATATATAGAAATCACAACAGTCTTTTCCTTCTGCTAAAGTTTTAGTTCTATGAAGCACACCTCCTAGCATATCAACTGACATGATATCTAAAACACACATATATTTTACTAATTCTGGATGGTTTAGTTTTCTTGCTAAAGCACATAAACCACACTTTTTATAAATAATTGTGTACTCATTTTCATCTCTTCCTTTAATGAATTCTGTTTTCCAGTTAAATTCACTATCACTTGCATTATTATCTCTTGCAACTGATTTTTCTTTTTTAATTTGTGCTTTCTTAGTAAATGGTTTTTTTGAACTAAATGCCTTTACTATTAAAGGTGCCTTCATTGTTTCTTTAACCATTTCTCCAAATTCTTCATCACTTATTTTCTCTTCACACGTTTCATAGAAAGCTAGCCATAGTGCACCACCACTTAAGCAAATTCTAAGTGAATTCTTTGTTACACTTCCAATATCTGGTAAATCTAAAATTATTTCTTTATAACGTTTTTTAGCATTTGTTTTTAATAGTTTTATGTTCCAATTAGGATGCTTCTTACTAAAGAAATCTACAATAGTTTTATTCATTGCAAACCATATTAATTTTTCACAATAAGTATACTTCATCATCAAATTACTACTTCCTTTCTAATCCTTTTATCTAATATATTTTATCACAAATATCATTGTTTTAAGTTTCCAATTAATATTTATTTAAATATTATTTAAAAGATAAATAGAGTAAATGATTTAATTGTATTTGTAATTTTAAATTAACATAAGTGCCTTTAATTTTTTTATTAAATATATCTTATTTATATCAATTGACAAATAAAATGTATATTGATAAAATTCGCATGTAAACATAGGAGGATTATTATATGGCATGTTTTTTAGTTAGTGCTGTTGCAGCAGCTGGTACTACAGTTGCAAAGCACATAGTAAAGAAAAATGAAAAAAAAGAAAAGAAAGAATTAGATAATACTAAATTTGGTTCTGATACAAAATGGTCAGAGAAGTTAAAATATCTTGAGTTGACTCTTTGGAGTGGATCTTTTATGTTAGCTGGTGAGCATATTATACATGGTGAAGTAGTTCCTTTCCCTCCATTTTTAACAGCGGCATCTTCTCCTGAAAGCACTGTGGAGATGCTAAAAGAAATGGGTACAGTTGGCGTTGCTATGCTTATAACCTTAGTTTTAGTTTGGGCTATTTTTGTATTCATTTGGGATTTTTTAAAGTTTAAGAAAAGGCAATCAAAATCTATTGAGGCAAAGGTATAAAATCATGTATTTTATAACAGCTTTAGTTTGCACTATTATTAGTGCTATTCTATTGTATTTTAATAGGAACAAGAAAGGATTACATTTAAATATTTTAACCATTACATTTGGATCAGCTACATTAATGTGGTTAATTGATTGCATTTTTAATGCAGTTAATGGTGAAAAATTCATTTCGTTCAATGATCCAGTTGATGGATGGATTTCATTATGGACAATAATAGGTGGAATTGGTTTTTGGCTTGTTTTAAGCTTCATATTAAATAACAATAAAGAAACAACAAATTAATATATTCAATAACTTTATTTTTATACAAAAAGTGGTACTGTTATTAAATAGATACAAAAGATACTTCATAATTTAATTATAAAAAAATTGGTAACAAAATTAATTACCAATTTTTATTTTTATATTTAAATTTTATATATTAAATAATACTTATAACTATACCTACAACTATTGATACAATAATACCCGCTATTAAACTCCTAGGTATGCTACTCATATAAAATTTATAATTTTTATACTCATTTTTTAAATCTTCTGTACCCTTTATCCAATATTTAGGTGAGTTAGAATACCATAAAATATCTATTACAAAAACCACAAACATCTTTATAGTAAACCACATTATAAAAGAATATAAGAAGCCAATACAAAAAGTTTTTGCACCAGCTAAATAAACTAAAAATATCCATATCACTAGTATTACTATTAATGCTGGTATTTTTTTGATTATTCTTTCTTTTGTAGTCAAAATTTTTTTAG
Organism: uncultured Bacilli bacterium; assembly: GCA_934101685.1. Classification (GTDB taxonomy): domain Bacteria; phylum Bacillota_I; class Bacilli_A; order RFN20; family DUOF01; genus CALVUJ01. The sequence continues at coordinate 8,822 of CAKORZ010000008.1, forward strand.
GTTTTATATTTTGATACTCTGGTAATTCTTGCACTCTTTTTTGTATTTCCATTGGCAAATTATGAACTCCAGATAGAGGATTTACTTTATATGAAATTACAATTAACATAAAAAAAAGTAAACATAGTCCAATACATTCAATTAGTAATATCATATTTTCTCTCTCCTTTATAACTACAATTATTATAGCATTTCATACTTATTTTAAATAAAAAATCCTACTATTAAGTAGGATACAATAAATTAAAAGAACTGTTATTAAACAGTTCTAAACAATATTAATTTTCTTCCTCTTCCTCATCAATATCAAAGGCGCCAGTATGATAATCAATTTCATATATTAAAAGTTCTACCAAAAAGTCAAATCTAGTTTCTTCTTCTTTTGTTTCCTTATTCCACATTGAATAATAATAGTAACCTTCATCATCAATTCCTATTAAGATAAGCATTCCATCTTCTGTATCACCAATTAAAATCATGTTTTCTGGCACTGCATATTCTTCTCTTGTAGTTGCAGTCATATTTTGATAATAAATTCCGTTAGTGTAATTTTTATCTGCTGTCAAGCTGTATAAGTTGACATCAAAATATTTTCCACCATTAGATAACAAATATACTTGAAATAAATCAGGAGGAAATTTTATTTGACTCTTTGCTTCTACTTCTGCTACTACATCTAATGCACTATCATCTACTCCACGATATAAAGTTATTTCGTCTTCATATCCCAAAAGTGGTCTATATAAGTTAATATACTCAGATTTTTCATTTTCACATACATCAATAATTTCTTGCAATTCTATTTTTTCCATAAAACAATACCTCCTATATATGTTTTTATTATAATTGTTTTTTGTATTTTTTACATCATTTACAACATTTTTTTAGTATTTATGTTAAAATTAACAAGTAATAAAGAGGTGAAACAATGTCTTTTTCAACTGATATAAAAAATGAGATAGTTAGATGTGAATATTCTCCAAGTGAAAAGGTTGCACTTCTTTCTGCTTTAATAAAAATAAATGGCACTTTAAGTATGGGTAATAAATCAATAGTAGTTGATATTAGAACAGAAAATGCTAAGACTGCTAAACTTATCTTTTTAATTATAAAAGAAAAATACAATATTGAATGTAGACTTTTAGTTTCTAAGAAAAACAAGCTTAATAAAAATAATGTATATATAGCACAAATTAGGAACAATAGTTTAGAAATTTTAGAGGATTTAGAAATATATAAAGATGGTAGTTTAGAAGCTTTGCCTACTATGAAAATATTAAAGAAGGAAAATGATAAAAGAGCTTATTTAGCAGGATGTTTTTTAGCAAGTGGAAGCATTAATGATCCTAGTTCTAAAAACTATCATTTGGAAGTTTCTACTAGTTACTTAAGGCATGCTGAGTATTTGCAAAAAATGATATCTAAGTTCAATCTTAATCCTAAAACGATTAAAAGAAGAAATAAATATATTGTCTATTTGAAAAAATCTGAAGAAATAAGTGATTTTTTAAGAATTATTAACTCTCAACTTGGTGTGCTTGAATTTGAAGAAGAAAGAATAAATAAAGACTATTGGAATTCTAATAATAGATTAAATATTTGTGAAATATCTAATGAAGTTAAAACTTTGAATTCTGCTAAAGAACAAGTTGAAGCAATAAACAAAATATATAATTATAAAAAAGAATATTTACTTGATCAAAAAGATAAGCAAATTGCAGAAATTAGACTATCTAATCCTGAAGCTAATCTTCAAGAAATAGCAGATATTTATACTGCTAAATATGATAAACCTTTAAGTAAATCCGGAGTTAATCATCGTATTAGAAAAATAAAACAAATAGCTAGTGAAATAAAGGGTGAATAATTTATGAAAAGAAAGAGCGGAGTATTTTTAAGCATTTCTTCTTTGCCTAGTAAAGATGGTATTGGAACACTTGGTAAAAACGCTTATAAATTTATAGATTTTTTAAAGGATAGTGGCTTTTCATATTGGCAAATTTTACCTTTTAATCCAACTGGTTTTGGCAATTCTCCATATCAATCTTTTTCTACTTTCGCAGGCAATCCTTATTATATAGATTTAAAGCTTTTAATTGATGAAAAGATATTATCTAAAAAATCTTTTAAAGAGTATAAATATGAAAATAGCGAAAATATCAATTATGGATTGTTATTTGAAGAAAAATTTAAAGTACTAAGAAAAGCTTATAATAAAAGTTATAAGAAATTAAAAAATGAAATAGAAGAATTTTGTAAAGAAAATGCTTATTGGATAGAAGATTATAGTTTATTTATGGCTATTAAAGATCATTTGAATGGATGTAGTTTTTTATATTGGCCTAGTAAACTTAAAAAAAGAGATAATGAAGAAATTAAAAAATATAAAGAGTTATTAATTGAAGATATTAACTTCTATAAATTTATACAATTTTTATTTTTTAAACAATTTAGAAGTTTAGTAGAATACGCTAATGAAAAAGGTATTGAATTAATATGTGATTTGCCTATTTATGTTTCTATGGATAGTAGTGATGTATGGGCTAATATAGATTTATTTATGTTTACTAGTGATTATGTCCCTAAATTAGTAGCAGGTGTTCCTCCTGATTATTTTAGTAAAACCGGACAATTGTGGGGTAATCCTTTATATAATTATAAAAAAATGAAAGAAGATAATTATTCTTGGTGGGTTAATAGAGTTAAACATGTAGGCAAATATTGTAAAAATATTAGAATTGATCACTTTAGAGGATTTGAAGCTTTTTATGCAATAAAATATGGAGAAGATACTGCAATAAAAGGAAGATGGATTAAAGGACCTGGTAAAGAACTATTTGATGAAATAGAAAAAGGCTCTCCTGATATTCACATTATTGCTGAAGATTTAGGAATAATAACAAGGCCTGTTAGAAAACTTATTAGAGAATGTAATTATCCTGGGATGAAGATATTGCAATTTGCTTTTGATGGTTTTAAAAATAATAGTTATTTACCTAAAAATCATATTCCTAATAGTGTTGTTTACATAGGGACTCATGATAATCAAACTTTAAAAGGTTTTGTTGATAGTTTAGATGAAGAGAAAAAGGAATATATAAAAAGTTGTTTTAGATATAAAGAGAAAACTGTCGAGGAATTACTTATAAAAGCATTATTTAAATCAAAATCTAATTTAGCTATTATAAACGCTTGTGATATGTTACTTAAAGATGATAATTATAGGATGAATGAGCCATCTACTTCAAATGATAAAAACTGGAGTTTTAGACTATTATCTTTAAAAGATTTACTTAAACTAAAGAACAAATATAAAAGACTAAATAAGAAATATGAAAGATCTTAATTAGGTCTTTTTTTATTCTTTTTAGTTATAACTAAAAGACTTACTAGTTTAAGTCTTTTTTTCTTTTCTGTTTTATTGTTAAAAGAGTGCAGAAAATATATAATAAATAACATGGAAGGAGAAAAATATGAGTAAAAAGTATGTTTATTTGTTCCATGAAGGAAATGGAACTATGCGTAATCTTTTAGGAGGTAAAGGTGCTGGTCTTGCTGAAATGTCTAATTTAGGTCTTCCTGTTCCAGGTGGATTTACAATTACTACTGAGGCATGTATTAAATACTATGAAGACAATGAAACTTTAAGTCCTGAGATTCAAAAAGAAATTTTTGACACTTTAGCTGTTTTTGAAAAAAGTGTTGGAAAGAAATTAGGAGATCCTACTAACCCATTATTAGTTTCTGTAAGAAGTGGTGCTAGAGTATCAATGCCTGGTATGATGGATACTGTATTAAACTTAGGTATCAATGATGAAATCGTTCAATCATTAATTAAATTTACAGGCAATGAAAAATTTGCATATGATTCTTATAGAAGATTTATTCAAATGTATAGTGATGTTGTTATAGGTTTACCTAAGAGCAGTTTTGAAAGAATCATTGATAAAATGAAAGAAGATAGAGGCGTTAAATTAGATAACGAGTTAACTGCTGAAGATTTAAAAGAATTAGTTGCTAAATTTAAAGCTTACTATAAAGAAGCTAAGGGAGAAGATTTCCCTACAGATCCTAAAAAGCAATTATTAACTGCTGCAGAGGCTGTATTTAGATCTTGGAATAACCCTAGAGCTATCTACTATCGTCAAATGAATGAAATTCCTCATGAATGGGGTACTGCTGTTAACGTTCAAATGATGGTATTTGGTAACATGGGTAATGATTGTGCTACTGGTGTTGCATTCTCAAGAAACCCATCTACTGGTGAAAATAAAATTTATGGAGAATTCTTAATTAATGCTCAAGGCGAAGATGTTGTTGCTGGTGTTCGTACTCCTATGAACATGGAACAATTAGGTGAAGTTATGCCTGATGTTTACAAGCAATTCGTTGACACTGCTAGAAAACTAGAAAAGCATTATAAAAATATGCAAGATATGGAGTTTACTATTGAAAAGAATAAACTTTATATGTTACAAACAAGAAATGGTAAGAGAACAGCTCAAGCTGCTTTACAAATAGCTTGTGATATGTACAATGAAGGTTTAGTTACTAAAGAAGAAGCTTTACTTCAAATAGAACCTAAACAATTAGATAACTTACTACACCCTACTTTTGATACTAAAGTATTGAAAGAAACTAAGCCTCTTGCTAAAGCTTTACCTGCTTCACCTGGTGCTGCTTGTGGTAGAGTTGTATTCACTGCTGAAGAAGCTGTTGAATGGAAGCAAAAAGGTAATAAAGTTGTATTAGTAAGACTTGAAACTTCTCCAGAAGATATCGAAGGTATGCACGTTGCTGAAGGTGTTCTTACTGTTCGTGGTGGTATGACTTCTCACGCAGCTGTTGTTGCTAGAGGTATGGGTACTTGCTGTGTTGCTGGTTGTGGTGACATTGCAATGCATGAAGAAGAAAAATATTTCACTTTAAATGGTAAAACTATTAAAGAGGGAGATTACATCTCACTTGATGGATCTACTGGTAATATTTATTTAGGTCAAATAGCTACAGTTCCTGCTACTATAAGTGGTAACTTTGAAACTATTATGAACTGGTCTAATGAATTCAAGAGACTAGGTGTTAGAACTAACGCTGATACTCCTCGTGATGCTAAACAAGCTAAAGCATTTGGTGCTGAAGGTATTGGTCTTTGTAGAACAGAACATATGTTCTTTGAAGCAGATCGTATTAAAGCAATGAGAGAAATGATTGTTGCTAAAACTGTTGAACAAAGAGAAAAAGCATTAGAAAAATTATTACCTATGCAAAGAGGAGACTTTGAAGGATTATTCAAAGCTATGGAAGGTGCTCCAGTTACTATAAGATATTTGGATCCACCTCTACACGAATTCTTACCAACTGAAGAAAAAGATATCGTTGAAATTGCTAAAGAATTAAAAATATCTACTGAAGAATTAAAGCAAGTAATTGCATCTCTTCATGAATTTAACCCTATGATGGGTCATAGAGGTTGCCGTTTAGCTGTTTCTTACCCTGAAATTGCTGTAATGCAAACTAAAGCTGTAATTGAAGCTGCTATTAATGTAACTAAGGAATGTGGATATAAGATTACTCCTGAAATTATGATTCCTCTAGTTGGTGAATTAAAAGAATTAGAATATGTTAAAAAGATAGTTGTAACAACTGCTGATGAATTAATCGCTAAGAGTGGTTTAGATATGCATTATAAAGTTGGTACAATGATTGAATTACCTAGAGCATGCGTTAATGCTGATGAAATTGCTAAAGAAGCTGAATTCTTCTCATTTGGTACTAACGATTTAACTCAAATGACATTCGGTTTCTCTAGAGATGATGCTGGTAAATTCTTAAAAGATTATTATGATAAGAAGATTTACTTAAATGATCCATTCCAAAGATTTGACCAAGAAGGAACCGGAAAATTAGTAGCATTAGCTGTAGAAAAAGGTAAATCAACTAGACCTGATATTAAATTAGGCGTTTGTGGTGAACATGGTGGAGATCCTAGTTCAATAGAATTCTTCCACAAAGTTGGATTAACTTATGTATCTTGTTCTCCATTTAGAGTTCCTATAGCTCGTCTTGCTGCTGCACAAGCTGCTATTAAGAACAAATAATTAAATACATAAAAGATAAACAAAAAGGAGCCTACCTGCCAAAGGTTCCTTTTTTGTTTGATAAAAAGTAAACAATATAAAAAGAGATTTATTAGCAGTCAATCTCTTTTTATATTATCCAATTTATCACTTTATTTTTGAGCATATAGCTTCACTAGCCCTGTTAATGGATTTAGTGTCTTTAGCAATTTCTATGTTGCCAAATTGTTTAACTAATTTTTTGTATCTATTGTTTACTTTAGTGTATATAGCATATACTTTAGCATCTTCAGCATCCATTTTTTCTACACTTATACCTTTACACCAATCCTTAAAGAAGGCATTCAAATACGCTACTTCTTCATTAGTAAGTCCATCTAATTCTTTTGTGAAAGATTTTGACATCATCTCATCATAACCTTTTTTTACATCTTCTGGCACATCATCATATAATCCTTGCATTTTACTGCTTTTTCTATTGCTAGGTTGTTTAGTTTTATTCTCTTTTACCTCAACTTCTTTTTTAACATCTACTTTCAAACCACCATCTTTATTTTCAGATAAGGTAAATGTTCCTCCTATCATCCCATATTCTCCAAGAACATGTCCTTTTTCCTCACTTGTTAAACTATGATAGTGATCTTTTAGAGGTTTTATAACAGTATCTAATGAAGCATGATATACACCTTCTGCAATATAATCTCTATTAAATCCATATTTTTTGTTCATATCTGTTTCTAATCTTTTTTTACTTACCGCAACGCGTGCTTCTCGTATATTTTTATCAGTTATTTTATCAATACTTGTAACTTTTTCTTCATTCATTAGGTGAGATATTATTTGAAAGTTCGATTTAAAATCCGGATTTTTCTCTCTTTCCTCAACAAAGAATTTTGCCATATCTATAGAATTTGAAAACTTTTTCCCTGTAACTTTTGCATATAGTGGCACAATAAAATCCATAAGATTTTTGTCTTTTAAGACCCCAATAATTTGTATATTTTTTACAAATTTAGGATTAGCAACTTTTTCTTTCGTTGTTGGATTTTCAATTAATTCTCTTTCTTTAAAGAAAAATTTCATTAGTTTTCTTTTATTTTTAAATTTTCTTCCAACAATATCAGCATACATTTTAGCATTTTCTAAAACTTCTGCATCATAATTATGGACTTTCATATCTATCAACTCCTACTTATTTTCTTCTAATTTCTTTAATCTTTCGTTTAAAGCCGCTAAAGTAATACTAATGCTTTCAGTTCTTTCTTTAAGAGATTCTTCTGCTTTTTTATGCATTTCTGTATCACCATATTTTTCCTTTTGCTCATTCAAGAAATTATAGTCTTTTTTACAATCCTCTAGACTTTGATTAAATTTTTTTATTATACTTATGCAAATTTCTATTTCTTTTTCTACATTTTCTTTTTTCATACAATTTCTCCTTGTATATATTAATTATATCAATCCAAAATTTTATTAACTATAAATTTTCCGTATTTGTTTATAATTCTGCTTATTTTTAATTAAAAAAGCAGGAATGTCCATTTTCCTGCTTATAAATAATTATTTTGTTGAATATTTAACAAGTTCTGAGTACTCTGATGAGAAGGCGTTAGGATCAATTTTTACATTTGCTTCTTTAGCTGCTTCTTTATAGGCATTATCAGTAATCTCTTCTGTAGAAGCAACATTATTTTTTTCAACATTTTCATTAAGAATATCATCAAAATTGAAATCCAAATCATCAAAGTTAAAGTCATCATTTGTTGATACATTCACACTTTCTTGTGCCTCTTTATTTGTATTTATTTCACCAATATCATCTTTGGTAGTATCACTTGAGCCATTACCAGTACCAAATACATCTTCCTTATCAAGTTTTTCCATTAAGTTGTCTGAAGTATCTCCACCATCTTCATCATCTTCATCATCTTTTTGCTTTCTGGATTCAATTAATTCTTTTAAATCATATTTATTAATATCATCTATCAAGTAATCAACTTCACTCTTATTTCTAATTATGATGTCATAGAATCCATCTTTATCAAACACGAACAAATTAGGATTCCATTTTGTTTCAATAATTTGTTCACCTTTATAGTACGCTTTTGATTTCCAGAATTCAGTTTGTTTAACTTTTGCTGGTTGTGTTCTAAGTAGTTTTGCAATTGAAACTCCTACTGGTAAAGTCAACAATTCACTTGGAGTAATTAACGCTCTTGCACTTAATGAGTATGACTCATTTTGTCTACCTGTTTGAGTATCCATACTTACATTAGTATCCTTAATTGTTTTTTCACCACATATTTTTGAGAAGTATTCAGCTGTTTCATTATCGTTAGTTGCTAAGAATACTTGTAAGTTACAGTTAGATCTAATAATTTCTGCTACATCAGGTCCATATTTTGCTCTAAGTTGGCTAAGTGCTTGAATGATTAACATAAATGATAATCCTCTTGAACGGGCAACTGTTATCTTATTATCCATACCAGGAATTACAGGCATGTTCGCAAATTCATCTATTATAAAGTTTACAGGGTGAGGACAAGCGCCTTTAATACCTTCATCACCACTTGCAAGTTCTACTAGTGCTTTATATGCTTGTGTTATGAATAATGAAGCAAATATATGTCTATTTTCTTTTTCATCAGGGATAATTAAGAATACCACAGTTGGTTTTCTTCCTATATCTTTAAAGTTTATATCATTATTACAAGTAATATATTGAATATCAGGGTCTGCAAACGATGTTAAATCAGCCATAGCAGTTGCTATAATTGATTCTTGTGTACCACCTGTTGGAGCTCCTAAAGGTCCTTGTGCTATTCTTTTAGCATTTGATGATACATCTCTTATCGCAAAGTAAGATTTTAATTGATCTACTCTTAACGATAAAGTTGATGAAACAGTTCCTAAATTAAATTTTTCTGCTGTTATTCCTAAATTAGGTATTTCGCTATCTTCTAGCATAGCTAATAATAAACCTTGAACTAAGTTACTGGCAGATGTTGTCCAGAATGGGTCTTGTGCTTTTCTTTTTGATTCAGCATAAATAGTAGTAACCAAGTCACTAATAGATTCTTGTGCTTTTGCTTTCATTGAGCCTTCTCTTCTTTCAGCTTCTGTCATTGCTGACTTTAGATTAGCAAATGCATATCCATTAAATTCATACCATTGCTCACAGAACGCTGATTTGCTTTCTGCTAGTTGAAGTTTTCCTTTGTAATCTTCTAATTTATCACTATGAAATTTTATTAAATCTTTTTGTTTTAAACCTTCTTGATATTCATCATATGCTATTCTACAAGGATTCCAACAACTTGATCTTTTTAATGGTTCTCTTAAATTCAAAGTTAATACTTCATATCCTCTTTCTTGATACAACTTTGATTGCGAATTATATAATTCACCTTTAGGGTCTGTTACTACAATACTAGGCCTTAATGCACTTCTTGCTAGAAATTGCATTGTTGGAATAACGAATCTTATTGTTTTACCTGAACCAGTAGTACCTATAATTAAGCAGTGCACTTCACTTTTATAGTTTGCAAATGTTCTTGCACCAGAATCAACTGTTTGTATAACAAATCCATTTACCTTATATTTTCCAACTTCATCATATGCACATCTAGGGAAATATGTATTAATTTCTCTATCTGTTAACCATCTTGCTGAACCTTTTTTATCAGAATTAACATCATATTTTGGATCAGTAATTTGTCTTGGAGTTGAAGAGTTAACATTTGTCCACTTTATAAATAAAATGAATACGTAAATAGCGCATGCTCCTCCTACATACATTAAATAATTATCAGAGTTTATTACTTCCCTTATTACACTTTCATTAATGTCAAAACTTTTAGTTTCCATATATATAGCAATAACTGTACCTATTACTGCAAATACTAATAATCCTAATAAGAAAAAGATGAATTTTGATAAAGGACTACTTTTTTTCTTTTCTGGCATTTTTTAACACACCCTTTGCTTCTTTTATATTATAATATTTATGAAAATATTTATAAATAGTTATAAATGTTTTTTTATTCTTGTGAGGTGCTATTGTGGATAAAAGAGTTATAGGGACTTGTATGGATTATACATACGATGGTAAAGGAATTGTAAAAAAAGATAAACTTGTAATATTTGTTGACAATGTAATTAAGGGAGAAAAAGTAGAAGTAGAAATAATCCACTCTAGCAAAAATCAAACTTTAGGTAAACTTGTAAATATAATTGAAGCTAGTCCAGATAGAGTTAAGCCTTTTTGCTCATTAGCTAAGGATTGTGGAGGATGTGCTTTGCAACATATTAATTATAAAAAGCAATTAGATTTTAAGACTAATCACGTGCAAGATTGTATAAGCAAAATTGCTAAACTAGACATTAAAGTAAATGATTGTATTGGCATGGATAATCCATATAATTACAGAAATAAATCCCAAGTTCCTTTTTCTATGAATAACAAGAAAATATGTTATGGTTTTTATAAGCAAAATACTCATAAAATAGTTCAAATGGATACTTGTAAAATTCAAACTGAAGATGCTGATGATATACTAAAAACAATAAAAAAATTAATGGAAAAATATCGTATAAGTGCATATGAAGAAGATAAAAGAAAAGGAACTATACGACATATTTTAATAAAAAAAGGATTTAGCACAAATCAAATAATGGTTGTGTTAATAACAAATGTTTTGTCTTTCCCTAATAGAAAGGATTTTGTAAAAGAGTTAGTAAAAACATATCCAAATATAAAAACAGTTATTCAAAATGTAAACACTAGAGATACTAATGTTATTTTAGGAGAAAAAGAAAGTGTTTTATATGGTAGTGGATATATTGAAGATATATTACTTGGTGTTAAATTTAAGATTTCTTCAAAATCATTTTATCAAGTTAATCCTCTGCAAACTGCCACACTCTACTCAAAAGCAATTGAACTAGCAGAATTAAAGAAAACAGATAGAATACTAGATGCATATTGTGGTATAGGTACAATTGGATTAATTGCTTCTAAAAAAGTTAATGAAGTGATTGGAGTAGAAATAGTTGCAGATGCTATTAAAGATGCTAAAAATAATGCTTTAGTTAATAATATAAAAAACGCTAATTTTGTCTTAGATGATGCTAGTAAATTTATGGTTAACTTTGCTAAAACTACTGAAAAAATAGATGTTGTATTTGTAGATCCACCAAGAAAAGGTTGCGATGAAAGATTTCTAAATTCTCTAATGAAATTAGCACCAAAAAAAGTAGTTTATATTTCTTGTAATCCTTCTACTTTAGCTAACGATCTTAAAACATTAAAAGAAAAATATGACATTAAAGTTGTTCAGCCTGTAGATATGTTCCCACATACTTATCACGTTGAAACTATCGCCTTACTTCATTTAAAATAAAAAGCTGTGATTACAGCTTTTTTTAAAACATAAACGTCAAAAATATTAAACTTACTAAAAGAGTAGGAATAGATATAATTGCTCCATATTTAACAAAATCTTTAAATTTATATTCAATGTTTTGCTTTTTTAATAAACCTGTAAACATTATACCTGCTAGTGCTCCTATTGGGGTTAAAAATGCACCTATATTTGAGCCAATAATTGTAGCGTATATCGCTTTTAAATTTTCTGTATTGCTATTCATCATAGGTAGTGTTGAATATAAAACACTCATTGGAATATTATTTATTAAATTACATACAAAGAAGCTACTTATTCCATATACAAAAATAGGGTTATTTTCTCCTAGCAATTTTCTTATATAATCAGTTATTCCTTGGACTTTCAAGGTTCCAACAAGTATAAACATAGATAACACAAATGGTATTAATTCATATGGTAATCTTTTTATAGATTTTAATAGTTTATTGTCTGTGCATTTTCTTATAATCATGATAATTAATTCAATAATTATTAAACTACAAGCACTAGCTAAGCATATTATCCACATTTCAATATTTATATAAGATGATATTGCAAGCATGATTATACAAAATATCAAATGAAATAAGCCTAAAAATAAACTGAGTTTATCCTCTATTTTCACTTCATCATTAATAATTTCAGCTTTTTCTTTTAATTTTTTGTTAAATATTAGTAATAATATAAAAAATTCTGTAATTCCAGCCATTAAAGTTGGAATTATCATTACTTTCAAATATGAAATAAAATCTATATTATTTGTTGAAGCCAAATAAATATTAGTAGGATTTCCTATGACTAGTGCCATGCTCCATGTATTAGCAGCAGCAAATTCTCCAACTAGGTAAGGGATTGGATTTATCTTAGCATTTTTGCAAAAATAACAAATAAAAGGAGTAAATGTAAGTATAACTATATCATTAGATGTAAATACTGTTAAAGTAGAAACTAGTAAATATAAAATAATAAATAGTTTTATTTGACTGTTATTAGCAAATTTACTGGCTTTAGATGCCAAATATTTAAAAAATCCGACTTCATCTAAAAATATAGATAATATAGTCATAGAAAAAAATAAAGTTAATATTTTTAATGGATTTACAGCTGTGTCACTAATCAAATCATTTATTACTTGCTTTGGTGTAATTAAGCCAAAACAAATTACTAAAAGTGCACCTATTAGAGCAATTATCCAATATAAGTTTATACTACATTTTTTTATTTTTACTGTTTTATTAGAAAGTATAGAAACTACCATTAATAGACAAACAGACACGCTTATGATACAAGTTGCTAACATTTTATCCCTTCCATTTCCTTTTAAATTATATTTTATTAACTATATTAACACAATAAAATCTATATTTTTAAATTATTATATTAAAATATAATATTTAATAAAATATTTTTCTTAACTTATTATTGTTTTTATGTTAATATTTTTTAGGAGGCTAGATATTGATGAATGGATTCTATATAGGTAACATAGTTGGAAGTTCTTATTCACATGAATATGAGAAATTAAACAATCAAACTAAAGACTTCGAATTATTTACTGATAGGAGTTCTTATTCAGATGATACAATTCTAACTTTTGCAACAATAGATTGGTTGTTACATACAAAACACACTAGTGCTGAAATGATTGATATTTTGAAAGAATATTACAAAAGATATCCTGATAAAGAATCAACAATGTATGGTAAAGATTATGTTAATTGGATTTTATCTGATCCTAGTGAATTTAAAAAATCAACAAGCAATTCTGGGGCAATGAGGGCATCTGTTATTGGATGGTATGCTAGTAGTATTGATGAAATAAAAGATTTAGTTGATAAAGCTATTTCTCCTACTCATGATACTTTAGAAGCTAGACTAGGAGCAGAAGTTGTTGCAATATCTGTCTTTTCTATGAAAACTGGTCGCAGCAAAGAAGAGCTAAAAAAATATTTGGATTATACATATGATTATTATCTAGATCAAAAATTAGCACTTCTTAGAAATTCTTATGAATTTACTAATGACACTAAAGAAACTGTTAGACCTGCAATAATTGCTTTTCTAGAATCTACTTCTTTTGAGGATGCTTTAAGAAATGCAGTATCACTAGGTGGAGATTGTGATACTATTGCTAATATTACATGTTCTATTGCTGAGGCTTATTACAAGGATATTCCAAGTTCTATTTTAGATAAGTGCAAATCTTATTTACCTGAAGAATTTGTTGTATTAATAAAAGAATTTCAAAATTTTGTGAATTAAAGGGGAGAAGTATTTTATGAAAAATTTTGTTTTTATTTCACCAGAGTTTCCTAAAACTTATTATAATTTTTGTGACCGTTTAAAGAAGAATGGTTTGACAGTTTTAGGTATTTCTAGTACACCATATGATGAGCTTAGACCTGAATTAAAGAGTTGCTTAACAGAATATTATAAAGTAAACGATTTAAATAATTATGATGAAGTTGTTAAGGCTATGGGGTATTTTACTTATAAGTATGGAAAAATTGATTGGGTTGAATCTAATAATGAATATTGGTTAACTCTAGATGCTCGTTTGCGTAAAGATTTCAATATCACAACTGGCATTAATAGTGATGAAATAATTAACTATAAGAGTAAATCTGAAATGAAGAAATTTTATCGTAAAGCTAGAATTCCTACTCCTAGATATGCTCCTGTTACTAACTTAGAAAAGGCAAAGTTATTTATTGAAAGAGTTGGCTATCCTATCGTAGTTAAGCCTGATATTGGTGTTGGTGCTAGTAATACTCATGAAATAAATAATGAAGAAGAATTAACTGCTTATTTTAATAATTTGCCTACTGATCAAGCTTATATCATGGAAGAATTAATAACTGGTGATATTATTACTTATGATGGTATATGCGATAGTAATGGTGATGTTTTAGTTGAAGCTAGCCATATTACTCCTCCTATTATGAATGTTGTTAATAACAATAGTGATGTTAGTTATTATACAAATATAAAAGTTTCAAATAGACTTAGTTCTGTTGGTAAAAAAGCTATTAAAGCATTTAATGTTAAAAGCCGTTTCTTCCATTTAGAATTCTTTAAATTACATGAAACAAAAAGAGGTTTAGGTAAGGCTGGTAGATACGTTGCTCTTGAAGCAAATATGCGTCCTGCTGGTGGATATACTCCTGATATGATAAATTACGCTAATAGCTTTGATATCTATCAATTATGGGCTGATATGATAGCGTATGATACAATAAAACATACTTATACTGGTGATAAATATTATTGTGTATATGCAAGTAGACGTGATAATAATAACTATACTCATAGTAAAGATGAAATACTAAGAAATTATAATAATTGTTTAGTAATGAATGAAAGAATACCTGAAGTTCTTGCTCCTGCTATGGGAAATGAAATGTATACTGCAAAAGTTCAAACTATGAAACAGCTTGAATCATTTGTAGACTATGTATTAGAAAAGAAATAATATAAATAAAAATAAGCAACATTAATTTGTTGCTTATTTATTACTATCTAATATTTGTTCATTAATAAGGCTATATGCCTTATTTTTTAATATTTCTCTATTTTCTAATTCTGTTTTAGTATCATCACAATATATTGGTTCCATTATTGTAATAGTTACTAATGGCTTTCTTTTATACAACCTAAATAATCATTTTGGCTTTCTAAATGTTAATGATAGAGGTACAACAGGCACATTATTCTTACTAGCAAATTTAAATGCTCCATCTTTAAATGGTCTAAGTTCCTTATAATAAGGCCACATTGATCCTTCTGGGTATACTAGAACATTTTTATTATTTTTAAGTAAGCTATCTATATAATTAAAGCATTTTCTTTTCCCATCTAATGTATCAGCAATAGGTATAGCACCTAGCGCCCCTACCATATGTCTAACAACAGGAATTTGAAATGAACTTTTGTCTGCTAGAGTATATAATTTAGCAGGATACAACCTTGATACAATCATAGTTGTGTCCATTATATGATTATGATTGCAAACAATTATAGAACCACTTTTCTTAACTTTTTTCAAATTCTTTTTGCCTTTTACTCTAGTACCAAAAGCAATGAAATTAAATGGAACTAAAAATATTAAGGCAATATAATAAAGTATAAACGCATATATTTTATAAAAAATATTTTTATGTTCATACTTAAATGATGAATCTATAGTTTTTTTTAAAGGTTCCCAGTTATGCACTACATCTTCATCAGTATTCTTAGGAATTTCATAATTAACTAGTTCTTTTTTCATAATTATTTATCCTCGTCATCTTTATTTATAGTATGTGCAATTGGAGTCCATACAACTTCCTCATTTTTCAAAGCTTTTACAATTAGCACTACATAAGTAGCTAAAAATATAGGATTAAATAAGCATGCTTTTATCATATTTGTAAATTTAATATTAATTCTTCTATGCTCCATCATAAATAATATAAATGAGAAGGCAACTAATCCTAAATATATAATTAATAAAACTCTAAATAAAGCTTGTACTAATACCATTCTGTTAGTTAAATCAAAGAAGTATCCAACTCCTAGTGTTCCTAATATACAAATCATATAAGCTACTACTGCTACAATAGCAATTATAAATGGCCATACTCCTATTTTAGTCTTTAGCTTTTCTATGAATCTATTCCCACTCTCTAGGTTATCTATTTCATTTAATTCTTTTTTATACTTTCTATGCGATTGTAAGAATCCTTTAACCCATCTTAATCTTTGAATGAATGAAACTTTAAAGCTTGTAGGTTGTTCATCTAAAAATTCTGCTGTTTCTACATATCTAACTTTAATATCATTTAATGTACAATACATACTTAATTCGTAATCTTCTGTTAAAGTAGTAAATGGCCAGCCATTAAATTCTTTTATCAGATTATAATCGATGTAATATCCAGTTCCTGATATAATCATATTTTGATTTGTTTCATTGTTGGGCCTATTTTGAAGTGTATTTAACATAAAGAATGTAAGTGCACTACAAGCAGAAACAACACCATTATTCCATTCTTTATTATTACGATAACCAACCCCTATTGGATATCCCATTTGATATGATTTATTCATTTCTGTAATAAAATTAGGCTTTAAGATATTATCAGCATCTATTATAAAAGATGCATCATATTCTTTCTTATTTTCTATCATGTATTTAAAAATATAATCTAAGACTTCAGGTTTACTATTAGCATATACACATTTAACTATAGCATTATATTTTTTAGCAATTTCTACAGTAGGATCACTTTCATCTCTAACAACTACATATATATCTAATAAGCTTTGATCATAATCTTGTTTTTTTATACTCTTTAGTAATCCTTCAATTACTTTAGATTCATTTCTAGCAGGAATTACAATTGCATATTTTCCTTTTTTATCTGTGTCGTCTAAATAAAACTTTTTAAAGAAAGCTTTAATAAAAGCAGATATTTTAAATATTCCAAGTAATGCGCTAAAAAATAGCACATAGTACAAAACTCTTTTATATATATCTAATAACGCAATCCCATTCATTTTTAAATCACCACTTAATTTCTTTTTTTGCTTTTATATTGTAGCACATATCATTTAACATAAAAAACTTTTTTTCACTTTTAGAATAATTTGTATTAATATTCTTTCCAGTTACATCCTTTTTATTTACAAATAAAAAGAAGTGTCTAATAATGGCACTTCTTAAAACTCAATTTTTATAAATATTAATAATTTACTTTACGAACTTCAAAGTAAGATTGTGGATGTGCGCATACTGGGCAAACTTTAGGTGCTGTTGTACCTACATGAATATGTCCACAGTTTCTGCATTCCCAAACTACTACTCCTGCTTTTTCAAATACTTGGTTTCCAACTAAGTTTTTAAGTAAAGCACGATATCTTTCTTCATGAGCTTTTTCAATAGCTGCTACTCCTCTAAACTTTGCTGCTATTGCTTTAAAGCCTTCTTCTTCAGCCTCTTTAGCAAATGTTTCATACATATCTGTCCATTCATAATTTTCTCCGCCAGCTGCAGCTTCAAGATTAGATACTGTATCTTTTAATTCTCCTAATTCTTTAAACCACATTTTAGCATGTTCTTTTTCGTTATTAGCAGTTTCTTCAAATATTGCAGCTATTTGTTCATATCCTTCTTTTTTTGCAACACTAGCAAAATAAGTATATTTATTTCTAGCTTGTGACTCTCCAGCAAATGCTGTTTGTAAATTCTTTTCTGTTTTTGATCCTTTTAATTCCATTTCATTTCCTCCTTTTATAGTGATTTTAATCACTATTTTTATATTATCTAAAATAGTTTTTTTTATCAATGTTTATAACTTAATTTATTGTGCATAATAAAAATAGTAATAAGAAAAGAGGAAAAATAATGAAACACAAATTACTTATTTATATTTTAACTTTTATAGCTATATTTTCTTTAGCGGGATGTTCTTGCAAAAAGGATGAAACTGTTAAAAAGGAAGATGCTATTACTACTTTAAAAGATAGTAAAATAACTAGTAATGTTATGATTACTACAACTACAACAACTAATACTGATGGAAAAGAAAGTTCTTCTGTTGAAGAAGATGTATATTACAATAACAAGTATTATCATACTAGTGAAGCTACTGATTTATCTACTAAAACATGGTATGGATATATAGATGATACTTTATATGCTTTTTACTATACTAAAAATTTAAATAATGAAGAAGTGAAAACTTCTTCTAGAATTGATAAAGAATTATTAGATTCAACTAAAAACCAACCTAATGCTATTATAAATAGTTTATTTGATGATACGGGTTCTTTACTAGATGGTTATGAAATTACTGCTACTAAAAGAGGTAGAACTTACACGATACAAATAACTAATAATGAAAAAGAAGAAAGCGATACTTATACATTTACTATAAAAGATAAAAAGATATATAAATTAGTTAAAACTAATAGCACCACTAATAATAACATTAAAATAACTTATGATTATAACTATAATGTTAGTGATATTGTACTACCTAGTATAAGTGAATATCCTTTAAAAACAAATAATTAAAAAGAGCTATTTATAGCCCTTTGCTTTATATTCTTCGTATAACTCTTTAAATCTAGTAAAGTGAACGATTTCTCTTTGTCTTAACCATTCTAACGGTCTTAAAATATCAGGATTATCAGTAAGATTCATTAAGTTTTCATAAACTGCTCTTGCTTTTTCCTCTGCTGCCATATCTTCACTTATATCAGCTAAAGGATCTCCTGTTGTAGAGAAATATGCTGCCGTCCAAGGAACCCCACTTGCATTAACTGGATAAACTCCCATTCCATGATCTGCATAGTGACCATCTAATCCAGCTTCTTTTAACTCTTCAATAGTAGCTCCTTTCATTAATTGGTATACCATTGTACATATCATTTCAACATGCGCTAATTCTTCTGTACCTATATCAGTTAATAATGCTTTTCCTTTATCATCTGGCATAGTATATCTTTGATTTAAATATCTAAGTGCTGCTCCAAGTTCTCCTTCAGGTCCCCCATATTGAGTAATTAGAACTTTAGCAAACTTTAAATCTTTTCTTTTTATATCTATAGGGAATTGTAATCTTTTAACATATCCAAACATACTATTCTACCTCCCATGGCCAAGGTGATTTATTCCATGCCCAATATCCTTCACTAGTGTTAGTTTCGCCAACTGTTAATGATCCATATTTATTTTCATATCTAGCGCTTGCTTCTTTATATGCTTCTCTATATGTGTCATATAATTTCATAACATTTCTATCTGTAGGATGTGTATTTAAATACAAGTTTAAATCCCACATAGCAAAGCTATATTTTTGTACTTCAAGCAACAATTTTTCTCTTTCGTTATGTGCTTGAGGCATGCTTGGATTAGTTATCTTATAAGGTTTATAAATATTTGCTTGCATATTTCCTTTTGCAAATCCCTCTATAGGATTAAAAAAGCTATCAGCTCTATTTCCACTATAAAAATCTTCTATTTTTCTAGATGAAAATTCTCTTGGCTCATAGCTTATATTTTGACTATTATATGAATTAGGTTCATAAGAATATATAGAATTCAAATAGTCATTATAATACATATCATTCATTTTCTCGCCTTCCTTCAATAATTAGTATATTTATCTAGTTATTTTTGGTATAGGCTTAAAACTATTAATCTAATAAAGCGTTCATTTTAAAAGGAATTTCTGATTCAAAACTATATTCTTTATTATTATATTTAAATGATAACTTAGTAGCGTGTAAACATAGTCTTCCTATTGGATCTACTGTGCAACCATATTTTTTATCACCTACTAAAGGATTGTTAATATCTTTAAAATGCACTCTTATTTGATTCTTTCTACCTGTTAATAAATTGATATCTACTAATGAATATTTATCGTTTTCTTTTAACACTTTATATTCAGTAATAGCTAACTTTCCTTCATTTTTATTCGTAGAATATACCATCTTAGTTTTACTTTCTTTTAAATATGATTTAAGTGTACCTTCTTTTTTTAAAAGATGCCCCATAACTACCGCTTTATATTCTCTTCTAGTTACTATTTCATTCCACTTTTCTTGTAATTCATTTTTTATTAGCTCACTTTTACAAAAAACTAGAACTCCTGAAGTATCCTTATCTAATCTATGTAAAACGAATATTTTTTCTTTAGGGTTATTTTGTTTTATGTACTTATTAACTTCTACATATGCTGTTTTTTCTTTTTCTTTATCTGTTGCTACTGTTAATAAGTTATATGGTTTATCTATTACTAAAAATAAATCATCTTCATAAATAATCTTTAATCCCATTTTATCTTTTTTACCATTAAAGCTTATTTTATCGCCTTTTTTTAGTAAATAATCATATTTAGTAACTACTTTACCATTAACCACTATTTGTTTATTAGTAAGCATATTTTTTACGCTATTCCTAGATAATTTATTAAATCTTTTTAGCAAATAATCTAATAGTTTACTTTCTTCAATTATTTCTTCCATATACAACCTCTCCATAAAATTAAAAAAGCCTTAAAGGCTTTTGTTTTTATTTTACTAATAAATAGTGAATTATAATTGATAATAAAAAGAATAGTACTCCAAGACCCATTGTAATTCTTGCTAAAACAACTTCAGGACCTCTTTCTTTATTATCAACAAAAATATTTAAGTTTCCTCCAGTAATAGCTCCACTAGCGCCATCTGATTTACCACTTTGTAGCAAAGATATTATTATTAATAAAACTGATACAATTAGAAATATTACATTTAAGAATGTCATTAAAATTCCTCCTTCATTACTATGCTTTTTAATTATAACAAACAATATTTAAAATGTGTAGTAAATTTATTATTTCTTTAATAA
>CAKORZ010000009.1 GCA_934101685.1 uncultured Bacilli bacterium
GGTGATAATATCGAAATGGAAGTTGAATTAATTCACCCAATCGCTATTGAAAAAGGTACTAAGTTCTCTATCCGTGAAGGTGGACGTACTGTAGGTGCTGGTAGCGTAATCGATATCATTGCTTAATAATTAAAATAAAATTTTATACGTATAAAACAAACAAAAGGAGCTTTATGCTCCTTTTTGCTTATAAAAATTTACTTGCATTTATTGACATTAATGATAAAATATAACTGGGTGAATTTTATGACATTTTAAAAAAACAAAACAAGACAATTTTTTATTAACGCATTCATTTTTTTGGTAGGAATGTTTAATGTTTCTATTTCTGGAGTTTTTGGAGGATACTATGGTTCTGTCGCTGCAATTATTGTAGTATTGGCAACTATATATACATATGAATTATTCGACAAAAAAATAAATATAAAAGAAAATATAGCTGAGTTATCATTAATTGGGAGCGTTGCTTTTCTTAATGTATTATTCTTCTTGGTTAATGATGTATTTAATATTAGAGTCTATACAAAAAACAATTCTGGATTTTGGAGCATTTTGGTGATTATTTCACAATTAATAGCAATAGGTGCACTTGTATATACTTCAGTAATGTTTATACTTAATAGTACTAAAGAAAAAATTGAAATTGTTGATGAAAATCAAAAAATAAAAGCAGTAAAAAAAGATGATATCAAAAATAATGATACTGAAAACACGTCTGAAAGTGAAATGAATCAAGAAAAAACAGATGAAACAAAAGTGGAAATAAGAGCTATAGAAAAAAAGAATGAAAATGAAAAAGATCCTCCATTTATGGAAGAAGAGAACTAATATGAAAAGAGAAAAAATATTATTAGTTATAGATATGAATAATGGGTTTACTAGAGAAGGCAATATGTATACAGAAAATTTGAATGATTTAGTATTACCAATGAAAAAATTTATTATTGAGTTAAAAAAACAAGATGCTAAAGTAGTATATTATAGCGATGCGCATAATGCAAATGATGAGGAATTTGAGTTGTATCCTGTGCATTGTATTAAAGGAACACATGAAAGCGAATATGTTGATGAACTATTAGGACTTAACGATTACTATGTTGAAAAGCAAACAACTAATGGTTTTGTTGCTAAAAATCCTTTTGAATTTTCAACAGAAACAAATGTTGATTTTTATGTTGTTGGTGGAGTTACAGAAATTTGTGTTAAAAATATAACAATGTCCATTCTGGATTTTATAAAAAATGAAAAATTAAAATCAAATGTATATGTTGTTAGCGATTTAGTAGCAACATTTGATGGACCAAATAATGATGCCACTATTAGGCATAATAATGCTTTATGTGAAATGAAAAATAACGGCGCAAAGATTGTTACTAGCAAACAAGTACTTCAAAAAAATAATATTAGATAATTAAGTATGGAAACATGCTTTTTTATTTTAAAAAAATCTTGACTTTAGATACTAAATAATATAACATTATACACGGCAATATGCCTTATTGTAGCCCCGGTAAAGTTACAATTATAGGTATGAAGGAGGAAAATTAGTCATGCAACGTCAGACTACTATGATTAAAAAAGAAGATGTAAACCGTAAATGGTATGTAATAGATGCACAAGATAAGCCACTTGGACGTCTAGCTTCAGAAATTGCTGAAGTTTTAACAGGTAAGAATAAAGTTACTTATACTCCTAATGTTGATTGTGGGGATTATGTAATTGTTCTAAATGCAAAGGCTGTAAAATTAACAGGTAATAAGTTAGAAACTAAAAATTATTACAATCACTCTCAATTTTCAGGAGGTCTTAGAACAAGAAGTGCTAAGACAATGCTAGATCAATATCCAGTAGAAATGTTTGAAAGAGCTGTTTGGGGTATGTTACCTAAAGGCAGACTAGGAAGACAAATCTATAAGAAATTATTCGTATATGAAGGAAATGAACATCCACATACAGCACAAAAGCCTGAAGTATTGGATGTTAACTTATAGGAGGTAAGAAAATGGCAGCAACTAAAACTACTACAGCTAAAAAAACTGTAGCTAAAAAAGAAAAAGTTCAATATACTGGTACAGGACGTCGTAAGAGTTCAGTAGCACGTGTTAGATTAGTTCCAGGAACTGGTACTATTTTAGTTAATGGTATTGATGTTAATGAATATATGCCATATCAAACATTAGTTATGGATATTAAACAACCACTTACTTTAACTAATACAACAGATAAATTTGATGTTTATGCAAACGTAAATGGTGGAGGTACTTCTGGACAAGCTGGTGCTATTCGTTTAGGTATTGCTAGAGCATTATTAGTAGCATCTAATAATGAATATAGACCAGTATTAAAAGTTAATGGTATGCTAACAAGAGATGCAAGAAGCAAAGAACGTAAGAAATACGGATTAAAAGCAGCAAGACGTGCACCTCAATTCTCAAAACGTTAAGTTATATTTTGCTATATCAAAGGAGAGAAATTTTTCTCTCCTTTTTTCATATTCTTTTATAGGAAAACATATTTATTATTAGGGTGAAATTATGAAAAAAAGAATTGCTATAATTATTTCATTTGTTTTATGCTTATTTATTTTGATAAACATTACTTTTGTAACTATAGTTGCCAAAATAAATAATTTTAATAAAGAGCAAAATAATTTGATTGGGAAAGTTATATATATTGATCCAGGACATGGCGGAAAAGATAATGGAGCATCTGTTGAAAATGTATTGGAGGATAATATAAATTTAAAAATAAGTGAATATCTTATGGAACTATTAATTGATTCTAATTCACATGTTTTAATTACTAGAACTGGAGATTATGATTTAGCTTCTTTATATCAAAAAAATAGGAAAAGAGAAGATCTTAAAAATAGAGTTAGTTATATAAATGATAGTAAACCAGATATTTTTATAAGCATACATTTAAATACATATTCTTCAAGTAGTGTAAAAGGAGGACAAGCGTTTTATCAAAAAAATGATAATAGTAAGTTATTAGCTACTTATATTCAAAATGAATTTAATGAATTGTCTTCCTTAAACAAAAAGGCAAAATACGGTGATTATTATATTTTAAACAATTCAAAACCAGTTGGCACTTTACTAGAATGTGGCTTTTTAAGTAATAAAGAAGAAAGATTCAATTTAAATGAAGAAAATTATCAAAGAAAGATTGCTAATAAAATATATAAAGGAATCATTAAATATTTTAGTGAGGTTTATTAATTGCTTAATTTAAATAGTTAATTTATAATAAAAAACAAGGATGTGAAATTGTGATTAAATATAAGGTAGCTATTATAGGTGGTGGAGCAACAGGATTATTACTAGCTAATTTATTATCTAAAGATAAATTTGATATTTATGTAATAGAAAAAAATAATAAGTTAGGGAAAAAAATATTAGCTAGTGGTAATGGTAAATGCAATTTCACTAACATTAATGTAAAAAAGGACAATTATAGTAATGAGTTTGCCTTAAAAATTGTTAATAGATATAATACTAATAAAACTATATCTTTGTTTAAAAAATTAGGAATGCTATCAAAAATAGATAATGAAGGAAGATGTTATCCTTATAGTGAATCATCTAATACAGTTTTAGATTGTTTAAAAGAAAAACTAAATTATGTTAAATTTATGCTTGATACAGAAGTAAAATGTATAGAAAAAGAAAATAATAAATATAAACTATTATGTAATAAAGAATATATAGTTTTTGATTATGTTATTTGCTGTAGTGGAAGTTTAGCTTCAAATTTAGGTAGTGAAAAGGCATATAACTATTTATCACAATTAGATATTAAAACAACAAGTTTAAAACCATCTTTAGTTCCTCTACTAGTTAAAGAAGATATTTCTAACTTAAAAGGTGTTAAGGCAAAGTGTAAAGTAACATTAAAAAATAGTAAAAATGATACTGTTTATGAAGAAGATGGAGAAGTTATGTTTAAAGAAGATGCATTAAGTGGAATAGCTATTTTTAATGCTTCTAGTTATATAAATAGAAAAAAAGATAACTATAAAATTGTTTTAGATTTGTTTCCTGATATGGAATCTTATGAATTAGAAAAATATTTATCAGAAAAATTCAAAGCGAACTTATCTTTATTAAAGGGTTTAATAAATGATAAATTGGCAGATTATATTTATAGCAAAAATTTTATTAAAGAAATATCAGAAAATCAAGTAAAAAAAATAGTAAAAGAATTAAAGTGTTTAGAATTCCTAGTTGTCGGAAGTTATTCATTTAAAGAAGCACAAGTATGCTCTGGTGGTGTTTCTGTGCAAGAAGTTACTGATAATTTAGAGTTAAGAAAATATTCTAATGTTTATGTTGGTGGAGAACTTCTTGATGTGGATGGAGTATGTGGAGGATATAACCTTCAATTTGCTTGGTCTAGTGCAATGACAATAGCAAATAACATTAATTCAAAGGTAGGTATAAATGGTGAAAAATAAAGGGAAAAAAATTGTATTTTATTTAATTAACTTGTTAATTGTTGTAATTGTTTCAGGGCTTACAATATCTAAAATATTTAAAGAGAATGGAGTTGAAGCTCTTTCATATTTAAAAGATTTGAGCGTATTTTCAATTATACTTTTAACTGCTATTTTCTTCGTTAACTATTATTTAGAAGGAATTATAATTTCAGTTTCTATGAAAAAATATAAAAAGAATTTTAAACCAGCAAATGGATTTGTTGTTCAATGTGTTGGTGGTTTATTTTCTGCAATAACTCCTTTAAAAATAGGGTACTTTCCAAGTTTAGGTTATGCTTATTCTAAATATGATGTAAAGGCAGAAGAATTAATAAAATCAATGGCAAAAACAAGTTTCTCATATCAAATATTAACATTATTATTAAGCATAGTGTCATTAATTGTATGCTTTAGCAAACAAATGGTTGTTACATTAGGATCTACTAATCTTAATTTAAAGTATGTGGCGTTAATAGGATTTGTATATAACATTGTTTTGTTTGGCGGATATTTTTTATTAGTTTTATCTCCAAAAATACATAATTTTGTTTTAAAGATACTTGCTTGGATATTATTAAAAATAAAAAAGATTGATAATAAAGATGAGTACTTAAATGCTAAAGCAGAAAAAATGAAATTAGTTAGGAAAGAATTAAAAGATTATTTTAAAAACATTAAAGAATCAATAGTTATATTTGTATTGTATTTATTTAAAAATTTAATATTTTGGGGATTACCTTATTTCGTTTATTTGTTAATAGCAAAAGAAAAATTTAATTTTGACTTATATTTATATACAATAGTATTAGTTAATTTGATTAGTTATATAACTAATATTATTCCTCTTCCTGGTGCTAGTGGTGCAGCAGAAGTAGTCTTTATTGCAACATTTGGCCTTATATATTCACCAGAATCATTATTAACAAGTGTAATGCTAGTTTGGAGAGTGTTTAGTTATTTCATTAACATAATAGTAGGATTTATAGTATTTGCTATTATAATAAATGTAAAAAAAGGAAAAAAAGAACAGAAAGAAAATGTTACTGTTCAATAATTTTATCAATTATTCCATATTCTAAGGCATCGCTTGAGTCTAAAAAATAATCTCTTTCGGTGTCTTTTTCTATATCATCTAAACTTTTACCAGTATTACTAGCTAGTATATAGTTTAGTTTTTTCTTTATTTTTAAAAGCCTATTAGCCATTATCGAAATATCTGTAGCTTGACCTTGACCTCCACCAAGAGGTTGATGAATCATTATTTCGCTGTTTGGCAAAGCATATCTTTTACCTTTTTTGCCACCTGCTAATAGGAAGGCTGCCATACTAGCGCACATTCCTACACAAATTGTAGAAACATCACATTTTATAAAGTTCATCGTATCATATATAGCCATTCCTGCTGTTATGCTTCCTCCAGGAGAATTAATATATAGCGAAATATCCTTTTTTGAGTCTTGCGAAGAAAGATAAATTAATTCGGCTACTACAATTGATGCAGTAGTGTCGTTTATTTCACCATTTAATAAAATAATTCTCTCATTTAATAATAAAGAAAATATATCATATGCTCTTTCTCCATCACTATTTTTAAGTGTAACTGTAGGTATGTAGTTCATTATTTATCGCCTCATTAATAAATATGGGCAAGATAGTAGGAAATATACCTCCTTTTTAAAATAGAACCATGAAAAAAACTAATTGAAGTATTTGCGATAATAGTTTAAAATATAAATGTTCTGAGGTGATTGTCAATGGATAGAGACTTAAAAGAAATATTAAAAGAAGCAAAAAGAGATAATGCACAATCAAAAATGCAAGCAGCTAATTACTATGATGAAACTGAACAATATAAGGAAGCATTTAGGTGGTATGTAGATGCAGCAGATGATGGCGAAGTTCATGCTCAAATAAAAGTAGGAGATTATTATTATGAAGGTAGAGGAGTAAAACAAGACTATTCTAAAGCTGTAAGTTGGTATACAAAAGCTTCTACTTATAATAATGATGAAGCAATAACTAAATTGGCTAATATGTATAAAAATGGTTTAGGTGTGGAAAAAGATTTAAAAGAAGCACTTGGGTTGTATGAAAAGGCTGCTAATGTAGAGAATGCAGAAGCTATGTATAATTTAGCTGTATTATTAAGAGATGGCGAAGTAGTAGAAAAAGATAATGAAAAAGCATTCAGTTATTTTGAAAAAGCAGCAAATAAAGGATATGTTAAAGCTAAAGCAAATTTAGGATATTGTTTGTGTAATGGAATAGGTGCAAAAAAAGATGTAACTAAAGGAATATTTTATTATAATGAGGCTGTTAATGAAGGTAATGTTACAGCAATGTATAATTTAGCTATGTGTTATAAAGAAGGCTTTGGAGTAGAAGAAAATATCCAAAAAGCAATTGAATTATTTGAAATGGCAGGTAAACAAGGACACGCTAAAGCATTGAATGAGCTTGGTAAAATATATGAAACTGAAGTTGGATATCATAAAAATATAGGTTTTGCTATTGATTGCTATAAAAGAGCTATTGAATGTGGGTACTTAGAGGCTTCTATTAGATTAGCAGAAATTTATTTTGATAGAAATGAAAGCAAAAAAGCAATTGATGTTTTAGAAAAGAATAGTTCTAATGTGGAAGTTAAATTTGCTCTTGGAAAATATTATTATGAGGGTAAATTTGTAAATCAAAACTATGCAAAAGCTCTTAAATATATTAGTGAAGCCGCTAAAGAAAATCATAAATTAGCACAATATTATGTTGGCTTGGCTTATTATAATGGATATGGAGTAGATGTAAACGAAGAAAAAGCAATAGAATGCTTAAAAATATCTGCAGATAATGAATGTATGGAATCTATAATGTTTTTAGCAAAATATTATGAAGATAAAGGGTTAATGGAAAGTAACGTAATGTATGAGAAGGCTGCTAGTAATGGTAATGTAGATGCTATGTATCATTTAGGTTACAATTTAGCTCATGGGAAATTGATAGAAAAAGATGAAAAAAAAGCAATAGAATATTATAAAAAAGCAGCAGATAAAGATAATAAGCAAGCACAATGTAATTTAGCTTTATGCTATATGAATGGTAATGGAATTGATAAAAATTTAGGGTTTGCAATTTATTGGTTTGAAAGAGCAGCATCTAATGGTTCAGTAGTAGCAATGTATAATTTAGGAAAATGCTATGAGTATGGTGTTGGAGTAGAAAAAAATGATTATTTTTCACTTAAGTATTATTTGAGAGCAGCAAATAATGAGAATACTGAGGGAATGTTAGCAGTTGCTAGATTATATAAAGATGTATATAAAGACATTGAACAAGCGATGTATTGGTATAATGAGGCTATGAAAAAGGATGTAGATGAAGCTTATATTGGTCTTGCAGACTTATATATAAGTGTTGAGAGTATAAGAGATGAAAATAAATCATTATTGTTGCTTGAAAAAGTAAAAAAAGAAGATAATAAATATTATCAAGCAGTAGATAAAAAAGTTAAGGAATACCTAGATAATAAAGCAAGTATTTAATTAAGAGGTCACTGAAAAGTGACCTTTTTTGTTCTTTTAATAATAGGGCCAAATAATTGACCATAAAATATTAATGAATTATAATTATGTTGTGTTAAAAAATATAAAAAGGGGGAAATTAACATGGCAATTAAAATTGCAATTAATGGATTTGGCCGTATAGGTCGTTTAGCATTCAGAAGAGGTGTAGAAACTGGAGAATTTGAAGTAGTAGCTATAAATGATTTAGCAAGTGCTAAAAACTTGGCTTACTTGTTAAAATATGATAGTGCTCAAAAGATTTTTAAAGGTCATACTATAGAAGCAGATGATAAAAATATTATATTTGATGGCAGAAAAATTCCTGTAATTGGAGAAAAAGATCCAAATAATATTAAATGGTCTAACTATGGTGTTGATTTAGTTCTAGAATGCACAGGTCGTTTCAAAGGAAAAGAGGATGCTCTTGTTCATGTTAAAGTTGGTGGAGCTAAAGGTGTTGTAATAAGCGCTCCTGCTGATAAAGAAACTCCTACATTTGTATATGGTGTAAATGATAATGAATTAACTAAAGATATGACAGTTATTTCTGGTGCAAGTTGTACTACTAACTGCTTAGCTCCAGTAATGAAAGTATTAGAAGAAAAGTTTGGTGTTGAAGGTGGATTTATGACTACAGTTCATGCTTACACAAATGACCAAACTACTCTAGACTTAGTTAAAGAAAAAGATTTTAGAAGAGGAAGAGCAAGTGCTGCTAATATTGTTCCTACAAGCACAGGTGCAGCTAAAGCATTACACTTAGTATTACCTTCATTAAAAGGAAAATTACAAGGTGGAGCATTACGTGTTCCTGTAATTGATGGTTCACTTGTAGATTTAACTTTAACTTTAAAAACAAAAGTTACAAAAGAAATGATTAACGAAGCAATGAAAGAAGCTAGTGAAACTTACTTAAAAGATGTTTTAGGTTATACAGAAGAACCAGTTGTTTCAAGTGATATTATAGGTATTACTTATGGATCATTATTTGATGCAACTCAAACTGTTATTTTAGAATTACCAGAAGGAAAGCAATATGTAAAAGTAGTTTCTTGGTATGATAATGAAAATTCTTATACTTGCCAATATATGCGTATGGCTAAGAAACTTGCTGAAGTTCTTGGAGTAGCAAAATAAACTTTATATAATTAGAACTTTTTAAAGAAAGGGATTAAATATGAAAAAAACAATTAGGGATATAAATTTAGAAGGAAAGAATGTGCTTGTAAGAGTAGATTTTAATGTTCCTTTGAAAGATGGAGTTGTTAAAGATGACAATCGTGTTAGAGAAGCAATTCCTACTATTAAGTATTTAATAGAACAAGGTGCAAAAGTTGTTTTATGTTCTCATTTAGGTAAAATAGATCATAAAGATCCAGAAAAATGTGAAGCAGATAAAAAGAAAAATGATATGAAATATGTTGTGCCTACTTTAGAAGAATTATTAGGCCAAAAGGTATATTATGTAGATGAAGTATATGGCGACAAAGTTAGTGAAACATTACATAATTTAAATAATGGTGAAGTAATGCTTCTTCAAAATACTAGATATGAAAAAGGAGAAAGTAAAAATGATCCTGAATTAGCTGCAAATATGGCTAAAGATATTGATGTATTTGTTATGGATGCTTTTGGTAGTGCACATAGAGCTCACGCTTCTACTTATGGTGTGCCTGAATTATTAAACGAAGAAGGTAAAGAAACTGCTATTGGCTTTTTGATGGAAAAAGAAATTGATGCATTAACTAAATGTGTTGAAGCAAAAGAACATCCTTATGTTGCTGTTTTAGGTGGAGCAAAAGTTAGCGATAAAATTAAGGTTATTGAAGGACTTTTGAAAAAAGCTGATAAAATCATTATTGGTGGAGCAATGGCTTATACATTTTTAAAAGCAAAAGGAGTAGAAGTTGGTAAATCCTTAGTAGAAGATGATCAACTTGAATTTGCTAAAAAATGCTTAGAAGAGGGAAAAGAAAAAATTATTCTTCCAGTAGATCATATTGTTTCTTTTGATTTTGAGGGTGAAGAAAGCATGCCTACAATTAATGAAAATATTCCTGATATGTTTTTTGGATTAGATATTGGTCCTAAAACAAGAGCTTATTTTGATTCTGAATTAGCGAATGCTAAAATTGTATTTTGGAATGGACCAATGGGCGTTTTTGAAAACCCAATGTTTGCAGAAGGTACTAAGAAAGTTTGTGAAAGTATTGCAAAACTTGACGGTGCTTTTAGTGTAATTGGTGGTGGAGATAGTGCTAGTGCAGCTAAGCAATTAGGCTTTAAAGATAGATTTAGTCACGTATCAACTGGAGGAGGAGCTTCTCTTGAAATGATAGAGAACGATGGTAAACTTCCAGGTATTGATATAATACAAGATAAATAAAGGAGACCTTATGAAAAGGAAAATACTTATAGGAAACTGGAAAATGAACAAGACAATTGCTGAAACAATTGATTTTGTAAATAAAGTTAATGATAAAGCTCTTAAAGTAGCAAATGATGAATTAATAGTTGGTATTGCGCCATCTTATATATGCTTACCTGTTTTAAGAAAATTAGGTACTGGTATCATTTGTTTTGCTCAAAATGTTCATTTTGCCGATAATGGAGCTTATACTGGTGAAGTAAGCCCACTTATGTTAAAAGAAATTGGTGTTGATGCATCATTAGTAGGTCATAGTGAAAGAAGACAATATTTCAATGAAACTAATGAAACATGTAATAAGAAATTAAAAACCTTAGAAAAATATGGATTTAATGGTTTATATTGTGTTGGTGAAACACTTGAAGATTATGAAAATGGTTTAACTAAAGAAGTTGTTAAAAAACAAGTTCTTGAAGGCATTGAAGGATTAAGCCCAGAATATATTTCTACACTTACAATTGCTTATGAGCCAGTTTGGTCAATTGGTACTGGAAAGAATGCTACAGTACAAATAGCAAGCGATGTGTGCGGATATATTAGTGAAGTAATAAGTGAAAAGTATGGTAAAGAAGTTGGCGATTCTGTTTATGTTTTATATGGTGGATCAGTTAAACCAGAAAATGTTAAAGAATATGTTGATGATGAAAATATTGATGGCGCACTTGTTGGTGGAGCTTCATTAAAACCTGATTCATTTATTCAAATGATTGATAATTTGTTAGATTAAAATATTTAAGAAAGGGGAAAAAGAGTATGAGTAAAAGAAAAGTTATTTTATGTATTATGGATGGTTTTGGAAGTAGGGAAGAAGTAGTATATGGAAATGCAATAAAAAATGCTCATACTCCAAACCTTGATTATTTAAAAAGAGAGTATCCTAATGTTTTATTAGATGCAAGTGGAGAACCTGTTGGACTTCCAAAGGGACAAATGGGTAATAGTGAAGTTGGACATATGAATATAGGTGCAGGTAGAGTAGTGTACCAGTCTTTAACATTAATTAATAAGTTAATTAAAGAGGGTACTTTTTTTAGTAATGAAAAGTTATTAGAGGCTATTAACTATGCTAAAAATAATAAGTCTACTTTACATTTATTTTGCTTGTTAAGTGATGGAGGAGTTCATTCTCATATTGATCACTTACTAGCAATGATGGAACTTGCAAAAAAAGAAAATATAAAAGATTTATATTTACATTTATTCTTAGATGGAAGAGATGTTCCTCCACAAAGTAGTGAAAAATATATTAAAACTATAAATGATAAAATTAATGAATTAGAAATAGGCGTTATAGCTACTTTATCTGGCAGATATTATGCAATGGATAGAGATAAGAACTTTGATAGAATTTATAAATCATATAAAGCAATGGTTGATTTAAGTGGTAATTCATTTGATGATCCTATTAGTTATGTTAAAGATGAATATGTTAGACTTAAAAATGATGGATGGGAAAGTTCTGATGAATTTGTTATGCCAGCATATAATAAAAAATTAAGTAAAGGTATTCAAAATAATGATTCAATTGTTTTCTTAAACTTTAGACCAGATAGAGCAATTGAAATTTCTACAATGATTACTAATCATGAAGAATATGATAAAAAAATAAATATTGAAACTAAATTAGAAAACATTTTCTTTGTGTGTATGATGAAATATAGTGAATCAGTAAAAGGTGAAATAGCGTTTAAATTAGATGATTTAACTAATACTTTAGGTGAGTTTTTAGCTAATAATGGATATCATCAATTAAGAATAGCGGAGACTGAAAAGTATGCGCATGTTACATTCTTCTTTGATGGAACTAAAAATTATGATGGAATAGAAAGACCACAGTTAAATAATTGTGATCGAATATTAGTAAATTCACCTAAGGTTGCAACATATGATTTAATGCCTGAAATGTCAGCATATATTGTATGCGATAAATTAGTTAAAGCAATAGAGAGTGAAAAATATGATGTAATTATTGTTAACTTTGCAAATTGCGATATGGTTGGTCATACAGCTGTATGGAATAGTGTTGTAAAGGCTGTTGAAGTTGTTGATGAATGCGTTGGCAAAGTATATGAAGCAAATAAAAAGGTTGGTGGAGTAATGTTAATTACTGCTGACCATGGAAATGCTGATATTGTATATGATTTAGATGGCAATATAGTAAGTAGCCATACGACTAGTCCAGTACCTCTTATTGTTACTGATAAAGATATTTGCTTAAGAGGTAATGGCAAACTAGCAGATTTAGCTCCTACAATATTACATATATTAGAAGAGAAAAAACCTAATGAGATGACAGGTGAAGATTTGATTGTAGAAAGGAATGATAAATAATGTCACAAATCAGTGGAGTTTTTGCAAGAGAAGTTTTGGATTCAAGAGGTAATCCAACAGTAGAAGTAGAAGTAGTTACAGAATCAGGTGCTTGTGGTAAGGCAATAGTTCCTAGTGGTGCTTCAACAGGTGAAAAAGAAGCATTAGAATTAAGAGATGGAGATAAAGAAAGATATTTAGGTAAAGGTGTTTTAAAGGCTGTTAAAAATGTAAATGAAATAATTGCACCTAAAGTAGTTGGAATGTTAGTAGATGATCAAGTAGCAATAGATAAATTACTTATTGAATTGGATGGTACTCCTAATAAATCAAAATTAGGTGCTAATGCAATGCTTGGTGTATCCCTTGCATGTGCACATGCTGCAGCTAACTATTATCATATGTCTTTATATAAATATTTAGGTGGATTTAATGCTAAAGTTTTACCTACACCTATGATGAATATTATGAATGGTGGAGCTCACGCTAATTTCTGCACAGATATTCAAGAATTTATGATTATGCCAGTTGGTGCACCTACTTTTAGAGAAGCATTAAGAATGGGCTCAGAAATTTATCACAATTTACAAAAAGTATTAAAAGAAAAGGGCTTATCTACTGCAGTTGGTGATGAAGGTGGATTTGCTCCTAAATTAGAAAACAATGAAGAAGCTTTAAAATGTATTATGGAAGCTATTACAAGAGCGGGGTATACTCCTGGAGTTGATGTTAAATTAGCTCTTGATGTAGCAGCTAGTGAATTATATGATGAAGTAAGTAATACATATAAAGTTGATGGAAAGAAATTAATGGCTTCAGAATTAGTAGAATACTATGATTATTTAGTAAAAAAATATCCAATAATTTCTATTGAAGATGGATTAGATGAATTTGACTGGGATGGTTGGAAACTTCTTACTGAATTATTAGGTGATAGAGTTCAAATAGTAGGTGATGATTTATTCGTCACTAATCCTGCTATTATTGCTGAAGGTATTAAAAGAGGCGTTGCTAATTCAGTATTAATTAAGTTAAATCAAATTGGTACATTAACAGAAACATTTGATGCAATGGAAATGGCTAGAAAAGCAGGATATACAGCTGTTGTTTCTCATAGATCAGGTGAAAGTGAAGATACTACAATTGCTCATGTTGCTGTAGCATTTAACGCTGGACAAATTAAGACAGGATCTTTAGCAAGAACTGATAGAATTGCTAAATATAATGAACTATTAAGAATTGAAGAAGAATTAGAAGGCGCTGCTAAATATGCAGGTAATAGTGCTTTCTATAATTTAGACTAAAATAAGAAAGAAAATATTCTTTTTATAAAGTTTAAAATACTCAATATTATATTTTTGAATATACTCCAGAGAGATTTCTTTGGAGTTTTTTCTTTTATTTCTTCGTTATTTTCACTAAGATTATCTACTACTATATCTGCTTCTAAAACAATACATTCATTTTCAAATTCATAGTATAATTTAACTTTATATTCTCCTGGAATATTTTTGTTATTAGAGTAGGTATCTTCTATGATTTCATAAGAAAGTAAGGCTGTTTTATCAATATTATTATCGCTTTCTAAAGTTTCAATTATTTCTTCAATTGGAATATCTGAAGAGGAATTGATACCAATAAATTTTTGACTTATAAAAAACATTGGCTTTTCTGAGTCTTCAACTTTAATTGTTACTATATATACATTTGATACATTTTCACTTTCATCTTTTGCTACATATCCTATTTCATAATCACCAGGAATATAATAATTAGATGAATAATTATCAAAAGATAGTTCTATAGTTATATTTTTGCTTATATTATCTAGAGCTAATAAACTAGTTTTTATTTCTTCAATACTTAATTTATTTTTATAACTTGTGGTGTACAAATTTTTACCAGAAATAGTGGGTGGTATATCATCAATTATTTCAATATTTAATACATAAAGATCACTTTTATTGTTAGATAAGTCTGTTACATAAAAAGAAATTAAAAATATACCTGTTTTATCTTTATTGCTAGAATAATTATCTTCTTGTATAACAAGTCTATTTTCTATATCTTGATCATAGTTATCTTTTATTACAAGCTGTTTTTTTATACTTTCTAAAGAGATAAGACTAGACATGTAACTTTTTAGTGATGTAGGGCCAGTTATTGTTGGCTTTATGTTGTCTATTACTTTAATTTTTATATTTAAATAGGCAATGTTTCCACTTTTATCTTGTGAAGAAAATGTTATTTCATAGATTCCTGGGATCATTTTGTTAGGAGAATAGTCATCTTTGCTTACTATGACTTCAGTAATACCATCTACTTCATCATAGGCTTTAATTTTGGCTTTTAAAGAATCAATTGATATATAACTATTCATTGAAGTTATAATGGTACTGTCTAAGTTTTCTTTTACGATAACAGGTGGCAAATCATCTAGTGTTATAAATTCGCTATAAATACTAATTGTAATGTCGCCCATTGCATTTACAAAATTAAATGTTTCGTTAGCTTTAGTGAATATAGTTTTACTATCTGTTAGTCTATTGTTAGAAAAATAGTAATTTGTGATTTTATAGCTTAAATAATTATTATTGTATGGTTGCTCTTGCTTTATTGAATTATTACTTATGTTTTTACAACCTGTTCCATCACTTATATATTTTTCTATATGAGAATAGTTTTCAGTAGTGTGTAAAAGACTATCTGTTAATGATTCTTTTTCTACTGTGTACCAATAAAAAGGAACGTTTGTACTATAAGTTTTGTCTTGTACTTTTATTAAACAAGTTCCTATTTCTTGTGCTTTTATAGATGTAGTTTTACTGAAAATAAAGAAAGAAAAAGCTATGATTAGTAATTTAAATATTTTTTTCATTTTTATCCCTCCATTAATATCTATAGTAATGAATTTTGATTTTTACGGAAAAAAATAAAAATTCTAGAAAAAATTTATAAAAAATATAATTAAAAAGGTGAGAGTATGAATTTTATAATTAATTTATTTAATAAATGGGGATTAATAATATTTTTTATTTTAGTAATGCTAGAGTATGCTTGTTTTCCTTTACCTAGCGAAGTTTTGCTTCCTTTTTTAGGATTTATGATAAATGTAAATGATTATAGTGTAGTTGGAGCAATTGTGTTAAGTACTATAATGGGGTTTATTGGGTGTTTGCTTTGCTATTTAGTTGGATATTATGGAGGTAATGTGTTTTATAATAAAATATATAATAAATTTAAAAATGTAAAAAAAGGAGTTGATTATGGAAAAGAAAAGTTTGATAAATACGGCAATATTTCGGTAATGATTTGTAGGATTATTCCTCTTTGTAGAACATATATTTCTTTTTTATCAGGATTATACAAACAAAGCTTATTTACTTATTCTTTATTTTCTATTTTAGGTATTTTAATTTGGAATTCTATTTTAATAGTATTAGGTTATTTTTTAGCAGATAGATGGGGGTTAGTTACTATTTATTACAATAAATATAAATTAGTTTTTATTATAACAATATTATTTTTAATAGCGGGATTTTTACTTTATAAATTGTATAAAAAGAAAAAATTGAGAAAAAATATTAATGGTGATTGAATGCCATATTTTAGTTATCATGGAAGAAATAAAAAATTAATAAAAGAAGGATTTTTAGATGAGTTTTATTATGAGGAAAAGAATAATAAAAGATATTTAGTTTTAGTGTTTAAAGATGGCAGAAAATTCCCAGTTAAAGAAGAAAGATGGATGGAATATCACAATTTAATTGATGATTATTTTTGAAAGGGAGGAATAATGTGATGAAAAAGATCTTTAGATTTTTTCTTTTGTTTGTAGGGTTATTTGCTATTAATGGATGTAATAATACAAAAACTATTAGTAATAACTCTGAAGTAGTATATAAAGCAGTTAATAGTAAAGATGATTTGATTTATAATGTTAATGAATCATTAAGGAATATTAAAGGAGTAAACTTTGATGGAACACTTACTATAAAAGATAAAACTTATAAATTTGATGGTAAAGTAATAGTAGGTGATACTATTGAAGATAGCATTATCAATGTTAATTATGAAAAGAATAGTTTGTATGTAAAGAATGGTAAAGTTTATATTAGTTATCGTTATAACAATACAAATGTTATTATAAAAGATAGTATTGAAACGTTTGTAAATGAAACTTGTAATATTTTACATAGTAAAAATAAAAAATGTAATGAGTCTATAATTCTTGATTTTATAAGAGAAAAAACATTGGATGATATAGATTATAGTAAATTAATAGATAAGGCATTTATAAGTGAAAATGAAATAGATTATAAAGGATTTAAAACTTCATTTGGTAGTGATTACAGACCAACATTATTGAGTTATACTAATAATGATGTAAAAGTAGAAGTAAAGTTAAATTATGATAGGGTATCTATTAAAATACCATTTGGGTATGATTTGCTTACTATAAAAGTAAAAAGTATTAAAGAATTATTAAGACTAGACAACATAGCTGATTTGATAAAATAAGTATTCAACAAAAAAATTGTTCCACTTAATAATAAATTGTTAATGATATATATGCATGTTATAATTATTTTAGGTGGTTATTTATGAAAAAGTTATTTTTATTATTAGTACTTTTTTCTAGTTTGATGTTAACTGCATGTGATCTTTTTTATAGTGATACGGATCAAAGCGGCTCCATTACTAATCAAGAGAAAAAAGATGATGATACAAACAATGATAATCAAGATGATCAAGATGAAAATAAAGGTATCGCAGGTAAATTTTTAAAAGGAACAATAACACAAAAAAGTACAATTCTTGAATCAGAGCATTTCACTTTTGATATAGAAGAAAACGTTTATTATCCAGGATACTTGTTAGAATATATAGAGGTAATATATGACGCTCTTGAAAAAGCTAGTGGATTAAATTTTTATAACGAGCATTATAATCCTTCTAAAATAAAGATTATAGTGAAAAAAGGTAGTACCGAACAAAGTGAAGAATCAGAAGTAAGTAAAGGTGCATATACTTATTCAACTCAATCAACAATTTGCATTAGTAGTGGAGATTTACTATTAGGTAATTCGTATGCTATGGTTCATGAATTAGCCCATGTTTTAATGTATTCGCAATCTTTTTGGAGTTATAGTAGAGTGTATGTAGAAGGGTTTGCAGAATATACTTCTTACAAGGCAGTAAAATACTTAGAAAGTAATAATATGAATGTAGCGAAAACAATAACTTTTTCAGGATCACATATAAATAATGTAAGTATTTCAAAGCAAACTGTATATGATAAAAATATCCAATATTGGATAGAAAATGCTTCTGAAACA
The DNA here is from genome assembly GCA_934101685.1 of uncultured Bacilli bacterium. Taxonomy (GTDB): domain Bacteria; phylum Bacillota_I; class Bacilli_A; order RFN20; family DUOF01; genus CALVUJ01. The sequence continues at coordinate 18,115 of CAKORZ010000009.1, forward strand.
TACGATTTTGCTTTCAATGGTCCTTATGCGATAGGATTTAGACTTATGAGCTATTTAGATAGATCTTATGGAAATTATAAAGAGTGGCTAAACTACTATGAAAAAAATGACCAATTTTATAAAAACACACATCGTAATCAAACTATTAGTATAAATGATCAATTTAAAGCAATGACTGAAACATATGGAAATGATGTTTTTGATAAATTTTATGATTGGTTAAAATTAAATCAATCTTTATTTAATGAATTACGTAAAGAATTTGTATATGATATGTCTAATCTGCAATATGCTTATATTTATCCATTTTTCTATTTTTCTAATAATGTAACTCGTATGACAAATACTGAAAATTTCAAATATAAAGATTTATATGTAGGAATTGATGAAGCAAAATATTATTTGAAAGAATATAAAAAGAAAGATATAAGTAATCTTAAATTAGTTTTATCTACAAGTACTTTAGTAGAATTATATGATAGTGATAATAATTTAATAGAGAGAAGCGAAAAGAGTGAATTTGATTTAAATAATGTTTGTTATATTAAATTAGTTGGCGAAAAAATTTTAGGTAATGCTAATGGTATTTATGGGTTGCAAATAGTATATTAAATATTAAAAATAGTTATCTATAAAACTTTAAATTATAAGATAAATGTAGACATAAAAAGTGTCTACATTTTTTTGTTATAATAACAAGGAAAAGTTTAAGGATATGGTAATAATTTAAATATTGGGTAGAGAAACTAAAAGATGCATTGTTAGAATTTTATTAAATGTTAAAATTAGCATAGTTTTATCTTAAAAATAATACAATTTATTGTAAAAATAGCTATTAAATAGTATTATTTTAATAAGGAGTGATATAAATGGTAGGTATTATTATAGGTGTTGTTGTAGTTGTTCTTATACTATTAGTTGTTTTTTGGTTTATTAGTGTTTATAACAAATTAGTTAAACTTCGTTTAAATACTGAAAATGCATTTAGTTCAATTGATGTTGAATTAAAGAAAAAAATCAATTTAATTAGTAACTTAGAAGCTACAGTTAAAGGATCAAAAGCACATGAATCTAAAATTTTCTTAGAATTTGCTAAAGCTAGAGGAGCATTTGCTACAGCTAGCCAAGCAGGAGATGTTAAAGGTATGCAAGAAGCTGATAAAATGATGGGTCAAGCATCTGTTAAAGTTATGGCTTTAAGCGAACAATATCCTGAATTAAAAGCAAATGAAAGCTTTATGAAACTTATGAACGATTTAGGCCCAATTGAAGAAAAAGTTGCTTATGCAAGAAAGTTCTATAATGAAGCTGTAAATAAGTATAACAAAACAATCTTAATTTTCCCTTCTTCAATAGTAGCAAATATGTTTAACTTTACTCGTAAAGAATTCTACGAAGCAGATGAGGAAGCTAAGAAAGATAACTACAAAGTTAATTTTGATGAATAAGGTATCGATTGATACCTTTTTTTATAGATTGAGTTAATGATAATATTTTCATTAACTCTTTTTAATTTTTGAAATAAAGGTTAAAATTATAGTGTGGTGATCATATGAGTATAAGTTTAATATTAGAAGGTGGAGGCATGAGAGGAATGTACACCAGTGGCGTTCTTGATGCTTTTATGGACAATGGTATTTTTATTAATAATATATATGCAGTTAGCGCAGGCTGTTATAATGCTTTATCATACATTTCTAGGCAAAGAGGAAGAACTTATGAAATTAATACTTCATATATAGGTGATAAAAGATATATAAGTATGAAGAGAATATTGACTAAAGGTAGTGCTGTTAATACTGACTTTATTTTTAATGATGTTTTTAAAAAACTTAATCCATTTGATTATGATGCTTTTAATAAATATGTAGGGAAATTTTATGCTGTTAGTACGAATGCTGTAACTGGTGAAGCACACTATGCTCTTATAAGGGATTTAGACAAAGATGTTGAGTATGTTAAGGCTAGTGCTGCATTGCCTTTATTTACTCATTTAGTTAAGTGTGATGGATTAGTGCTTAGTGATGGAGGAGATGCTGATTCAATACCGGTTAAAAAGGCAATAGAAGATGGTTTTAGTAGTAATATAGTTATTTTAACAAGACCTAAAGGATTTATTTTAGGAGAAAATAAATTAATGAAATTTAATAAGATTAGATACAGAAAATATCCTAATTTAATTAAAACAATGGAAAATAGAAGATTTAAATATAATGAAACTTTAAAATTATTAGAGAAGTTAGAAGAAGAAAATAAGGCTATTGTTATAAGACCTAAGGAAGAACTTAATATTGGAAATTTGGAGAAAAATATTACTAGAATAAATGAAATATATAAAATGGGTTATGAAGATGGATTAGAATATGTTAGTAAAATAAAAGAGTTTATAAGGAGTGATGAAAATGCTTCAAAAAAGAATAAAAGAATTTAATGAAAAAGCTTCTTGGCTTAGAGATGGTGTTTTATATCATAGAGGGAAACATAATGAAAATATAAAAGAAAATTCTATGCAAGCATTTGAAGAAGCTATTAAAGATAATTTAGGGGTAGAATTAGATGTTAGATTAACTAAAGATAATTTGGTTGTTGTTTCTCATGATTCTAATTTAAATAGGGTGTATGGTGTTAATAAGAATATAGAGGATTTAACTTATGAAGAGGTTAAAAAGCTTACTAATGATGGTGTACCTTTATTTACTGATGTTTTAAAACTAATAAATAATAAAATAGGAGTTATGGTTGAAATAAAATCTAATAAAGTAGGTAAATTAGAAGAAATAGTTTATGAAATATTAAAGGAATATAAAGGAAGATATGTAATTGTATGTTTTAATCCTTTTACTTTAAGATATTTTAGAAAAAAAGATAAGAGTATTATTAGAGGACAATTGTCTTATAGTTATTATGATAGTAAATTATCTAAGATAAAGAGATTTTTACTTAGTCATTTGTGGCTTAATGTATTTAGTAAACCTCATTTTATTAGTTATGGTATTGATCATTGTAATTATAAATTACTTAAAAAATATCATGATAAGGGGTATTTTGTTATTGGATGGACATATAGGGATGAAAAAAATAAGGTTGCATTAAAAGAAATTTATGATAATATGATAATAGAAAATTTGAACATAAAGGAGTTTTAAGTGTTATGAAATGTCTATTTATTTATAATCCTATAAGTGGTAAAAATAAAAAACTTATGAAGCATATGGGATATATTGAAAAGAAATTAAAAGAGAAATATGATGTAGTAGACATAGTTCCTACAGCATATGCAGGACATACAATAGAGTTAGCAAAAGAGGCTTGTGGTAAATATGATTCTCTTATTTTTTCTGGTGGAGATGGTACTTTTAGTGAAGTTGTAAAGGGAATTGGAGAAAACAAGAATGCACCTACTTTAGGCTTTATTCCATCAGGGACAGTAAGTGATATGGCAAACAACTATAATATTCCCCGTAATATTAAAAAGGCTATAAATTTATGTGTTGAAGGTAATAAAGAAAAAATAGATATTTGCAAAATAAATGATAACTATTATGCCTATGCTTGTGCGATGGGAACATATACTGATGCGACATTTAAGACAACTCCAAAAATGAAAAAGAAATATGGAAGAATGGCTTATTTTATGCAAGGTGCTAAACAAGTATTTAAGGTTGATGATTATATGCTAAATCTTCAAGTTGGTAAAAAGCAAATTAAACAAGATGCTATTCTTGTTATGATTTTAAATACAAAATCAGTTGGTGGTTTTTCTAAGTTTAATTATAAAAATAAACTTGGTGATGGTAAATTTGATGTAGTAGTTGTTAAAAAACCTGAAGTAAAAACACCTATTAATATTTGGAGATTATTTATAAGAGGAGTTAATGGTGTTAGAGAAAATGATAATTTGATGGTCTTTAGTACTGATCATTTAAAAATAGGCATTGATAAGAATGTTGATTGGAATTTAGATGGAGATCCTTATAATGCTAAAGATGTAGAAATTACTTGCTTAAAGAAGAGATTAAGCCTTTTTATGCCTAAAAGTAAGTAAAATATTGGTATTATTTTAAAGTTATACTATAATAAAAGAAATACTTTTTTGGGGGTGATCTTAATGGATGAGGTTGATTCACTATTTGAAAAGGTCTACGCTAACGCCCAAAAATATATAACTAATACATATGATCTTATGACAATACGTAAAGCTTATGAGTTTGCAAAGGAAAAACATAAGGGTGTTTTTAGAGTGGATGGAAGTCCTTACATTAAGCATCCTGTTGAGACTGCTGAAATAATTGTTTCACTTCATGCAGGCCCTAATACAATTGCAGCTGGATTACTTCATGATACAATAGAAGATGTTGAAGATGTTAATGAAGAGATGATAAGAGAGATATTTGGGGATGATATAGCTTCTTTAGTAGCTGCAGTAACTAAGGTTAGTGTTAGCGAAAGTACATCTCAAGTAGATAGTAAAGATAAAACTATTCAAAAAGTATTTCATGCAATGAGTAATGATGTAAGAACTATTATTATTAAACTAGCAGATAGATTAAATAATATGCGTACATTAGGCGTTATGAAAAAAGAAAAACAGGTTAGAATTGCTAATCAAACTTTAGAATTATATGCACCTGTTGCTAGATACATTGGTTTAAATAAAATAGCCAAAGAATTAGAAGAACTTTGTTTATTTTATTTAAATAGAGAAATGTATTTCCAAATTGTTTATTATGTAGAAGATCATAATAAAAGATATAAGGAAAGTTTAGATGCAATGTGTCAAAATATTACTCAGGCATTAGATGCGATGGGTATTAAATGTGAGATTTATAGAACTAATAAAGAAATATATAAAATATATAAATTTATTCAAGATGGCAAACATACTTTAGATGAAATAGATGACTTAGATGTAATCCATGTTTTAGTTAATAAAAACTTGGATTGCTATTTAGCGCTTGGAATAATACACTCAATTTATACTCCTTTAATTGGAAGATTAAAAGATTATATTACATCTCCTAAATTTAATATGTATCAAGCTATTCATACAATTGTTATAAATCCTGTTGGTAATCCTAGTAAAATAGCTATATCTACTAAAGTAATGGATGATTTGTTTAATTTTGGAGTAGCTAGTAAATGGCAATATGATGAGAGTAAAGGGTATAATCAAAATAAGGAACAAGAGGATATTAGAAACCATTTAAATATAATAAGAGAATTAGATAGAATTAATAGTGAAGATAAGGTTAATCCATCTGAATATGTTAGATTACTTCAAGAAGATATTTTTAATCATAATCAATATATTTATGTTTATAACACAGTTGGAGAAGTTATTGTTTTACCTATTGGTTCGACTGTTTTAGATTTTGCTTTTAAGCTTTCTGATAAAATAGGAAGTGGCTTAAAAGAAGCTTATATTAATGGCATTCCATCATCATTTGATACTAAGTTAAAGAATGGTGCGATTGTTTCTGTAAGAAGTGATAATAAAAACCATGTTAAACCTGAATGGGTTAATTATGCTTTTAGTAATTTTGCTAAAATGAAAGTGCTTGAATTACTAAATAAAAAATAAAAAAAAAGATAGCTCTTCACTAAAATTTATAGTTGAATTAAGCCTTGTAAGAAGGTATAATAATTGTGCAAAGAAAGTAGTGAAGATATGAATACGAGCAGATTTGATTTATATTTTGAAAATGGTAAATATGGACTAATTGATATTAAGACTAGAAAGGTTATTTTACATAGTAGCTATGATGTGAGTGACTTTGATGGAGAAGTGGTTACTTTGAAAAATGGTGATACTTTGAAGATAGATGATATTTTAAGTAATGTTGAATGGTTAGCTAGTAATAATAGATATATGATAGTGGAAAATGTTGTGTCTAGAAAAGTAGGAATATATGATGCTAAAAATGATGTTTTAAAGGTAAAATGTGTGTTTGATAAAATAGAATATCTTAATGATAAAAATGGATTTAGATGTTACTTAGATAAGCAAATTAAGGAATTAGACTATAAGAAATTATCTAGTATGAAGTTTAGTGGAAAGAAAAGTGAAATTATTATAGTTAATAATTTATCTTTATATTATAGTGAGCCATTTATGATAGATATGATAAATGGTAAAAGAACTACATTAAATCGTTAAATGTTAATAAAAATAAGCTTTTTTATAATAAAGAAGCTTATTTTATTTTAATATATTTTTTTGATGTTATAATTTAAAAGAGGTGTTATTTATGAGTTTAAAAGCAGGTATTATAGGCCTTCCAAATGTTGGTAAATCGACTTTATTTAATGCGATTACTTCTTCAAATGTAGAAGCTAGTAACTATCCATTTGCTACGATTAATCCAAATACTGGAGTAGTAGAAGTTAAAGATGTTAGAATTGATAATATGATTCCTATTTATAATCCTAAAAGAGTTGTTAGAGCAACTTTTGAATTTTGTGATATAGCAGGATTAGTAAAGGGAGCAAGTAAAGGCGAAGGGCTAGGAAATAAATTCTTAGCTAATATTAGAGAAGTAGATGCTTTATGTCATGTAGTTAGATGTTTTGAAAGTAATGAAATAGTGCATGTAGAAGGTAGCGTTAATGCTTTAAGAGATGTTGAAATTATAAATTTAGAGCTTGTGTTTGCTGATTTAGATGTAGTAGAAAAAAGATTAGCTAAAATAGAGAAAAAAGCACAAACTAGTAAAGATAAGGATGCTGTATTTGAAGTTAATTTATTAAATAAGTTTATTAAGGTGCTTAGTGATGGAAAAAGAGCTAGTGTAGTGGAACTAAGTGATGAAGAACGTTTACTTGCTAAAAGTTTTAATTTATTAACTTTGAAGCCTTTAATTTATGTAGCAAACTTAAGCGAAAGTGAGGTTAAAGATCCTACAAGTAATAAGAATTATAATGATTTATGTAAACTAGCTAAGGAGGAGAATACAATTGTTATTCCTATTAGTGCTCAAGTAGAGGCTGATTTAGCAAGTTTAGAGGAAGATGAAAAGAAAATGTTTTTAGAAGAGTTAGGTGTTGAGTATTCAGGGCTTGAAATGCTTACAAGAGCAACTTATTCTTTATTAGGACTTGAAACTTATTTTACTGCTGGAACTGATGAATTGAAAGCATGGACTTTTACAAAAGGAATGAAGGCTCCAGAATGTGCAGGTATTATTCATAGTGATTTTGAAAGAGGCTTTATTAAAGCTGAAGTTTATACTTATGATGATATAATGGAATATAAGAGTGAATTAAAAGTTAAAGAAAATGGAAAACTAAGAATTGAAGGAAAAGATTATATTGTTAAAGATGGCGATATAATGTATTTCAGATTTAATGTATAGGAGAAATTAAAATTGAAAAAGAAACAAAAAATAGGCCTTGTTTTAGGTGGAGGAGGAGGCAAGGGAGCTTATCAAATTGGTGTTTGGAAAGCTTTACGAGAATATAAAATAGAAAAATATATTACTTATGTAAGTGGAACTTCTATTGGATCTTTGAATTCACTTTTGTTTCTTACTGGAGATTTAGATAATGCAATTAATGTATGGGGAAATGTTACTAAACAAGTTGCGTTAACAAAAAAAAGTTTTAAGGAAGTTCTTACTAAAAAGAGTTTATTTTCTAGAGAAGGCTTTATAAAGCTAGCGGAGGAAAATGTTGATTTTGATAAAGTTAGTAATTCCAAAATTAAAGCATATGTTACTGCGACTCCTATTAGCAAGGGTGTTGTTAATGCGCCTACTAATTTTTGTTTGAATGGAAGAAGTAAAGAAGAAATTCTAAAGATAGTGCTAGCAAGTTCTGCTATTCCGGTTGTTTTTGAACCTGTTGTTATTAACGGGATAAAATATAGAGATGGATATATGGTTGATAATAACCCTGTTAGGGTTTTAAAGGAAAAAGGTTGTAAACTTATTTTTGTTGTGCCTTTAAAGGAATTTTCAATTGCGTATGAATGCGCAGATGAGAATACTACTATTATTGATTTTGTTTCACCATATAATGATTATGGTATTATAGATGGAACTTTGGATTTTATTGGTGATAGAGCTAAAATGAGAATGAATCATGGATATGAAGTAGCTAAGCAATTAATTGAAGAGGTTATTAATGAGGGAGTAATTGCGATTACTTGGAAACAAAAAATTAAAATGTTTTTTAAAAAATTTAAAAAAAGAAAAGAAAATAAGAAATATTATTATTCATTAACAAGAGAAACTATTTTGCATAAGCCAGAATAGTTTTTTTGTAGTTAGTATGAAATTTTAGCAAAAAGTATTAAAAACTTGAAAAAAATTTTTTTATCGACTAAAATGGAATTATATTCCGGAAAGGTCGAGATTTTATGTATATTAAAAGAATGATAGAAAAAACAATAAAGAAATTATCTTATGAGTTTCCAGTTATTGTTTTGACTGGTGCTAGACAAGTTGGAAAATCTACGATGTTACAAATGATTAAAGAAAAAGAAATGAATTATGTTACATTAGATGATTTTGATGCGAGAAATTTAGCAATAAATGATCCTAAATATTTTTTGGAACAATATTCATTTCCACTATTAATTGATGAAATTCAATATGCTCCAAATTTATTACCATATATTAAAATTATTGCTGATGAAGAAAAATTGAATTCATTAAAAAACAATAAACCTATTAAACCTTTATTTTGGTTAACTGGATCACAACAATTTAAGGTTATGAGAGATGTTAGTGAATCACTTGCTGGAAGAGCAGGTGTTTTGAACCTATACTCTCTTTCTTTGAGTGAAATAAATAAAAGCAATGATTCCTTATTTTTGCCAAAATTAGAAAATTTAAAATCAAAGTCTATAAGTATTAAAGAAGATGTTAATAGCATATTTAAGAGAATATTTAATGGTGGAATGCCTAGTGTAGTTACTGATTCTACTAGTAGAAATAGTTATTTTTCTTCCTATATTAATACATATATTGAAAGAGATGTTAAACAACTATTAAATGTTGGAAAATCAATTGAATTTTATAATTTTATGCAGTATATAGCTGTTAGAACAGGCCAAGAATTGAATTATACAACATTAGCAAAAGAAATTGGAATAGATTCTAAAACTATAAAAACTTGGGTTAGTATTTTAGAATCTTCTGGTATTATTTATTTGCTTCAACCATATTACTCAAATGTCTCTAATAGAATTATAAAATCTCCTAAATTATACTTTATGGACACAGGCTTATGTAGTTATCTTGCAAAGTACCCAAATGCAGAAACTTTAGAAACAGGAGCTTTGAGTGGAGCTATTTTTGAAACGTTTGTAGTTAGCGAAATTATTAAAAATTTTACAAGCCATGGTATAGATCCTAAAATGTGTTTGTATTATTACCGTGATAAAGATCAAAAAGAAATAGATTTAATTTATGTTGAGGGTGATAACTTATATCCAATTGAAATAAAAAAAGGAGTTAGTCCTGCTAATCCTGATAAGAATTTTTCTGCTTTAAATAAATATTCTAATAATGTTTATACAGGGATAGTAATATGCATGTCAAAGAAATTACAACCTATTAATAAGAATTGTTGGCTTTGCCCAGTGGAATATATTTAATAATTTATATAAAAAGGAAATAGTTTTAAGTGTTAGATAATATATTTTTATGAGGGATAATAATGGAAAAATTTATAACTTTATTAAAATATATTATTTTAAGTATAGTACAAGGAGTGGGGGAAATACTTCCTATATCTTCAAGTGGGCATTTACTTCTTATTAGTAAATTATTTAAGATAGAGACTAGAGGTATGGGGTTAGAACTTATTCTTCATTTAGCATCTTTATTAGCATTATTTATTTTTTATAAAAAAATAATTTTTAAATTAATTAAAGGTAATTATGAGTATATTTTTAAAAGAAATAAAGAGTATGTTAAAGAATATAAATTTATGATAGGAATGATAATAACTCTTATTCCTACTTGTTTAGTAGGATATTTTCTTAATGATTATTTGGAGTATTTTATTAGTTATAGTATTTTAGTGGGCATTTTTCTTGTTTTAAATGGTTTGAATTTGTATTTAGTTAATAATAAGAGTGGTAATAAAAATATAGAAGATTTGAAAATAAAATCTTTTGTTAAAATTGGTATTGGGCAGTGTTTAGGTTTACTTCCAGGATTTTCTAGAAGTGGGTCTTGCTTGTCTATGTGTTATAGAGAGAAATTAAATAAAGAGGATAGTGAAAAATTTACATTCATGTTGCTTTTTCCACTTGTAATAGGTTCAATTATACTCAATATAAAAGACTTTAATTTTATAAAGGAAGAGGTAGTT